>NZ_JAWNEI010000001.1:0-484248 GCF_034107425.1 Enterobacter sp. 148H3 | reverse complement strand
GCCACGAGGTAAGCAATTAAATGAAAGCTTGCAATTGCCACATCGGGTTTTGATTCTATACATTTACGCCAAAGATTATAATATAGACTAATGATTCTAATAAGTTTAAAGCGACTTTTCCTAACTTCACTTCTAATAATACTTGCTGTAGTCTCATAATATGGTTCGTTTTTATTATCGGGAGCAATAAAACTTACATCATGACCACAACTCATCAGTTCTGTTGCCAACTTAGAAAGAACCCTCTCACCACCAGCTCTTCCAAATCCTAGAACAGGAATAATTATTTTCAAACTTTAGCCTCTAATTTTGATTATCTTTTCGTACATTAATATAGTTTGTAAAAACAAAAGCAAAGACGAAGTATAAGCCATATGTTAAGACATAACTTATGTTTGCTCCCTGTACCCCATAAATTACGACAAAGAAAGAAGAAGCAATGACAAATAAGGCCGAAAAAAGCACTTCAGAGGTAATGAAAACTTTAGTATGCCCCTGAGCCTGAAGTGTATATGCATAAAGGAATCCGGCAATTTTTATTACATCTCCCATTAGTTGGAAAAAAAATAATTCACGGGCAGACCTAAATTCATCAGTAAACAAAATAGTTATAATAAGGTCACGGAATAAATAGATACTCAATGCCATGAATATCGTTATTGACAGTACATATAATATAGTACTGTTTACTTCTTTTTTTATGAGTAAACTTGACTTTAAAATTGCTAACCTTGGTAAAAAATATGTTGATAAAGCAATTGTTACTACACCAAGATAAACCTCTGATATTTTCCAGACTGCCTGCCAT
This sequence comes from Enterobacter sp. 148H3, assembly GCF_034107425.1. Taxonomy (NCBI): domain Bacteria; kingdom Pseudomonadati; phylum Pseudomonadota; class Gammaproteobacteria; order Enterobacterales; family Enterobacteriaceae; genus Enterobacter; species Enterobacter sp. 148H3. The sequence continues at coordinate 483,440 of NZ_JAWNEI010000001.1, read as the reverse complement.
TGACCAGCATCTTCCCAGCCGGTATTTGCAATCAATACTTTTCTAACACACAATAAAGCAACGGGCATTGAAGCAACAGAAACCAAAGCCATAAGTGTATATTTAAAAATACTTCTAACTTTGTCTCTATCTGTTTCACCCCACCAATATTTTAACCTAAAACAGGATTTATTGATGCAAAACAGAATTAATACAGCGCCTGCAATAGCACTGTTTAATGCCGTAGCGATTAATGCACCTTTAAGATCAAATGAAATAACCAGAAAAGCCATGAATATGGTGGAGACAAATACAGATAACATTCCGAGCAATATATATTGCTTATAGTTTTGTTGACCGTTTAAAACCGAAGCAATCAATGTATTTAAAACTGTAAATGGCAATACACAGCATGCAAAAATAATTAACCATGCATACTGGTTATCGTTGAAGAGTAAACCACTTAAACTTTTGGAAAACAGTATGAAAACAGGAACAATCAGCAAGAACAATAACAAGGTAATCTTGAGGCATGCACGCCACCATGGCGCACAAGCCTCTTTTCCTTCTTGCCAATTTTCCGCAGTATATCGAACAAGGCCGGTACTTACAGGAGCAGTGGTTACACCAGTAACGATGGTCATCAGGCTTTGCACCTGTCCAAGCATCGCAACTCCCGTAGGGCCAGTATAGATGGCTACTACCTTACCGATGATAAAACCTGCAATCATTTTGATGAATGTATAAATTGCAGATAATATTGTTACCTGGAAAAATCGTTTCATTATTTGTAATTATTAACTATATCAATTACATAATTCACTTCTTCTTCACTCATCACTGGACTCATTGGTAAAGAAAGTACTTCAGCATGAATTTTCTCTGAAATCGGTAGATTAAGCCCTGACATTTCCTGATATGCTTGTTGCTTATGAGGTGGCAGTGGGTAATGAATTAAAGTTTGAATACCGTTCTCTAATAAATATGCCTGAAGCTTTTCACGATTAGTCGTTCTGATCACAAACAAGTGCCAGACGTGTTCTTCTTTATTATCAACTACTGGTAATGTGATTGCTGGATTTTTAATTCCATGAATATACTGTTCCGCTATATTTTGACGAATCGCAGTATCTTCTGCCAATGTGGACATTTTAACACGTAATAAAGCCGCCTGTAATTCATCCAGGCGGCTATTTAATCCCTGATAAAGGTTTTCATATTTTTTATGTGACCCATAATTACGTAGAGCTTTTAAAGTATTAGCTAGCTCTGTATTATTTGTAGTAATCGCCCCCGCATCACCCAAAGCGCCCAAATTTTTCCCTGGATAGAAACTAAATCCGGCTGCATCACCCCATGCTCCCGCTTTCCGGCCATCACGCATTGCGCCATGTGCCTGAGCACAATCCTCAAGAACTAATAAACTGTATTTTTTCGCAATTGCACAAATTTCAGGCATGTTGCAAAGTAAGCCGTACAAATGAACGGGTAAAATTGCTTTAGTCTTTTCCGTAATATGACGTTCAAGTTCTGCTGGATTGATATTGTAAGTATCAATATCGGGTTCAACTAGGATAGGGACAAGATTATTTTCTGTTATGGCAAGAATAGAAGCAATATAAGTATTTGATGGCACCAATACTTCATCTCCATCTTGCAGATAGCCCAGTTCTTTCCATGCACGCAACACGAGTATCAATGCATCAAGACCATTTGCCACACCAATACAATGTTCTACTTCACAATATTCTGCAAATTCACGCTCGAATTGTTCAAGCTCTTTTCCCATAATGTACCAGCCAGAATCTAGCACTCTACTAAAAGCAGAGACCAATTCATTATGTTGGCGCTGGTTAATTGCATTAAGATCCAGAAAGCTAATTTTTTTCATTTTTCTCTACCCATTTAATGAATTGCGCCGGGTTACCTACTACGACTGCGTAAGGCGGAACATCTTTGGTCACGACACTACCTGCACCAATAATTGCTCTTTCACCAATCTCAACACCGGGAAGGATTGTTGCATTAGCACCTATCGATGCCCCCTTGCGTATAGTTGTTTGCAAAAATTCTTCTGGATATTCTTTTGAGCGAGGATATTTGTCATTCGTAAATGCTACACAAGGGCCTATAAAGACGTCATCCTCTATTCGGACACCATCCCAAATATAGACACCACTTTTAATGGTTACATTATTTCCAATGACAACATCATTTTCTATTAGAGAACTTGCACAAATATTACAATTACTACCAATTGCCGCATTTCTGAGTATAACGACAAATTGCCATATAGTTGTACCGTCGCCAATCGAGGTTGTCTGGACATCACTTAATCTATGAATTTTCACCGGAGTTTACTCTTCTGATAAAATCATCGTATTTGCGGATATAATCAGATTCTTTATAGTAATCATCAGCAATAACAATCAGTACACAATCATCGCTAAAATCATACATTTCATGCCAGATATAAGGTTCTATCAACAAAGCTGTTGCAGGGTCGTTAAGTTCAACCTGCTTCGTTTCCTTGCCGTCATCCATATGGAATTTGCAAGAACCTCTTGCTACAACGGCTAACTGGCGCGTTGCCTTATGTGCATGAAAGCCTCGTCTCACGCCCGTGAGTGTATCGAGAATATAATAAATACGCTTGACTTCGAACGGTATATTCCTTTGTTCTTCAAGAGCAAAAAGTGCGCCACGTTCATCCCCATGTTTTTGCAAAGGGATTAATTGAATATCCATTACTGAGCCCCCAGATGCTATTCGCTAATCATTTTCAGCAAGTATTGACCATATTGATTTTTAGCAAGTGGCGCAGCTAATTTCTTAACTTGCTCAGCAGTAATAAAGCCTTTGCGATATGCAATTTCTTCAGGGCAAGATACTTTCAGCCCCTGTCGCTCTTCGATAGTGGCGATAAAATTACTGGCTTCGATAAGACTCTGGTGAGTTCCAGTATCCAGCCAGGCATAGCCACGCCCCATCATAGCAACGGACATGCGCCCCTGTTCCATATAAAGTCGGTTAATGTCGGTAATTTCCAACTCGCCACGTGCTGATGGTTTTAGTTTTTTTGCCATGTCTACAACGGAGTTATCATAAAAGTAAAGCCCCGTCACAGCATAATTACTTTTTGGCTGGAGTGGTTTCTCTTCCAGACTAATAGCAGTACCTGTTTTATCAAACTCTACAACACCATAACGCTCGGGGTCGTTAACATGGTAAGCAAACACCGTAGCACCATCTTCTTTATTTACTGCAGCTTCAAGTTGCTTCGGCAGATCATGTCCGTAGAAAATATTGTCTCCCAACACTAAAGCGCAGTTGTCATCGCCGATAAACTCTTCTCCGATGATGAATGCCTGTGCAAGGCCATCTGGACTTGGTTGTACTTTATATTGTAGATTCAGTCCCCACTGGCTACCGTCACCCAGTAATTGTTCAAAACGCGGCGTATCTTGTGGTGTACTGATAATGAGAATGTCTCTGATCCCTGCCAACATCAGCGTGGAGAGTGGATAATAGATCATTGGCTTGTCATAAATGGGAAGCAGCTGCTTACTTACCGCCATAGTTACAGGATAAAGACGAGTGCCAGAACCCCCAGCCAGAATAATACCTTTACGCTTAGCCATTATAATTTCTCTATAATTTAAATGCCTTTGTTCAAGCATTCATTTAATCATTAAATTGATTGAGTCGTAAAAAGCTCAGTGAGCATCCGTTTTACGCCAATATCCCAAGAAGGCAGTACAAGACCAAAATTCGCCTGAAATTTCTCTGTGTTCAAGCGTGAATTATGCGGTCGACGGGCAGGAGTCGGGTAAGCCGATGTTGGAACTGCATTGAGTTTTTCAATAGCCAACTCAACACCCGCTTTTCTGGCCTCATCAAATACCAGTGCCGCATAGTCATACCAGGTGGTCGTATTTGACGCGACCAGATGGTAGAGACCAGCAACTTCAGGCTTAATCATTGCGACACGAATTGCATGCGCTGTACAGTCTGCTAACAACTCAGCGCCCGTTGGGGCACCAAATTGATCGTTGATTACGGAGAGTTCCTGACGCTCTTTTGCGAGCCGCAACATCGTCTTAGCGAAATTATTGCCCTTCCCCGCATATACCCAACTGGTGCGGAAAATAAGATGCTTAGGACAATGCGCCTGCAATGCCTTTTCACCTTCAAGCTTTGTCTCACCGTATACATTCAACGGTGCAGTCGAATCCGTTTCACGCCATGCCGTTTCGCCATCACCAGGAAAAACGTAGTCGGTAGAATAGTGAACAACCCATGCATCTATTTTAGCGGCTTCTTTGGCTATCGCTTCAACGCTTGTTGCATTGAGGAGTCTGGCAAAATCCGGCTCAGATTCAGCCTTATCGACAGCTGTATGTGCCGCCGCATTAACAATGACATCGGGTTTAATGGCACGAACGGTTTCAGCGATCCCTTCCGGATTGCTAAAGTCCCCGCAATACTCCTTAGAATGCACATCGACCGCTATCAAATTACCTAATGGAGCAAGCGCACGCTGGAGTTCCCACCCCACCTGCCCTGTTTTACCGAACAGAAGAATATTCATTATTAACGTTCCCCGTAGTTCTGCTCGATCCAACTTTTATAAGCACCACTTTTAACGTTGCTAACCCAATTCTGATTGCTCAAATACCATTCCACCGTCTTACGAATTCCGCTTTCGAACGTCTCCTCAGGCTTCCAGCCCAGTTCAACGCCAATTTTATGCGCATCAATCGCATAGCGACGGTCATGACCTGGTCGGTCAGCCACATAAGTAATCTGATCGCGATATGACCCCTCTTTCGGCACAATCTCATCTAACAGATCGCAAATCGTATGTACTACGTCCAGGTTCTGCTTCTCGTTATGACCGCCAATGTTGTACGTTTCACCCGGTTTCCCCTGAGTGACAACGGTATAGAGTGCACGCGCATGATCTTCTACATACAGCCAGTCACGGATTTGGTCGCCTTTGCCGTAAATCGGCAGCGCTTTACCATCCAGCGCATTGAGAATTACCAGCGGGATCAACTTTTCCGGGAAGTGGTACGGACCGTAGTTATTCGAACAGTTGGTGACAATAGTTGGGAAACCATAGGTACGCAGCCAGGCACGAACAAGATGGTCGCTTGAGGCTTTTGATGCTGAATACGGGCTGCTGGGCGCATAAGCCGTGGTTTCGGTGAAGAGCGGCAGCTTAGTTGATGCCGGATGCTCATCAGGATGCGGCAAATCACCATACACTTCGTCAGTAGAGATATGATGGAAACGAAACGCTTTCTTCGCCTGTTCCTCCAGCGTTGACCAATACGCACGAGCGGCTTCCAGAAGCACATACGTGCCGACGATATTGGTTTCGATAAACGCTGCCGGGCCGGTAATAGAACGATCGACGTGACTTTCAGCGGCCAGGTGCATCACCGCTTCAGGCTTATGCTTTGCGAAAATGCGATCCATGGCGTCTTTATCGCAAATATCCGCATGCTCAAAGGCATATCGGTCGCTGTCGCTGACTTCACTAAGCGATTCAAGGTTGCCTGCATAGGTCAGCTTGTCCACGTTGATGACATCGTCCTGAGTATTTTTAATAATATGTCGTACAACCGCTGAGCCGATAAAGCCGGCCCCACCCGTCACAAGAATTTTCACGTTATCTGTTCCGTCTAGTGTATATGTCTGGATATTGGCGTTCTGAAACCTGAGCTTTTATTAACGGTTTCAGAAATTGAGCACGCTACCGCCCCTGGCTTAACAGCTACCAGTGCACTGAGCGATGTCTGATTAAATGATTTTTCTTGTCTGGTTTCAGACAAAAAACTGCCGGTAATTGTCGTCCTAAACGACCTCAGAAACAAGCACAAATCGCTACAAAGCGGTCCAGGAGTAGACTGGATAACTGCATGTAACTATTTAATTTATAAAAAAAAACGGCAGTCATCATTTTGGTTGGATATTAACACACCAAAATAATGACTGCCGCTTGCCAGGTCGGAGACAGAAATATCAGTCGTTAGCCAGCAGCTTCTCGATGCGGCTTCTGAACTTCGCCCCTTCCTTCAGGTTGCGCAGTCCATAGTTCACAAACGCCTGCATATAGCCCATTTTCTTACCGCAGTCGTAGCTGTCGCCGGTCATCAACATGGCGTCAACGGACTGTTTTTTCGCCAGTTCGGCAATCGCGTCGGTCAGCTGAATACGATCCCAGGCACCTGGCTCAGTTTTTTCCAGCTCTGCCCAGATATCAGCGTTCAGAACGTAACGGCCAACCGCCATCAGGTCTGAGTCCAGCGTCTGCGGCTGATCCGGCTTCTCGATAAACTCAACGATGCGGCTCACCTGCCCTTCCGTTTCCAGCGGTTCTTTGGTCTGGATGACGGAGTACTCGGAGAGATCGCCCTTCATGCGTTTCGCCAGCACCTGGCTGCGGCCGGTTTCATTGAAACGTGCCACCATTGCCGCCAGGTTGTATCGCAGCGGATCGGCAGAAGCGGTATCGATGATGATATCCGGCAGCACGACAATGAATGGGTTATCACCCACAACCGGACGGGCACACAGAATAGAGTGACCCAGCCCCAGCGGCTGCGCCTGACGGACGTTCATGATGGTCACGCCCGGCGGACAAATAGATTGCACTTCCGCCAGCAGTTGGCGCTTAACGCGCTGCTCAAGCAGCGCCTCGAGTTCGTAAGAGGTGTCGAAGTGGTTTTCTACCGCATTCTTGGACGAGTGCGTAACCAGGACGATTTCTTTGATCCCTGCAGCAACAATCTCGTCGACAATGTACTGAATCATTGGCTTGTCGACGATCGGCAGCATCTCTTTTGGAATGGCTTTTGTGGCTGGCAGCATATGCATGCCCAGGCCTGCTACCGGAATGACTGCTTTCAAATTAATCATTATTTCTTCCACCTTAAAATGGTTGACGAATTATAGCTCTTAAACATGTTTTCGCCAGCATGATTTGCCGTAATCCTTAGGCAATCTTACGCCTCAGCATCACAAATTTCTGTAGTTGTAATCTGATTAGATCGCGCTTTTATGCCAGGAATAGTCTCAAAACTGATGTTTGTCGATTATCTGTGCGGAAGCGCAAAGTTCAGCCTTTCCACATTCACTACCTGCTGGTCGACCCGGTCAATATCCACCGAACTCTGCCCCTTCTCATTCACAGCTTTTATGTTCGCCAGTGACAGCAACGTCTCGTCTTTCGCCATAAACTTGCCCCGCACATCCTTGCGCAGGTCGAAGTTAATCTTCAGGGCGGGCCCCACAGCGGCTTCCTGCATCACATTGATATTGCGTAAGAAAAGATGCTGTGGCTTGTTGTGCAGTTCCAGCGTTGCACGCTGCATTTCCACATTGGTTATCGCCACAAACGACGTGGCGTTACCGGATGAAATCTGTATTCCGCGCAATTTATATGCAAGCTGGCGGTTATCGAGGTGAATATTGTTGAGCTTGAAGTTCTGCGGGATGGACAAATAATCGCCTTTTATTACCCCATAGCCGATTAACATTCCTGCACTGTTAACCATGTCGACATTATCAATAATGAAATTATCACAGCCATAAATGGCCACAGTGGCGTTGTCTATCCCCGCTTTTTTACTGAAGTCGGGAGTAATATTTTTGGCTTTGATATTACGAATAACAAAATGCTTGCCGTTTTCAACGTGCACCAGCTGGCGACAGTTGCTGCCGGTGATGTTTGCCACCACGAAGTTCTTAACGGTTTGTTTTTCCGGGTAGTCGTTGTCGTAGGTGCTGCCGGCGAGGCCAATACCGATGCCCCAGTTTATTTTGCCGTTGGTGCAGTTGATGTTGTCGATAACATGGTCGGAGATCAGAATATTGCGATCGTTGATGGCGACGTTCCACTCGATCGCATCGCCCTGCAGATGGCTAAATTTGCTGTTGGTGATGCGAGCGCCGTCCACCTGGTTATGGAAACCCTGGCGCAGAATGGCGTAGTTGGCCTGGCTCACGCTAATGTTATCAATCAGCAGATTGCGCATCACGCTGGGTTTCTTGCCGCCGATGTAGATCTGCGTCACCGGGCCAAAACCGCTCATGGCCAGCCCTTTGATAACGCAGTCAGAGCCGCGAACGTCGAGCGTAATGTTCTCCGTGCGGCCAGCACCTTCGCCAATCACTTTGCTGCCTTCCTGCAGAACAAAGCGGCCGCGCCCGTTGCCGGTTAACGCCCCGCGGATCAACAAGGTTTTACCGTCGGGAATGAAAATACCCGTATTGATGTTTTCGCAGGTGAGCCCGGCCGGGACCACGACGGTGTCACCGTCATTAAACGCCTGCTTAAAAGCGGCGATCCAGTCGTTGTTATTGTACTGATTGACAGAGACCGTTCTGCCGCTTGCCGCCCGCGCAATGCGGGACGACAGCAGGGGCGTGGCCGCCAGAACGGACAGAGAAGAGACAAAGGTGCGTCGGGTAATCTTTTTCAGCATACATCCTCGGCGTTACAGCGTTTGCAGCAGGCTCGCTAGCTGGCGGTTAATCACCTGCTGGTTAAAATCGGCTTCAACTTTTTGTCGGGCGTTATGGAGCACGGGCTCCAGCGACTGCTGGTCGATGTCGCTAAAGGCGGCTAAACGGTCCGCAAGGGCCATCGCGTTATTCTCCGGCACCAGCCAGCCGGAATGGTCAGACTTAATCAGCTCAGGGATCCCGCTGTGCAGAGTCGATACCACCGGAATACCTACAGCCATCGCCTCCATCAGCGCCACCGGAACGCCTTCCATGTCGCCATCGGCACCCGTTACGGAAGGCAGCAGAAATACATCTGCCTCATCGAGCATGGCCTTGACCTCGTGGCTCGGCTTGAAGCCCGGCATCTCTACGACATCTTCCAGCTGATACTGTTCGATAAGAGTCCGCAGGCGGCGCTCCCACGGCCCAATGCCGAGAATGCGGTAGTGGAAATCCACCCCGCGCGCTTTAAGCTGGCGGCAGGCTTCAATGGCCACATGCAGGCCTTTCTTCTCGGTCAGACGGGCTACGGAGATGATCTGCAGCGGTTTGCCCGGCACCTTCACCGGACGGCGGGTAAAGCGCGTTAAATCGACGCCCATGCGCGAAACGGCAATTTTCTCACCCGGGCAGCCCATGTTTTTCAGGCGTCCGGCCCACAGTTCGCTGATGGGCAGCATCATGTCGCCACGCCGGAAAAGCTGCTGGTATTCCGGCGTGTAGTGGTTCAGCACTTCGCGGCTGGAGATGTCGATACCGTGGAAGATGGTCGCAATTTTACCGTCAATCACGCCCAGTTCGCGCAGCTTCGCTGCGGTGACGCCAGCCGGGCCAAAGTGGGCAATAAATACATCAGCACGATACGGCTGCGCCGTTTGCCCGCAGATGGCCGACAGGATCAGATTGCGAGATTCCGAACCATAGCGGGAAATATTCAGCGCCCGCCACGTCGACGCGCGGTGGATCCCGCGCAACGTCTGGCTGGCACGGTGGCGTAGCTTGCTCAGCTTCCCGGACGGTTCATCCTGCAGCCAGCGGGTTTTCGCCTCCAGCCCATACTGGGTATACGCCGCATGGGTATTTTGGGTATCGCCCTTTTGCAGGGCGATAATCTCCACGTCATATCCCATATCGATAAACGCGGTGATTTGATTCAGGACAAACGTTTCAGACGACAGCGGAAATTTCAGTAAGAAGAAACCAACCTTCATTTCCCCTCCCGTACGCGGTCAAGTACCGATTTCACCATTCCAATGCCTTTTTCGCGCTCGGCTTTCACCGCAACGGCCAGACGCTCGTTGATCGCAGGCAGTTGGCCGAGCGTATCCCCCACCATCGCGCCAAGCGAACCATCCAGCAGATGACGGATATCCACGGCCATTTCAGGCATTCCAAGCTGCTGCATGATGCCGGCAGACTTGTGCTCGTAGTTGATGGCTATGGCCGGCGTTCCAAAGTTCATGGAGATAATCGCCGAGTGCAGGCGCGTGCCCACGGTCAGGTCGCAGGCGGAGAGCAGCTTGCCCATCTCCAGGTCGTTCAGCTCGTCCATCACCACGTGATAGCGGGACGGATCGTTCACCAGGTTGCGCAAGTTCAGCGCCACCATACGATCGTCTTTGTTGTAGCTGTCGATACCGGTGCAGGTAGAAAGCGCCAGCACCTGATAACCGCTGTCCAGCACGCGGTTCACCACGTCGGCGAAGGCTTTCTCATACGCCGCCTGCGTCGTGCCTAAACGCTTATCGAAGGGTGCCAGCTCGCGCAGGGTAATCGCGACGGTTTTCTGTTTCGCCGCCACGTCGAGCCAGTGCTGCACCGCGTAGCTCGGCTGGAAGCTGTCGTCCTGGTGATCCACCAGCCAGGCGGTGTCCACGCCGTGTTCAACTTTAGAGGTGTCAATTTCGCTGCGCTTCATCATGTCGAGGCTGACCGACTCGCGCAGGATCAGCGCGTCGCAGTGGCCGAAGACATAGTTTGCCAGCTGGTTAAACTGCGGATCCTGGAATGGCCCCACGCTGTGGCCAATCATAAACAGCGGCTTTTTTGCCATAAAGGTGCAAAGCGCATGCTCAAACTGCGGCACGCCGTAGAGATCGACGAAGAACGAACCGCCAACCTGGATAATAGCGTCATAGCCGGACAGCAGACGAACAAAGTCGGTGAAGCCCTGCGCGATCGCGATGTTGCGCAGCTTGCCGGTATCGGTCACGCGGGAAAGCAGCACCTGGTGCTGGTAGCGACGACGCAGCACTTTCTTCACGCGGCCCATCACGCCCGCGGCGTTATTGTGCTGTTTCATCTGGCTATAGAGCGGATCGCCCATCACGGGGCGGTTCAGTAACCAGGATGAGCTAACCGGATAACGGCTCATCACGTCCACTTCGGTCTCAGGCTTAAGGGTGTTAATTGCATCCAGTAAACCGCGCAGAATGGCGCTGTCGCCACGGTTGCCGCAGGTATGGTTGCCAAGAATTAATAATTTCATAATGGCCTCTTAAATAACTAGCCTGCGCGAAGCAGCGTTTTCATTTTTTCGTTACGGCAAAACTGGCGCTTCATCTCTACCACCAGCGCATTGCGTGACAGCACAATCATCACGCCAAATGCCAGCGCGCCCGCGGCAACCTGCACCGCTAGCAGCGCGGCCAGCGGCAGGTGACCGCTGAGGATGATGCCCAGGCCGTAGCTCACCGCCAGGGTCGGCAACGAGAGATAGAACGGCAGCCACAGGCTCAGGATGTACTGACGGTAGCTGGAGCCCAGCACCGGCTTGATCATGATGAAGTAGCTCAGAACGGTATTGATTATCTGCACCAGCAGGAAGCCCAGCGTGACGCCGATGGCGCCCGCCATATGCCCGCCGACGATAATTGCCGGAATAAACAGGAAGGTTTTGAACACGTTGAACTTAAAGCTGATATCCACGCGTGCTTTTGCCATCAGCAGGGAACCAATCGGATTCCCCACGGAGCGCAGGAGCCCCACCACGCACAGCAGCTGAAGGATCGGGATGATGCCGTTCCACTTCTCACCAAACACCAGCGGCACGAAGTTGCTGGAAACCACCATCAGCCCCAGCAGCACCGGGAAGTTAATAATCCCCACCACGGAAAGCAGTTTGTAGAAGTTGACGCGCAGCTTCTCGGTGTCGTCCTGAATCTTGGCAAACGCCGGGAAAAGGACGCGGGTGATTATCGGGTTCAGCTTCATCGGCGGCACCACCGCGACGTTGTAGGCCAGGTTGTAGCCCCCCGCCACGCTCGCACCAAGAATACGCGCCAGCACCAGCGTCGACAGGTTGGTATTCACATAGTTGATGATACTGTCCGCCGTCAGCCACGCGCCAAAGCGCAGGTTGGACGAGACGGACGCAAGAGAGAAATGAAGCCCGGGACGGTAAATTTTGCGGCCAAAGTAGCCAAACAGCAGCGTACGCACGGCAGAGTTAACCAGGTATCCCAGAATTGCGGTCATCGCCAGCGGCCAGAAATGGGCGCTCACGACGGTAAAGGTAAAGCCCGCCAGCACGGCGCTGGTCTCGATCATGCCGATCTTGTTGAACTCCAGCTCTTTCTGCATCAGCGCGCGGAACTGCTGCCCGTGGGGGATCACCACGAACGCAAACGACAGCGTGCGCATCAGCGGAGCGAGATCCGGGTTGTGCAGCACGCTGGCGATGGTGTCGCTCAGCAGGAACACCAGCACAAACACGAAAATCCCCAGCCCCACGTTCAGCCAGTAGAGCGTGGTCAGCTCAAGATGGCTGATCTCTTTGCGCTGGATAATCGAGTTGGCGATACCAAAATCAGACAGCGTATCGGCCAGCGCGATAATCACCAGCGAGACGGTCAGCAGGCCAAACTGGTGGTTATCAATAATGCGCGCCAGTACGGTCATCTGCACCAGGCCGAGGCCAATGATGACGATGGTCGCCATCGCTGACCACTTCGCCCCGCTGATGGTTTTTTCACGTAAGCTCATCTTAGTACGCCGCTTTGTTCACGAAACCTTTGAAGATGGTCAGAAAAACAATCTTGATATCGAACCAGATACTCCATTCACGGATGTACTCCAGATCGAATTCGATGCGTTTTTCCATTTTTTCCAGCGTGTCGGTTTCGCCGCGCCAGCCGTTGATCTGCGCCCAACCGGTAATGCCAGGCTTCACTTTATGGCGCAGCATGTAGCCTTCAATCAGCGAGCGGTACTGCTCGTTATGCGCCACCGCGTGCGGACGCGGGCCAACAATCGACATGCCGCCGGTAAAGACGTTGATAAACTGCGGCAGTTCATCCAGTGAGGTACGGCGCAGGAAGTTCCCCACGCGGGTGACGCGCGGATCGTTCTGCGTCGCCTGGGTCACCACCTTGTCATTTTCCATCACCTTCATGGAGCGGAATTTCCACACCATAATCGGCTTACCGTCCATACCGTAGCGGGTCTGGCGGAAAATAACCGGGCCGGGAGAGCTCAGCTTCACCGCCAGGGCAATGCAGCACAGCACCGGGGAGATGAGCAGTAAAATCAGCGACGAGAGCACGATATCTTCCACGCGCTTGAGCACGCGGTTAATGCCCGACAGCGGGGTGTCGTACAGCGGTACCACCGGCACGCCGTTCACCTCTTCAATGCGTGAATGAAGGATGTTGAAGGTAAAGACGTCCGGGATGAGGATCACCGAACAGGTAGTGTCCGCCAGCTCGCGCATCAGTTGCTTAATGCGGGATTCGTCTCTCATCTGCATGGCGATGTAGACGTTGTGAATTTTACCGGCTTTCGCGTCTTCAATAAGCTGTTCGTAATTGCCCGCCCAGTCCGACGGCACGCCGCCCGGCTTCGCGTCGTGGTAAATCCCGACCACTTCAAACCCTAACCACGGCTCTTTGCGGAAGCTGTCGAGCAGAACCTTACCAACCGGCAGATCGCCTGCTACGGCAACAAAGCGACGGTTATAGCCACGGTTACGCAGCCAGCCCGCACCGAAGCGGATCAGCGAACGGCACACCACCATGCCGACGCTGGTTATTAAATACCAGCAGAGATAGGTGACGAGGCGATTATCAAAATCATGGCTGAACGCCACCAGGCCTGCGCTGAAGATCAGGCTGAGGGTCCAGTTCTGCAGCAGCAGCATCAGTTCGGTGGTCATTTTCACGCCGCGCCACGAGCGGTAGAAATCGGTCATTCCGCCGATCATCTGAAACACGACCAGCGCAATCAGGGCCATCAGCAGATGCATGTATAAGAACGGCAGCCCGCCGATCCGACACACCGCCCACAATCCACCGACCATGATGGTGATATCAGAAAAACGCTGCACCATAGAGATTAACGATGCATTCGTTCTCGCTCGTTCGCGTTTTTTTAGATTCGTCATCGTTGTTCCTGTATTCGGTTCCCCCTCCCACCGGGAGGGGCAAGTATTACTGATTCAACAGCGCCAGAATGTCCTTCGTTCGGGCTTCCATCAGCGCGGTGTCAGCACGGGACTCCACGTTCAGGCGCACCACCGGCTCGGTATTGGACGAGCGCAGGTTGAAGCGCCACTGCGGGAACGCCATGCTGATGCCGTCCGTACGGTCAATTTCCAGCGCGTGAATCGCAAAGTGCTGCTCCACGCGGGCAATCGCCTCGGCCGGCTCCGCCAGCTTGCTGTTGATCTCCCCGCTCGCCGGGAACGCCGCCATACGGTCGCGTACCAGCTCGCCCAGCGTCTGTCCCTTCAGGCACAGCAGCTCGGTCACCAGCAGCCACGGGATCATCCCGCTGTCGCAGTAGGCAAAGTCACGGAAGTAGTGGTGGGCGCTCATCTCGCCGCCGTAGATGGCGTCTTCTTCGCGCATGCGCTCTTTGATGAAGGCGTGACCGGTTTTGGACATAACCGGCGTGCCGCCCGCCGCTGACACCACGTCGACGGTATTCCAGGAAAGACGCGGGTCATGAATGATTTTCGCGCCCGGGTTTTTCTCAAGGAACGCTTCCGCCAGCAGGCCGACAATGTAGTAGCCCTCGATGAACTGCCCTTTCTCGTCGAACAGGAAGCAGCGGTCGAAGTCACCGTCAAAGGCGATGCCCATGTCCGCACCGTGCTCAATCACCGCGTTGCGGGTGTCGTCGCGGCACTCCGGCAGCAGCGGGTTAGGAATACCGTTCGGGAAGTTGCCGTCCGGGGTGTTGTGCACTTTCACGAAGGTCACCGGCACGTTCAGGGCCTTAAAGCGCGCCTCCAGGGCATCGACAACCGGGCCGGCCGCGCCGTTGCCGGAGTTAATCACCAGCTTCAGCGGCTTCAGGTTTGCCACGTTGATGTAGCCCAGCAGGTGGTCGATGTACTCTTTCTGCAGGTTGATTTTTTTGTAGCTGCCGCGCTTCGCCTCGTTCACCGGCGGGAAATCGTTGGCTTCCGCCAGGCGCTGCACGTCGCGCAGGCCGGTGTCGCCGCTGATAGGACGGGCGCCCTTGCGCACCAGCTTCATCCCGTTGTAGTCCATCGGGTTGTGGCTGGCCGTCACTTCGATACCGCCGTCCACGCCCAGGTGGAACGTGGCAAAGTAAATCTCTTCGGTTCCGGAAAGGCCGATATCCAGCACGTCCACGCCTGCATCCTGCAGCCCTTTCGCCAGGGCCAGCTTCAGGGATTCACTGGTCAGACGCACGTCACCGCCCAGCACGATGGTCTGCGGTTTTAAGTATTCGCCGTACGCGCGGCCAATGCGCCACGCGATATCTTCATTCAGCTCTTCGCCCAGCTTGCCGCGAATATCGTAGGCTTTAAAACAGGTTAATTTTTCCATGATGACCCCTTTTTCAGGCAACAGTCGGCCCTGACCACTAAATGGCCAAATTGATTTTTTTGTCATTCGTAGGCCCGGTAAGCGTAACGCTACCGGGCATAATGCAGAGTGCTACACCCGCCCGTAGCGGTCCTGGAAGCGCACGATATCGTCCTCTTCCAGATACGAGCCGGAGCGCACCTCAATTAAGTCGAGAGGAATTTTCCCCGGGTTCTCCAGACAGTGCGTCGCCCCCAGCGGAATATAAATGGACTCGTTTTCGCCCAGCAGTTTGACTTCACCGTCGATAGTGACTTTAGCGGTACCCGCAACCACCACCCAGTGCTCGGCGCGGTGATGGTGCATCTGCACCGACAGCCCCTCGCCCGGCTTCACGGTGATGCGTTTCACCTGATAGCGGTCGCCTGCGTCGATGGAATCATATTTACCCCAGGGACGGTAGACTTCACGGTGAATGTGGTGCTCGTGGCGTCCATCCGCCTTGATCTTCTCCACCACTTTTTTAACGTCCTGCACGGCGTTACGGTCAGCAATCAGCACCGCGTCTTTGGTCTGGACCACCACCAGATCCTTAACCCCAACCGTGGTGACCAGGCCGGACTCGGCGTAGACGTAGCTGTTTTCCGTTTTGTGGCTAATGACATCGCCGTGGTGGACGTTACCCTCCGGGGTATGGGCGCTGATCTCCCACAGGGAGGACCAGGAGCCCACGTCACTCCAGCCCGCATCCATCGGTACCACAACGGCGTCCGCCGTGCGTTCCATCACCGCGTAGTCAATCGACTCTTCCGGGCAGGCGAGGAACGCCTCTTCATCCACGCGGATGAAGTCGAGATCCGGGTCCACCACCGCCATCGCTTTCTCGCAGGCGTGCAGAATATCCGGGCGATATTTGCTCAGCTCTTCCAGATAGCGTCCGGCGCGGAACAGGAACATCCCGCTGTTCCAGTAATACTCACCGCTGGCGACATACGCCTGCGCGGTTTCCAGATTCGGTTTTTCAACGAACTGCGCCACGTCAAACGCCACGCTGTCGCCTTCACCCGGCGTCACGTTGCCGCGACGGATGTATCCATAGCCGGTTTCCGGCAGATCCGGCACGATGCCGAAGGTCACCAGCTTGCCGTTTTCAGCGTAAGGAATGGCCGCACGCACCGCGTCGCGGAAGGCCTCTTCCTGCTGGATGACATGGTCTGCCGCCAGCACCAGCATCAGCGGGTCACAGTTCGGGCTGCTGCGTTTTGCCGCCAGCGCCGCCAGGGCGATCGCAGGCGCGGTATTGCGTCCGGCAGGCTCCAGAATGATGTTTTCTGTTAGTTTGTTCAGCTGACGCAGCTGCTCGGCAACAATAAAGCGGTGCTGTTCGTTACAAATCACCACCGGGCTTTCACACTCCACGCCGTGGAGACGGTTCACCGTCGTCTGCAGCATGGTGAGATCCCCTTTCAGGCAGAGGAACTGTTTTGGATAGAGCACGCGGGACAGCGGCCACAACCGGCTACCAGAGCCACCAGCCATCACAACCGGATACAAAGTGGTTTGACTCATGATTTATCCCCGTATATCTGCAATAAATTGGCTCAGCACGTTCTCTTTCTCGAGCGTGCGTTCGGCATATTCACGTGCCACCGTGTTCACTTTTGGCATGGCAAGTGCTTGCTCAATTCCGGTGACCAGCGCCGGAACCGATTCCGGCTCCACGCACACGGCAATCCCCGGATAGCTGTCGCACAGCTGGCCTAATTCAGTTTCGGCTTCGGCCGTAATCACCGCGTTGCCGCCCACTGCCAGAATGTTGGTCAGCTTGGACGGCAGCACCGCGTCAGCCGCGCCGCGTTTTTGCACTACCAGATGGCAGTCGCCCATCTTCAGCAGCGCAGGCAATGCCTCGTAAGACTGAAGCGGGAAGAATTTCACGTTGGTTAGGCCGCGTTCGCTGACCATTTTTTCCAGACGCGCTTTCCCACCGCCCTGCCCGACTATCACAAACGTCCATGGATGTTCGTTCAGCTGTTGAGCCGCTTCAATCACGCTCTCAAGCCCCTGCTTTTCGCCGATGTTGCCTGAGTAAAGAATGATTTTTTGATCTTCAGGCAAACCGAGCTGCGCGCGCAGCGCCTGAGCGTCTTGCTCAGTCACGTCGCGAAAACGCGCCACTTCGGACCAGTTCGGGAAGAAGATCACCTTCTCCGCCGGGACGCCTTTCTCCTGCGCCTTGTTCATCATCGAGCGCGAGATAGTTGAGACGTAATCCACGTTGTGTAAGCCACTGCGCTCAAAGGCGCTGGCGAGCTTCGCCACCTTTCCACCTTTGCTTTTGCCTGCCATCCCCAGGCCCAGCATGGCGTCCACTTCATAATCCTGAATGTGCAGCAGGGTGCGCGCGCCGGAGAGTTTGCCCAGCAGGCGCATGCCCGGCGTGCAAAACAGCGTCGGCACCACGCCGATAATGCGATCCGGCTTCCAGCGACGCTGCGCCATCAGCGGGAAGAAGCTGCTCAGAGCAAAGCTGCCGAGATGAATCAACCGCTTCAGCGTCGAGGGCTGCTTAGGCACATACAGCGGGCAGCGCCAGACGGTCGCTGCGCCCTCTTCGCGACGGTAGCGCCAGCTTGAGTAGCGCTCCCCCACTTTCCATTCCGGGTAGTACGGCGGCGCGGTAATGACCCGCACGTCATGTCCCTGGCTCGCCATCCACTCGACCATCTCGCCGGTGTATTTACCGATGCCGGTTAATTCCGGCGAGTAGTTGATTCCGTATACGAGGATCTTCATAGTCCCGGCACCTCAGACTGACGATCTGCCAGGAAATAGGCGCGACTGTTGTCATGCACATTGTCGCTCGCCAGCAGCGCATCTGGCGTTTGCCAGCGGTAGTCGTCATGCTGAGAATCAGGCAGACGCAGGTCTGCCTCACTCACCTTCAGGCGGAACCCCAGCACGATGTAGTGCGTGGTGAACCCGGTGCCTGAAAAGTTATCGTCATAGAAGTGCTGCCAGACCCCGTAAAACTGGCCCGCTGCCATCGGCAGCTGCAGGCCCAGTTCCGCCAGAGTAAGACGCTCAAACGCATCGGCAAGCGTCTCATCCTTCTGCACGCGCCCGCCGGGCACGAACCAGAAGCCCTGTGCAGGACGGTTGGTTCGTTTCCCCAGCAAGAACTCGCCGCGTTCGTTCTCCACGATCAAATCAATTGAGATGAGCGGAGTGGAACGCACTACCGTGGCAAAATCTTCCTGACTTAAAAACATCGTTACCCCCGGAAGCGGTGCTGGTTTTCCAGGAACCACTGGTAGGTACTGGCCAGCCCCTGCTCCAGTGACACCTCGTGATACCAGCCCAGCTGATGCAGACGGGTCACGTCCAGCAGCTTGCGCGGCGTGCCGTCCGGTTTCGTGGCGTCAAACACCACGCGGCCTTTATAGCCCACCACCTGCGCGATGGTCTGCGCCAGCTCGCGAATGGTGCAGTCCACGCCGGTACCGACGTTGATGTGCGACAGCATCGGCTCGGTGTTCTCTTGCCACACCTCGCGATCCAGCTCCATAACGTGAATGCTGGCCGCAGCCATGTCGTCCACGTGCAGGAATTCACGCATCGGCGTACCGCTGCCCCACACCACCACGTCCGGGGCGTTCTCGGCGGTCGCCTCGTGGAAGCGACGCAGCAGCGCCGGGATCACGTGCGAGTTGCTCGGGTGGAAGTTGTCGTGCGGTCCGTACAGGTTGGTCGGCATCACCGAACGATAGTCGCGGTTGTACTGACGGTTGTAGGACTCGCACAGCTTGATCCCGGCAATCTTGGCAATCGCGTACGGCTCGTTGGTGGCTTCCAGCGTGCCCTGCAGCAGCTCGCTTTCGGCGATCGGCTGTTTCGCCATTTTCGGGTAAATACAGGATGAACCGAGGAACAGCAGCTTGTTCACGTTGTGCAGATGCGCCGCGTGAATAATGTTGCTCTCAATCATCATGTTTTCGTAGATGAAATCCGCCGGATAGGTGTTGTTGGCAACAATGCCACCCACCTTAGCCGCCGCCAGATACACCTGGTCAATGCGTTCGTTAGCAAAGAAGTCCTGTACCGCACGGCTGTCGAGCAGGTTCAGCTCGTCGCGCGTGCGTACAACCACTTCGACGTCACCGCGCTGTTCGAGCTGGCGAACAATCGCGGAACCTACCATTCCGCGATGACCGGCGACAAAAATACGTTGTTTTGTCATTCTCAGGACTCCAGCGCGATGGCAACCTCGTAGCCATGAGACTTGAGCAGGGAGTGTTTTTTCGCTGCTTCAAGATCTTTGGCTACCATCTCGGAAACCATCTCCTGCAGAGTGGTTTCTGGTTTCCAGCCCAGCTTCTCGTGCGCTTTGGTTGGGTCGCCCAGCAGGGTTTCTACTTCAGCAGGACGGAAGTAGCGCGGGTCAACCTGCACAATCACGTCGCCAGGCTTCACGCCCGGTGCGTCATGGCCGGTCACGGAAACCACGATGCCCTTCTCTTCCACGCCGGTGCCTTCGAAGCGCAGCTTGATGCCCAGCTGTGCGGCAGCCATTTCAACGAACTGACGAACGGAGTACTGCACGCCGGTCGCGATCACGAAGTCTTCTGGCTGTTCCTGCTGCAGCATCATCCACTGCATTTTCACGTAGTCTTTGGCATGGCCCCAGTCACGCAGGGAATCCATGTTGCCAAGGTGCAGGCAAGACTCCAGACCCTGCGCGATGTTGGCGATAGCGCGGGTGATTTTGCGGGTCACGAAGGTTTCGCCGCGACGTGGGGATTCGTGGTTGAACAGAATGCCGTTACAGGCGTACATGCCGTAGGATTCACGGTAGTTCACGGTGATCCAGTAAGCGTACAGTTTCGCTACCGCGTACGGAGAGCGCGGGTAGAATGGCGTGGTCTCTTTCTGCGGGATTTCCTGCACCAGACCGTACAGCTCAGAGGTGGATGCCTGATAGAAACGGGTTTTCTTCTCGAGGCCCAGGAAGCGAATCGCTTCCAGCAGACGCAGCGTGCCCATGGCGTCAACGTCAGCGGTGTACTCCGGGGATTCGAAGGAGACCGCAACGTGGCTCATCGCGCCCAGGTTGTAGACTTCATCCGGCTGCACTTCCTGCAGGATACGGGTCAGGTTGGAGGTATCGGTCAGGTCGCCGTAGTGCAGGTGGAATTTCGGGTTCGCCGCGTGCGGATCCTGATAGATGTGATCCACACGTTCGGTGTTGAAAGAAGACGCACGACGCTTAATACCGTGTACTTCATAACCTTTTTCCAGCAGTAATTCTGCCAGGTAAGAACCATCCTGCCCGGTAACGCCGGTGATGAGAGCGACTTTAGACATGTTTATATTCCTCTACTTATGAATTTAATCAGTTTCAACGCGTTCGCGTATCACCACTGCGGGGTTGCCACGGCAAACTTTATTTGCCGGTAGCGATTTAAAAACGCTGCTGCGGGCACCGACTACCGTGCCATCGCCAACAGATACACCCGGTGCAACAAAAACATCCGTTGCCAGCCAGCATTTTTCGCCAATCACAATAGGCGAGGCGGTAATATCAAAATGCTGACTCATAAAGTCATGGCTTCCGGTACACAAATAACATTTCTGTGAAACCACCGAATTTGCGCCAATCGTAATCTCGCCAAGGGTATATAACACCGCGTCATCCCCTACCCAGGCATAATCCCCGAGCGTTAATTTCCACGGATAGGTAATTTTCACCGAAGGCCGAATGACTACGTTTTTTCCTATTTTTGCGCCAAACAGGCGCAATAAAAATGCTCGCCAGCGGTACAGTATTTGCGGTGACCAGGCAAATAAGGTGGCCTGAACGGCCCACCATAGCTGCACTTTAATACCGCCCGCCCCCCGAAAACCTTTCGGTACGGAGAAACCGTTCAGATCCTGCATTACGTTTCCTTATATTCAGGCTTTGTTATATAAGGCTTTCGTTTTACTCGTGGTGCGCACGCGTAAAAAATAAGACAACTCCGCCCAGAACCCCGGCACGCGTAATATTTTACGCTGTACGTTTTTGGCATCCTGGCACAACTCCAGATTATTCGAGGTTGACACGCCACCCATCGAAAATTCAGATACCAGCCCTTTAATTCGGCGGAACGGGTAACCTGACTTATACAGACTGGCTGCCAGCGCATAATCGGATGACACTTTATACTGCAAATCATAAGGCTGTTTTTTCAGACCTTTTACCGGAAAGAAAATGGCCTGATGGCTGGCGGGCAAACTATGGTAGATATACCAGCCCGGCTTCGCGCTGCGGCACACTTTATGTCCGTCGCCAAAATCAAGCAGCGCATCGCCAATATACATGGCGTCCTCTTTCTGGCGCGCCAGCTGACGGGCAAACAGCGCCACGTCGTCATGGAAAATATCACCCGAATTCAGGAAGATGGCATAACGGCCTTGCGCCATATTGATGCCTTTGTTCATCGCATCGTAGATGCCTTTATCTTTCTCGCTGATGTAGCGTAAGTTGAACTCACCGTTGAGTTTTTCCAGAAACTCCGCCGTGCCATCGTTCGAGCCGCCGTCGACCACAATCCACTCAAAGGTGAGGCTTGGATCGCGCGCCAGGTTGCGCAGCGAGCGCCAGGTTTTTACCACCCCTTCGTAATTACGAAAAGCGACAGTAATGACGCTAAGAAACATAAATCACCTCATTTCGTCATACGTGCGTAATATTAAGCGCTTTGCGCAGAATAAACGGACAGACAATCAAGAAAGCATATTCCGGGCTAAATATTGACCCGGTAAAAAACAGCGACACCGGCGTAAACAGATAAAGTTGCACGCGAAAGTTCTGGTTATCACCAAACGCGTTAATCATCATTTTGAAAACTTTAAACAGATACCACAGCGTCAACAGTATGGCGAACCATGAAAAATAAATAATTAACAGATACAGACCATTGTCTATGGTTTTACCGACATCCGCACCGTTAAAGATTCCGAATGATGCAACATATTCGTAAAGTGAGCCGAATCTTACTACACCATCAATATGGGTTAAGGAATAACCCACCATCACCAGCGGTCCAATGATGCGATAATAGGACGAAGACCCTTCCGTTCCCAAATCACCCAGACGTTCTGAGATGTACGGGAAGGCAAATATCACGCCCACCATAAATACCGTCAGGGAGATAATCGCCAGCGGCAATTTTTTCTTAATCGCATCTTTGTTCAGGTACTGAAACGCCCATTCCAGCAGGTAAAACAGGATAAATGTCATTACCCCTGAGAACGATCCAGAGAGAACAATTCCTGCAAGAATCATAGCATCGGTCTTAGGCGTTTTGATACCAAACTGTTTGATGCTGAGCCAAATTGAGATTAACGCCAGAGCGAAAAACGCCGGTTCAAAATAGAGGGCCGTGGTACGCTTCCCGCCGAACTTGATGAAGTTCAATACATAGCTGTTGCTGTAAATGAGATATTTCGAAATTATCTCCATCAGGCTGCTGCCGCCGGTAAGAATAATTTGCGCCATCTCCATTGCAGCAAGCATAACAATTAACGCAACGGCAATATAAAAGAACCTGAGGATTTTCCGATAATTGTGTGGAGAAATCGTTTTGAAGCGAATACTCCAGACCATTCCGATAATAATAACGATATAAACAAACAGCATGGTCGAGGTGACGTATTTACTGGCATCCAGCGACTGGCCAAAGATGTAGTTAAACAGCGTCAGGCCCGTGCCCAACCCTAAGGCAATCATCAGCTTCTTAAGGTTGATTTTATCGACATACAGCAAAAGCAGAACGGGCAAGAAGGTGACGATGGTTATCGGGAAGCTTTCGCCGAGCTGGGCAATTTTGACGTTGACCAGCAGGTAGATCAGCGGCAGCAGCAGATAACTACAGATTCTGATAGAACGAGACATATTCCTCCAGCATCTGTTGTCCACTGTAGGCCTTGCGGCTGCGGTTGCGGAACGATTCCAGGTCAGTGCCAAAAACGGCCTGAGCGATCTGCGCCTTCGGCAACTGAACCAGCGGCAGAACCTCCTGCTCGGCAAAAGTTTTGCCGCCGGATTTTTCCAGCACTTCACGTGCCGCATCGCTGTGGGTGGCAATCACCGGCACGCCGATGGAGAGCGCTTCACAAAGGATCAGCGGATAGTTATCCACGCGTGAACTGAATACCAGCGCATCCATTTCATTAAGCGCGCTCATCAGCTTGCGCTTATCAGTTTCAAACCCGTGGTTCACCACGTTAGCCCCTTCGAACGGGGAAAATTTGCCGAAGGTATGAAGCTCAATTTTGTCACCCAGCGCCATCATGTCGCGCACCAACTGCTGGTTGGTTTTCCCGTCGTAGCGCAGGTCATGCGCAACGATAGCGATTTTCGGTTTGCCCGCGGTTTCTGCCACCGGCGTCAGCTCGGCGAGAATGGCTTCCGTCGCCACGTCGATGCCGTTGTTAATAATCTGACAGCGCCCTGCCCCGTACAGGCTGTTGAAGGCATCGGCCACGTGCTGGCTCGGGGAGATAAACGTACAGCCGAGCGACAGCATGTCGCGGAAAAGCTGGCGCTTTCCGGCGACCAGCTGATGCGCGCGATCCACCTTCACCGGCGGATAGTTGCTCAGCGTCGGGCATTTCTGGCAATTGTTTTTCCAGCCTTCGCAGCCGTCGGTAAACGCGCAGCGCCCGGTTACGCTCCAGTGATCGTGCAGCGTCCAGACAAAGCGGGTGTCGGGCTTGTGGGCCTGCACCTTCTGGCAAAACGCCACCACCTCTTCCAGATTCAGCCAGTAGCTGTGCAGCACGTGAAAATGCAGCACAACCGGGCCGGTGGTACGGGTTACCGTGCGGTACAACGTGTTCAGGTTGCCAAACAGATCGCGGTTAAACAGACGGAACAGCGCAATGTTAGCAATCGAGGTCAAACGCGGCGTGTGCTTATGCACCTGCGGGAAATTATCGTGGCTAACGCTTTTCTTGCCGCCTTTGCCATAGCCGTAAATAAAACGAGACTGGAGTCCTTTTTGCAGCGCGCGCTGGTGCAGATCCAGCGCCACCCCTGCCGCTCCGCCTTCTGCGAGGCGTACGTTAAATTGCAGAATGTTCATTTAATCACCTTCACGCGGGCTTTTTCTCCCACCACCAGCGCGTTATCCGGAATGCTGTCCAGCACCACGCTGCCAGCACCAATCGTGACGTTATTACCAATCGTAATGTCACCGATGATCACCACGTTCGCGCCCAGCTCGACGTTATTGCCGATAACCGGGCAGGCCAGGCTGTCCGGCCCGCGGTTGCCCATGGTCACCCCATGGCGGATGGTGAAATCATCCCCGGCAACCACGAACTTGTTGATCACCACCGCATAGCCGTGATGGATGGTAAAGCGGCGGCCAATGGTGGCAGCGGCCTGAATTTCATAGCCAAAAAAGCATTCGGTAATGATGCGGTACAGCACCAGCACGGGTGCCGCCCAGATATTGTTCAGCACATTTTTCTTGCGCCACACCGAGCAAAAGTGCGCGATGCGGTACGCCAGAACCATGCAGCACGGACGCAGGCTCCAGCTGTTAGCGCGGCAATCTTCCAGAAACATTATTTCCCCCGAAGTCCATCAGCCAGACGCTTGCCGTTACGCACGGACAGCAGCGTCAGCAGCGTGCGCCAGTTCATGCGCTTATTGCGGATCTGATAGAGGGTAAAGAGCTGATATTTACGGCTGGCACGGTCAAACTTGTCCTTGTGCTTGCGGTAAAAATGGAAGTAGCCGGAGAACTTCTTCGGCGAGGAAGTGATTTGCATCTCCCCGTGGTTGATGTGCAGGATTTGCGTAGCCTCTTCCACTTTCCACGGCTCGCCGTATTCCACCACCATGCGCAGGAAAATATCGTAATCCTGCGCGGCCTTGAGTTCGGTATCAAACAGGCACTCTTTGAAACGCCAGGCCCAGGTGAATACCTGGTTACCAATGATGTTGCGCTTGTAGAACAGGCGGCGTGAGTACGGTGATTTCGGGTACAGCGGCAGGCTGGCGGGCTGCGAGTAGACCTCGCCCTGGCAGACATAGTCGTTGGCGTACAGGAAAGCGTGCGTAACCAGCTGTTCTTTATGCGACAGGAAAATAGACAGGCGGTTAGGCGTCCATTCGTCATCGTCGTCGATTCCGGTGAGATACTGCCCTTTGGCCTGCATAATCGCCTGATTACGCACCGCACAGGCGCCGGAGTTGATGGCGTTGTGGGTATAGACCACCCGCGGGTCGTTGAGGTCAGTCACAAACTTTTGCAGCTGTTCATACGAGGAAGAGCAGTCATCAACGATGATCAGCTCCCAGTTATCGTAATCCTGACGTAACACCGACTTGATTGCGCGGATCGCCAGCTGCTGACGATTCCATGTCGGCATATAGATTGAAACTAAAGGGCGTTGTGTGGTCATGATCTTCCCCTGATCCCTCACCCCGCCCCTCTCCCCTCGGGAGAGGGTTAGGGTGAGGGGGATTGTTATTTGCTGTCAGACTTATATTCGTACTCGTAATACCCGTAATCCTGGTACCCGGTCGCGCGGCGGAAGATGGAGTTCAGGATCACCCCTTTCACCTCAATCCCGTTCTGCTCGAAGCGACTCAGGCTGGTTTCCACCTCTTTCAGGGTGTTCACCGCGTAACGCGCTACCATCAGCGTGGTGCCCGCATGGCGGCCAACAACGGCTGCGTCGGTCACGGCCAGAATTGGCGGCGTATCGATCAGCACCAGGTCGTAGTTTTTGCTCGCCCACTCCACCAGTTCGGTGAAGCGTTCGCTCATCAGCAGTTCGGACGGGTTAGGCGGCACCTGACCGCGTGGGATCAGATCGAATTTCGGCACCGTTGTAGGTTTCGCGCTCTGGCTGATGTCACCTTTACCGAGCAGGATTTCCGACAGACCGTTAACGTTGTTGGTACCCAGCAGCTCGTGGGTGTAGCCCTTACGCATATCGCAGTCGATCAGCAGCACACGCTTGTTGGTCTGGCTGACAACGGCCGCCAGGTTGGCGCAGACGAAGGTTTTACCGATTGAGGGGCTAACGCCGGTTAACATCAGTACGTTGTTTTTGGCCTGCATCATCGCGAAGTGCAGGCTGGTGCGCAGGCTGCGGATCGCTTCGATAGCGAGGTCGGTTGGGTTACCCACCGCCAGAAGCTGGCTCTGTTTGTAACGCTTAACGCCCTTGATAGTTTTCACGCTGTCACGGGATTTTTGCCACTCAGACAGCGGGATGCTGGCATAGACGTTGATACCGCTCTCTTCCAGCACCTGCGGGCTTTCGATTCCACGGTTGAACAGCGAACGCAGCAGTACACCGACGATGGAGAGCATCAGGCCGAGAATAATGCTGCCGAGAATAATCAGCGCTTTCTTCGGCTTCAGCACCCCTGGCTGGGTAATCGCCGGGTCGACGATACGCACGTCACCGACGGTACTGGCTTCGGTGATTTTCAGCTCCTGCTGCTTGTTCAGCAACTGCATGTAAACCTGCTGTCCGGACTCCACGTCGCGGGTCAGACGCACGATCTCCTGCTGCGTTTTCGGCATCGCGGTCACGCGGTCATTGAGCTTCGCCTTCTCCTCTTCCAGCGTACGGCGTTTCTCCAGCAGCGTGCGGTAGGCCGGGTGGCGTTTGGTATAAAGCTTGGAAATTTCCGCCTCTTTGAAGGTCAGCTCGTTGAGCTGCGCATCAATGTTGACCATCGAATCAAGGACCGATTTTGCCTCCAGCGGCAGGTCAACGGAGTCTTTATCCTGACGATAAGCGTTCAGCTTGTTCTCAGCTTCATCGAGATGGGCGCGCACTTCCGGAAGCTGTTTTGACAGGAACGCCAGGCTTTTCGCCGCTTCCGCCGACTTACGCTCGACGTTCTGCTCAAGGTAGTTGCGGGTAATGCTGTTCAGGATGTCGCGGATTTGATCCTTATCTTCACCGGTAAAGGTCATGCTCAGCACGCCGGTGTCCTTACCGTTTTCGGTGACGGTCAGGTTGTTTTGCAGATTGTTGATCATCCCCAGCGTGGAGAATTTGGTGACGGTGAATTCACCGCCCTCCTGGGCGTTAATCGCGCTGACCATCATGCTGACGCCGTCTTTGGTCAGCATCTGCCCCACTTCACCGCGGGCGCTAAAACCTGCGTCGCTGGTTAGCTGATACTGTTTCGGGCCAAGAACCGTCAGGGTAAACGTCTGATCGGCAGCCCCTTTCGGCAGCACAAAGTCAGTGACTTTCACCGTGTCATTGCTTCGCCCCATCAGACGGTCCCAGCCGGCACCAAAGACTGGGAAGGTATTTTTGGTGACGGAGATATCGAGCCCGAGATCGTGAACCGTTTTACCCAGCACCAGACGTGACTGGATGAGCTGAATTTCAGCGTCGGATGCCGGCGGCTTGTTCGCCAGCGCGGAGCCGATATCCTGCACCAGCGAGTTGCCGGTATTCTGCTCGATCTGCACCAGCGCGTCGGCGCTGTAGATAGGGGTGGCGAACAGCGTATAAACGACGGCCGCCGCGGCGAATACGGCGGTAATGCCAAGCACCCACCACTTTGCCTCTACAACAGTGCCGACCAGGCGCCCAATATCAATTTCATCACTGCCCGAAGTCGGGGCGGCAGAAGGTCTTGTTTTTTCTGTCATTGTTATCCCTGCTGAACTTTCAGTGCCTGCGCCCACTGTTGGGCAGACTGGTCAAGTAAGGTGTAAACCGCCTCAAAGGCCTCATGGCTTTTGCGATACGGATCGGGGATTTCACGTTCATTGTCCCAGTGACCAAACAGCATCACCTTGCCGCGCATCTCCGGAGCGATATCGCACAGCGCATGAATATGGCGTTTTTCCATCGTCAGGATCAGGTCATACTCCCGGCACATGCGGCCAGTGACCTGGCGGGCCACGTGACCGTCAAGAGAGAGGTGATGATCCCGCGCTACGCTCGTTGCGCGCTCATCGGCACCTTTACCGACCAGTGCACCCAGCCCTGCCGAATCAACGGTTAGTTCGGGCTGGTAGTGTTTCAACAACCGTTCAGCCGTAGGGGAACGGCAAATGTTCCCCACGCATACCACCAGAATTTTGTTAAACATCGCGGATTACCAGGTATGAATGTCGCGCGCCGTATCCGTCATGTAGCGAACGCCACTGATGGTTGGCAGCAACTGGTTGATCAGACGGTTCCAGCGGGCAACCGGCGCGGTGGTGACATACACCACATCGTATGGCTGGAGACGGAACTCCGTCGCCATCACCAGAGAGGTCGCATCGGACATATCCAGCTGGTAGATGTTGGCGATCTTGCCTTTCGCGCTGCCCTCACCTTTCAGCGGACGGATCACGAAGATACCGGTCGCGTTAGAGGTCGTCAGATCGATACCCTCAGCATTGCCCAGCGCTTCGGTCAGCGTCATACCGCTGAAGTCCATCTTGAGGGTGCTCTGTTTCTTCACTTCACCCATCACGAAGACTTTCAGATCGTCATTGCGCGGCACGTAGAGAATGTCGCCCGGATAAAGCAGGCGGTTCTGGGTCAGATCGCCGTTTTGCATCAGCGCCTGTAGCGAAATGCGCTGCTCCTTCCCGTTGTGGGTGAGCACGACGTTGCGCCAGTCGGCGCCGTCGGTTAACCCGCCCGCGGCGTTGATGGCATCCAGTACGGTCAGAGGAACGTTGGTGATGGCCTGCTGGCCGGATTTGTTCACCTGGCCCGAGATATAGGCTTTTTGCGAGCGGAATGCGGCGATATTAACGTCCACCTGCGGATCGGCGATGTACTGCGCTAAGCGGCCGGTAATATCACTACGGATCTCGGCAAGCGTTTTCCCCGCAACATGGACTTTACCAATGTAGGGATAGAACATGGTGCCATCTGACTGCACCCAGTTACCGGTGTCGCTTGAGCTGCGGTACTGGCCCGCAGGCGTGGTCAGTTCAGGGTGGTCCCAGACGGTCACGTTGATCACGTCACCCGGCCCCACGCGATACTGGTAGGACGCAATTTCCTGGTCCAGCGACATATTCGGCTGGGCAACATTCGGACGTGGACGTAATTGTTCGACCAGACGAGGCGTAAGTGGATAAACATTCACCATTTTGTCGAGATCAAAATCGGCATCCTGTTGCTTGATCACATCCTTACCCATTGTTGACATATTGCTGCCGGGAAAGACCGTGCAACCACTCATCAAGGTCACAGACACCAATAATGGCATCAATTTCATTTTGGATTTCATCATTGATTATTTATCACTTTGGCAGAGTAATTATCCTGTGCAATTTAAATAAGCTCGAGTCGTATTGGGTTTCAGCATGCAGTTAATCAAATAGAAATATAACTGGCATCAGTCCTAAAAAAAGCTTATTCATCCATTGGCTCTTGACAGAATAATCGAGGCTGATTCACACGCTTTCAGGCACGCTACCGCCCTTGGCTTTCAGTTACCAATCCACTGACTAAACAATGTGTTATGGATAGACACCCTCTTGAGCAAGGTCTTCTGGAAATATATCAGTCGCTTGAGAAACCCGACGAATAATGAATAACCATCCCTGAAGACCGAACATTAATAGCAACACCGAGATTTAACATTTGATGCTGGGAGAATTGTTGCAGCTAACCTAATAGCAGGCAAGGAGACAACTGTCCTAATATCGGTTTTTAAGATTAATATTAAGAGCAAATTTTTGACCTTTTAGGATTTTCTTTATATTGACAAAATGAAAGTAAAAATCATCGCCTGCGATATATCCTAAAATGCTTTCCCTGTAATTAAATATACGTATTTCGCTTATTTACAGATTATTGAGAATGCTCTCTTTTTTACCCGTCGTATTAAGAGAAATCTCAGCCCGGCATTGCAATTTCCCCCAGCTTTATCCATGATCGAAGTGTGACATTTGTCATATTACAGAAGGTATTGCTATTACTATGGAATGGATTGCCGATCCCTCAATCTGGGCCGGGCTGGTTACGCTGGTCGTCATCGAGCTGGTGCTCGGGATTGATAATCTGGTCTTTATCGCCATCCTCGCTGAAAAACTGCCTCCTTCCCAGCGCGGCCGCGCGCGCGTAACGGGTCTGCTGCTGGCTATGGTGATGCGGCTACTGCTGCTGGCCTCTATCTCCTGGCTGGTGACGCTCACTCAGCCTCTGTTCTCCATTCACGGTCTGAGCTTTAGCGCCCGCGATCTGATCATGCTCTTCGGCGGGTTGTTCCTGCTGTTTAAAGCCACCGTGGAGCTCAACGAGAGGCTGGAGGGCAAAGACAGCGAGAACCCGACCCAGCGCCGCGGGGCGAAATTCTGGCCGGTGGTGGCGCAAATCGTGGTGCTGGATGCGGTCTTCTCCCTTGACTCGGTGATCACCGCCGTCGGGATGGTGGACCACCTTGCGGTGATGATGGCCGCAGTCATTATTGCCATCACGCTGATGGTAATGGCCAGCAAGGCGCTGACCCGCTTCGTGAACAGTCACCCGACCATCGTGATCCTCTGTCTGAGCTTCCTGCTGATGATTGGCTTTAGCCTGGTGGCCGACGGCTTTGGCTTCCATATTCCGAAAGGCTACCTGTATGCCGCCATCGGATTCTCCGTCATGATTGAAGCGCTTAACCAGCTGGCGATATTTAACCGCCGCCGCTTCCTTTCCGCGAATCAGACCCTGCGTCAGCGCACGGCCGACACGGTTATGCGCCTGTTAAGCGGTAAGAAAGAGGATGCCGAGCTTGACGCCGAATCCTCCGCCATGCTGGCCGATCACAGCGACGGGCAGATCTTTAACCCGCAGGAACGGCTGATGATTGAGCGGGTGCTCAATCTCAATCAGCGGACGGTTAGCAGCATCATGACATCGCGACATGACATTGAACATATCGACCTGACGGCCCCGGAAGCGCACGTTCGCGCACTGCTGGATAAAAACCAGCACACCCGCGTGGTGGTGACCGGCGGTGAAGAAGAAGATGAGCTGCTGGGCGTGGTGCACGTTATTGACCTGCTCCAGCAGCAGCTTCACGGTGAGCCGCTCAATCTCCGCGTCCTGGTCCGCCAGCCGCTGGTATTCCCGGAAGGGCTACCGCTACTTTCCGCCCTGGAGCAATTCCGTAACGCGCGCACGCACTTTGCCTTTGTAGTAGATGAGTTTGGTTCAGTGGAAGGGCTGGTCACGCTCAGCGACGTGATGGAAACGATCGCCGGTAATCTGCCTAACGAGGTGGATGAGATTGACGCGCGCCACGACATTCAGAAAAACGCAGACGGCTCCTGGACGGCTAACGGCCACATGCCGCTGGAAGACCTGGTGCAATACGTGCCGCTGCCGCTGGATGAAAAACGAGAATATCACACCATTGCCGGCCTGCTGATGGAGTACTTGCAGCGTATCCCGCAGCCGGGAGAAGAGGTTCAGGTGGGAGACTATCTGCTCAAAACGCTGCAGATTGAAAACCATCGCGTGCAGAAGGTTCAGCTCATTCCGCTGCGGGATGAAGAAGAACTGGATTTTGAGGTTTAGGTAAAAAAAAACGGCAACCCGGTTGCCGTTTTAGTATTTGCTCCCTCTCCCGTGGGAGAGGGTCGGGGTGAGGGCATCAGGCCGCACTGGCCTCCGGGTAAGGCGAGGCACAACGGACATCACAGCTTATCCAGCAGCTTTTTCACATCCTTGCCGTCCTGTGAATCTTTATTACGATCCGCCCAGCCGCTAAGCCGACGTTTCGCTTCATCCTGCAGATGCTTGCGCAGGATCTGATCCACCTGCAGGCTGTAATTCAGTGCCTGCCATTTGCCGTATACGGTCAGCGGGACCGGCGTCTCTTTCAGGAAGTCGATGAGCTTGCTTTCACCCTGCCAGCCGGAAAGTACCCGAACGTTAAAGCGCGTATCCGCCGTCTCTTTCACCAGATCCAGCTTGCCTTCACCGGTCACAGATAAGAGTGAAGAGTCGCCCTGCATTCCGTCGAGAGTAAGCTGGCCGTTGTCCAGCGTCAGGTCCGCGGTGAAGCTCTCGAGGCGGGTGGCGCTGTCGTAGTTATCCTGGGCTTTTACATCGCTGCTGCGCTCAACCGCCTGCTGCACCAGCTGCTGGAAGTTAAGCCCTTCCATACGGGAATTTTTCAGATCGAGATGCGCCTGCCCCTGCCACTCGCGGCGGAAAGCATCGGCATCAATTTGCGAACCTGAGAAGTCACCCGCGAGCGTCAACTGCCCCGTCAGGGATATCGGGTAGTTAAACGCCTTCAGGATGGTGCCTATCTCAACATTGTCGAGACGCGGCTGGAATTCGGCGCTGGCAACGTCTTTACGGACATCCAGCGTACCGGGCAGCGAGAGGTTTCCTGCGCCCATCTTACCGCTCAGTTCGGAGATCACCAGCAAACCGTTATGGTTAAACATCTGGCTGCTCACGTCGGTAAATTCCATGCCTCGCCAGCGCAGGCTATTGGCTTTCAGCAGAATATCCGCCGTGAATCCACGCAGGGCGTTATAGTCAGGCTGATCGAGATTAGACGAGATGACCGGACGTGATACCGGTGCCTGGCTTTGCCCCGTCTGCGTGGCATCGCTGTCCGTGGCGCTGGCTGGCAGAGGCGGCAACAGGTTTTCAAGGTTGAGCCTGTCAAACTGCAGATTCAGCACCCACTTCGGCTTCTCTTCGAGCGTGACGCTCGCCTGCCCCTTCAGGCTACTGTCATTAGCCTGCAGGTTGAGATTATCCAGCTCCAGCTGTTTTTGTTCTTCGCGCCATACGGCCTGCAGCGTTCCCTGCCCGGCGATCCCCAGGGCGGGAAGATCTGCCCCCGTCAGCTGCCAGTTAAGCTGCTGGATATCAGCCGTGAGCTGATGCGGGTAGTCTGACGCATTCACATTCGCATTCAGCGACAGGGTCAAATCACGCTGATCGCGATTCACGCGTCCGCTAAACTCTACCGTCGCAAGGTGGTGAGCATCCTGTTCCATCTGTAGGTTAATGTCGCGAACGGTCACCTGCTCCTGGTGTTCATGCTGGAAAACTAACACGCTATCGGCAACTTTCAGCTTGCCGATATCAAAAGACCAGCCAGTATCGGACGGCTCATCAGGAAGGGTATTCTCGCGCGGCGCGACCGGCGCATTTGCATCACGCACGGCTTCGGTTTGTGGGGTGAGCTGAATCACCGCGCCTTTCAGCATCACCTGCTTAACCTGCAGCTGATGGGAAATGAGCGGGATCAGCGCCACATCAAGGCGCATGTTGTCTGCGGACACCAGCGGCTGGGACGCTCCCGGCGCGGTGAGCGACATGCGGCCAGAGAGAATGCTGAGCTGCGGCCAGACGTGCCAGCGCAGCGGCCCGTCAAGATTCAGTTGATAACCACTGCGTGCCTCGACCTGCCGCACCATGTAAGTGCGGAAATCGTTGGGGTTAACCAGCAGAACCAACGCCGAAAGGCCAGCCACCAGCACCACCAGCAAAATCATCAGCGTTGTCAGAACTCTTCTCATGGCATCCTCAATGGGCTAACGATCAGTCTTTATCAATGCGGCTGGCAACCGCGCCCTGCTGGTCGCGATATTTTGCGTCCTGCCGACGGTTATAAGGACGATCTGCCGGGCCTGACAGCGGTTCAAAACTTAACGCGCCGATCATCATTCCCGGACGCAGCGCCAGCGGTAATTTACCGGCATTGAAGAATTCCAGAACGATACGCCCCGACCAGCCGGGATCGATACGGTGCGCGGTCACGTGAACCATCAGCCCCAGTCTCGCCAGCGAAGAACGGCCATCAAGCCAGCCGACCAGGTCCGCAGGCAGGGTTACAGATTCAAACGTCACCGCCAGGGCCAGTTCACCCGGATGCAGATAAAAAGCTTCGCCCTCGTCGATAACGATTTCGTCACTCATCACACGATCGAGCGCAGCGCTGACTTCGTCCTTCGGCCCGCTGAGGTCAATGAACGGTGCGGTATGGCCGCTAAAGGTGCGGAATTTATTCCCCAACCGTACATCAACGGTCACACCATTGATACGCTCAATGGGTGGACGTGGGGTAATAGACAAACGGCCTTCATCCAGCCAGGCTTCTATATCGCGATCACAAAGACGCATGGCACTTTCTCCTTTCATGCATCGTACCCTGAGGCGGTAAGCGCTCAGGGTAAAACCAGGTTATCTCTGAACGGTACACAATTCACGCGGCTTATTCAAAAAACTGGCTGATTTTCGCTTTTAAGATATCTATAGCAATGCGGTTTTTACCCCCGCGCGGCACAATGATATCGGCGTATTGTTTGGATGGCTCAATAAACTGCAGGAACATCGGGCGAACCGTTTTCTGGTATTGCGCCATGACGGAGTCCATCGAACGGCCGCGCTCATTCACGTCACGCTTGATGCGGCGCATCAGGCAGATATCCAGCGGAGTATCAACGAAAATCGAGAAGTTCATGGATTCACGCAGGCGGGCGTCGGTCAGAAGCAGGATGCCTTCGAGGATAATGACCTTTTTCGGCTCGATGCGGATGGTTTCCTGGGTGCGGGTGTGTTCTACGTAACTGTAAACGGGCAGTTCAATCGCCTGGCCGCTTTTGAGCGCTTCTAAATGCTGGAACAGCAAGCTGTGATCCATTGCATTTGGGTGGTCATAGTTCGTTTTAACGCGCTCTTCCATCGACAGATGGGATTGATCTTTGTAATAGCTGTCTTCGGGAATGACGCCGATATGCTCATCACCTACTTGTTCACGCAGTTCGCGATAAAGCGTACTGGCAATTAGACTTTTACCTGAAGCCGATGCGCCGGCGATGCCTATAATGACGCACTGATGAGACTTATCAGTCATAAATTTAGCGACCTGATTAACCTGGATGTTAAGGAAGGACGACGCCGGAGCGTCAAACGCGGCAATTATAGGGATTTCGCGGGCGTGATACCAGTCGAATGCACAGGTTCTGCGAGACTGGGCTAAA
Organism: Enterobacter sp. 148H3; assembly: GCF_034107425.1. NCBI lineage: Bacteria > Pseudomonadati > Pseudomonadota > Gammaproteobacteria > Enterobacterales > Enterobacteriaceae > Enterobacter > Enterobacter sp. 148H3. The sequence continues at coordinate 448,180 of NZ_JAWNEI010000001.1, read as the reverse complement.
AGTGACGTCTTATTCCCTGAGTGAAATTTAAATGAGCGTTTTTTCAGCGTTTAACCGTTTTTTTTCACGGAGCTTCTATTTAATAAGTCTGTGGTGTCAAATTCTGAGCGGTCACCATATGAATTGTAAATTGTTTGTACTAGCATAAACCAAATTATCAAATTCACGCGTTCGGACATCTTCCCTGACGGCATGGCGTCTCTGGATAAAGCGGTAATGAATAAACAATACCAGCGGGTTTTGGTTACCACCCCACATCCTTTAATACGACTTGTCTGTCTGGGCCTGGTCACCTTTATCTTTACCTTATTTTCGCTGGAGCTCACCCGGTTCGGCACCCTGCTGGCCCCGCTCTGGTTCCCCACCGCCATTATGATGGTGGCGTTTTACCGCCATGCAGGAAAAATGTGGCCGGGAATCGCCCTGGCCTGTTCGTTCGGCAATATTCTGGCCACATGGATGCTGTTTTCGTGGGGATCGATAAACCTCACCTACACCTCAATTAACGTGGTTGAAGCCTTTACCGGTGCGTTATTGCTGCGCAAATTGCTGCCGTGGTACAACCCGCTGCAGAATCTGAATGACTGGATCCGGGTGGCCATCGGCAGCGCCGTGATACCGCCCCTGGTGGGCGGCGTCCTGGTATCTCTGCTGGCGCCCGGCCCTGAACCAGCGCGTAATTTCTTCGTCTGGGTGTTGTCTGAAGCCATTGGCGCGCTGGCGGTGGTACCACTGGGACTGTTGTTTAAACCGCATTATCTGCTGCGCCACCGTGACCCACGATTGCTGCTGGAAACCCTGACCACCCTGGCCGTGACGCTGGCCCTCAGTTGGGCAGCCATTACCTGGCTGCCGTGGCCTTTCACCTGCGTTATCGTTTTGCTTATGTGGAGCGCGGTGCGCTTGCCGCGAATGGAAGCGTTCATGGTGTTTCTTGTCACCGTGATGGTTGTGTCGCTGATGATTGCCCGGAACCCTGTGGCGCTGACAACCCAGCACGTCGGGCCGATGTTGAACGCCCCCTGGCTGCCGTTTCTGATGCTGCTCCTGCCTGCCAACGTGATGACCATGGTGATGTACGCCTTCCGCGCCGAGCGCAAGCACATTACCGAAAGCGAGGAGCGTTTCCGCAATGCGATGGAGTATTCCGCCATCGGTATGGCGCTGGTCAGCATCGAAGGTAAATGGCTTCAGGCTAACAAGGCGCTGTGCAATTTCCTCGGTTACAGCCAGACGGAGCTCCAGTCGCTGACCTTCCAGCAGCTCACCTGGCCGGAAGATCTGAATACCGACCTGGAGCAGCTCGAACAGCTGGTCAACGGCGACATCAACACTTACACCCTCGAGAAGCGCTATTACACCCGCGACGGGGAAGTGGTCTGGGCGCTGCTTGCCGTCTCCGTCGTGCGCCATGCCGACGGCTCGCCGCTCTACTTTATCGCCCAGATTGAAGACATTAACGACCTGAAGCAGACCGAGTGGGTCAATAAGCGCCTGATGGAGCGCATTACGCTTGCTAACGAAGCGGGCGGCATCGGCATCTGGGAGTGGGATCTCGAGCCAGACATCATCAGCTGGGACAAGCGGATGTTTGAGCTGTATGAAATCCCGCCGCACATCAAGCCTACCTGGCAGCTCTGGCACGATACGATGCTGCCGGAAGATCGTGCCCACGCTGAGAAGGTGCTGCGGGACTCGCTGATATCCCGTCTGCCGTTTAAGCTGGAATTCCGCATCCGCGTGAAGGAAGGCGTGCGCCATATTCGCTCCCTGGCGAACCGGGTGCTCAATAAGCAGGGCGAAGTCGAACGGCTGCTCGGTATCAACATGGACATGACCGAGGTTAAGCAGCTTAACGAGGCGCTTTTCCAGGAAAAAGAGCGGCTACACATCACGCTCGACTCTATCGGTGAAGCGGTGCTGTGCACCGATATCAACATGAACGTCACCTTTATGAACCCGGTCGCTGAGAAAATGAGCGGCTGGCTGCAGACCGAAGCTATCGGCCAGCCGATCCTGAAGGTGTTGCATATCACCTTTGGTGAAAAAGGGCCGCTGATGGAGAATATTCACAGCGGCGATATGTCCCGTTCTGATATCGATCAGGACGTGGTGCTGAACTGCCGTACCGGTGGTAATTTTGATATTCATTACAGCATTACGCCGCTCAGCACGCTGGATGGACAGAATATTGGCTCGGTTATAGTGATTCAGGACGTGACAGAGTCGCGCAAAATGCTGCGCCAGCTGAGCTACAGCGCCTCCCACGATGCCCTAACCCATCTGGCAAACCGGGTCAGCTTCGAAAATCATCTCAAACGACTCCTGCAGACCGTTCGCGAAACGCGACAGCGCCATGCCCTGGTCTTTATCGATCTCGATCGCTTCAAAGCCGTCAACGATACGGCGGGCCATGCGGCGGGCGATGCCCTGCTGCGGGAACTCTCTTCTCTGATGCTGACCATGCTCCGCTCCAGCGACGTGCTGGCGCGTCTGGGCGGGGATGAGTTTGGGTTACTATTGCCGGACTGCAATATTGAAAGCGCGCGCTATATTGCCGGTCGCCTGATTCATGCCATCAACGACTATCACTTTATGTGGGAAGGCCGCCTGCACCGGATCGGCGCCAGCGCAGGTATCACGCTGATTGATGAAAATAACCATCAGGCGTCGGAGGTAATGTCGCAGGCGGATATTGCCTGTTACGCCTCAAAAAACAACGGGCGCGGTACTGTGACGGTTTACGAACCCCAGCAAGAGCGGGATCACAACACGCGCAGCATGATGTCGCTTGATGAACAGTGGCACATGATTAAAGACAATCATCTGATGATGATCGCCCGCAGCGTCGCCTCCCCGCGCATCCCGGAAAGCAGTAATTTCTGGCTGCTTTCGTTACGCCTGTGGACCAGCCAGGGTGAAGTACAGGAGGAGCATGCCTTCCGTTCGGGCCTGGCGGAGCCTGAGCTTTTGCACGCCCTCGACAGACGTATCTTTAGTGAATTTTTCCGTGCCTCCGCCGCGCAGGTGGCCAGTAAAGGCATGGGCGTGGCACTGCCGCTTTCTGAGGCCGGTTTAGCCAGCGTAACGCTGGTCGATGAACTTCTCGAGCTGCTGGATAAAAGCCCCATGCCGGGCCGTCTCCTGCATCTGGTTATCTCTGCCGACGTGGTGTGCAGCCCGGATAAAAACCTGCAACGGGGTCTGCAAAAGCTTCGCCAGGCGGGCTGCCGTGTGATCTTCAGTCAGATAGGACGCGACATGAACGTCTTCACGCACCTGAGCCCGAACATGGCCGACTATCTGATGCTGGACGCAGAGGTGGTCAGCAACGTCTATGGCAACCTGATGGATGAGATGATGGTGACCATTGTTCAGGGCCACGCCCAGCGTCTGGGAATGAAGACCATAGCAGGGCCGTGTAATCAGCCCATCATGATGGATACGCTCTCGGGCATCGGCATTGATTTTATCTATGGCGACACTATCGCCGAGCCGCAGCCATTAGATCTTCTGCTAAACACCAGCTATTTCGCCATCAACTGACGGTGCCCAGCCGTCGATATACCAGATGTGCAGCAGCGCGTAGGAGCGCCACGGTTTCCAGCGTTCGGCATAACGACGAATTTGCGCGGGCGTCATTCCTGCGAAGCGTTGCTTAATCAGGTAATCATCCGGCAGAAACACATCTTTCGCCTGCCAGCCGCGCAGGGCCAGATAATTTGCCGTCCAGCGCCCTATCCCCGGCCGCTGCTGTAGCGCCTTCATCCCCTCTTCTATATTCACGGGCGGGAAAAGCGGAAACGTTCCGTCGATAACCGACTGCGCCAGATGAATCAGCGACTCCGCGCGTTTTACGGGCATGCCCAACGCTTTCAGCGCCAGCGGGTCCGCTGCCGCCAGCGCCTGCGGCGTGGGGAAGCAGAGATACCCCGGGCAATCCGCCACCGGTTCGCCGCATAACGCCACCACGCGCGACGCCAGCTTCGCCGCCATCGCCACGCTCACGAGTTGCCCGAGGATCGCCCGGACGCCCTGCTCGTACGCATCCATCGATCCCGGCAAACGTAAGCCCGGCCTTGCAGCCCCGAGATCGCCCAGCGTATCCGCTATGTGCTGCGGGTTGCAGGAGAGATCGAACAGGCGTTCTATGCGCTCGAGGCATGCCTGCGCAACCGGAATCAACCCCGGACTGAGCGTCACGGTCAGCGTATGGGCTGCGATATCCGGCGTCACGCGAAATATTCCCTGATGCCCTTCGCAGGCAAAACTGCGCTCGTAGTAGTCGTTTGTGACGGTTTCAATGCTCGTCACCGCACGCGCGCCAAGAAAGCCAAACATCCACTGCCAGTCGTAAGGGGGAAGCCAGTTCAGGGTGTACATCGTCTCTCCTTTTGGGTTCTTCACAGCATAAACGGAAAGGTCCTATTTCGCCTTGCTTTCATATTCCTGTTGTCGCCATGCGGACATTTCGTTAAAGTCTCGCCCCTTCTCACCGGCATGGGGATTCATCGTGTTTATTGGATTTGACTACGGTACGGCAAACTGCTCGGTTGCGATTATGCAAAATGGGCAGCCACGGCTCCTGAAAATGGAAAAAGAGAGCACGCTGCTGCCGTCAATGCTCTGCGCGCCGACGCGTGAAGCGGTGAGCGAATGGCTGTTCCGCCACCATCAGGTTCCGGCCACGGCGGCGGAGACCCAGGCGCTGCTGCGCCGGGCGGTCAGCTTTAACCGTGAGGAAGACATCGACGTTACGCCGTCCAGCGTGCAGTTCGGCCTCTCTTCGCTCGGGCACTACATTGAAGATCCCGAAGAAGTCTATTTCGTTAAGTCGCCAAAATCCTTCCTCGGCGCCAGCGGCCTGAAGCCGCAGCAGGTCGCGTTGTTTGAAGACCTGGTGTGCGCGATGATGCTGCATATTCGCAATCAGGCGCAGACGCAGGTCACCGATGCGATTACCCAGGCGGTGATTGGCCGCCCGATCAACTTCCAGGGGCTGGGCGGCGACGAGGCCAACCAGCAGGCGCAGGGGATCCTTGAACGCGCGGCGCACCGCGCAGGCTTCCGCGATGTGGTATTCCAGTATGAACCGGTTGCCGCGGGGCTGGACTTTGAAGCCACGCTGACGGAAGAGAAGCGCGTATTGGTCGTGGATATCGGCGGGGGCACGACGGACTGCTCGCTGCTGCTGATGGGCCCCGAATGGCATAACCGTCGCGATCGTGAAAACAGCCTGCTCGGGCACAGCGGCTGCCGCGTAGGCGGTAACGATCTCGATATCGCGCTGGCATTCAAAAGCCTGATGCCGCTGCTCGGCATGGGCGGTCAGACGGAAAAAGGCATCGCCCTGCCGATCCTGCCGTGGTGGAATGCGATTGCTATCAACGATGTACCTGCGCAAAGTGATTTTTACAGCACCGCGAACGGCCGCTTCCTTAACGATCTGGTTCGCGACGCGCAGGACGCCGAAAAAGTCGCCCTCCTCTATAAAGTGTGGCGCCAGCGTCTGAGCTACCGCGTGGTACGTACCGCGGAAGAGAGTAAAATCGCCCTTTCCGACCGCGCCGAGCATGCGGTCTCCCTGCCGTTCATCAGCGACGAACTGGCCACCGCCATTTCGCAGGACGGTCTGGAGACGGCGCTTGCCCAGCCGCTGCAGCGCATTCTGGAACAGGTGCAGCTGGCGCTGGAGAACGGCAAAGAGAAGCCGGACGTCATCTACCTGACCGGCGGTAGCGCCCGTTCACCGCTGATTAAGAAAGCGCTGGCCGAACAGCTGCCGGGTATTCCGATTGCAGGGGGCGATGATTTTGGTTCCGTTACAGCAGGGCTGGCGCGCTGGGCGCAGGTGATGTTTAGCTAGCGTTGTTGCGGTGCGGCCTGGCGCCCTCACCCCGGCCCTCTGCCACAGGGAGAGGGATAAAACACCAAAAACGGCAGCGGATGTTGCCGTTTTGCGTTTACCTCCATTCAGACCATTCCTGACAGTCTTCCATATTTCCTCCATTTTTCCGCTGTGTTAGCTGACTAAACTAGTATCATTCCCCGAAGTCTTCAGGATGAGAACGTATAACGATGAAAGGCAGTAACAAACCCCGCTGGGCAATCGCCGCTGGCATCATTGTGGTGGCCCTTGCCGCCGCCTGGTACTGGCACAGCCAATCCGCGAACTCCGCAGCTCCCGCCGGTGCCAGCAATCAGGCACAGCGCCCGGCAGGCGGAGGGCGTCACGGCATGCGCGGCGGAGCCCTGGCGCCGGTACAGGCGGCGACGGCGGTGAAAAAAGCCGTTCCTCGCTATCTCACAGGTCTCGGGACCATTACCGCCGCCAATACCGCCACGGTGCGCAGCCGCGTCGACGGCCAGCTCGTCGCGATCCACTTCCAGGAAGGTCAGCAGGTCAAAGCGGGCGATCTGCTGGCCGAAATTGACCCGAGCCAGTTTAAGGTTGCCCTCGCCCAGGCGCAGGGACAGCTCGCGAAAGACAAAGCCACGCTCGCCAACGCCCGCCGGGATTTAGCGCGCTACCAGCAGCTGGTGAAAACCAACCTCGTGTCTCGTCAGGAGCTTGATACCCAGCAGTCGCTGGTCAGCGAAACGCAGGGCACTATCAAAGCCGACGAAGCCGCCGTTGCCAGCGCCCAGCTGCAGCTGGACTGGAGCCGCATCACCGCGCCGATTGACGGACGCGTCGGCCTGAAGCAGGTCGATATCGGCAACCAAATCTCCAGCGGCGACACCACGGGCATCGTGGTGATCACCCAAACCCAGCCGATTGATTTAGTCTTTACCCTGCCGGAAAGCGATATCGCGACCGTCATGCAGGCGCAAAAAACCGGTAAAGGCCTGGTGGTGGAAGCCTGGGACCGCACCAACAAGCAGAAACTGAGTGAAGGGTCCCTGCTCAGTCTGGATAACCAGATCGACACCACCACCGGCACCATCAAGCTGAAGGCGCGCTTTAATAACCAGGACGATGCCCTCTTCCCGAACCAGTTCGTCAATGCGCGCATGCTGGTCGCGACCGAAGAGAACGCGGTGGTGATCCCCACCGCTGCACTGCAGATGGGTAATGAAGGTAACTTTGTCTGGGTGCTTAACAGCGACAATAAGGTCAGCAAGCATCTGGTAAAAACCGGAATTCAGGACAGCCAGACGGTGGTCATCAGCGCCGGCCTTTCCGCAGGCGACCGCGTGGTCACCGACGGTATTGACCGTCTGACCGAAGGAGCCAAAGTAGAAGTGGTTGAACCGGCGAAACAGGGAGCGACCTCCTGATGCAGGTGCTGCCGCCAGGCTCTACAGGTGGGCCATCACGCCTGTTTATCCTCCGTCCTGTCGCCACCACGCTGCTGATGGTGGCGATCCTGCTCGCCGGGATTATCGGCTATCGCTTCCTGCCCGTATCGGCGCTGCCGGAAGTGGATTACCCAACCATTCAGGTGGTGACGCTCTATCCCGGCGCCAGCCCTGATGTCGTGACGTCCGCCATCACCGCCCCGCTTGAGCGCCAGTTCGGCCAGATGTCGGGGCTAAAACAGATGTCCTCCCAGAGCTCCGGCGGCGCATCCGTCGTGACGCTGCAGTTCCAGCTGACGCTGTCGCTGGACGTCGCCGAGCAGGAGGTGCAGGCCGCCATCAACGCCGCCACCAACCTGCTGCCGTCGGATCTGCCTAACCCGCCTGTCTACAGCAAGGTGAACCCGGCGGATCCGCCGATCATGACGCTGGCCGTCACCTCCTCCGCCATGCCGATGACCCAGGTAGAGGACATGGTCGAAACGCGCGTGGCGCAAAAAATTTCTCAGGTTTCCGGCGTCGGCCTCGTCACCCTGGCGGGTGGACAGCGCCCGGCGGTGCGCGTCAAGCTGAACGCGCAGGCCATCGCCGCGCTGGGGCTCACCAGTGAAACCATCCGCACCGCCATTAGCAACGCCAACGTCAACTCGGCGAAGGGCTCGCTGGACGGCCCAACCCGCGCCGTGACGCTCTCGGCGAACGACCAGATGCAGTCCGCCGACGAATATCGTCAGCTGATTATCGCCTACCAGAACGGCGCGCCGGTGCGTCTGGGCGACGTGGCGACCGTAGAACAAGGTGCGGAAAACAGCTGGCTGGGAGCCTGGGCCAACAGGCAGCAGGCGATCGTGATGAACGTGCAGCGCCAGCCGGGCGCGAACATCATCGAAACCGCCGACAGCATCCGCACCATGCTGCCGCAGCTGATCGAAAGCCTGCCGAAATCGGTCAGCGTGAAGGTGCTTTCCGACCGTACCACCAACATTCGCGCGTCGGTCACCGACACCCAGTTTGAGCTGATGCTGGCGATTGCGCTGGTGGTTATGATCATCTATCTGTTCCTGCGTAACGTCCCGGCGACCATTATTCCCGCCGTCGCCGTACCGCTCTCGCTGGTCGGCACCTTTGCGGTGATGGTGTTCCTCGATTTTTCGATCAATAACCTGACGCTGATGGCGCTCACCATCGCCACCGGGTTCGTGGTGGATGACGCCATCGTCGTTATCGAGAACATCTCGCGCTATATCGAGAAAGGCGAAAAACCGCTGGCCGCCGCGCTGAAGGGCGCAGGGGAAATCGGCTTTACCATTATCTCGCTGACCTTCTCGCTGATTGCGGTGCTGATCCCGCTGCTGTTTATGGGCGATATCGTCGGGCGGCTGTTCCGCGAGTTTGCCGTGACGCTGGCGGTCGCCATTTTGATCTCCGCCGTGGTGTCGCTGACTCTGACGCCGATGATGTGTGCCCGCATGCTGAGCCACGAGTCCCTGCGCAAGCAAAACCGCTTTTCGCGCGCCTCCGAGCGCATGTTCGAGTGCATTATTGCCGCCTATGGTCGCGTGCTGGCGAAAGTTCTGAACCATCCGTGGGCAACGCTCGGCGTGGCGCTCGGCACGCTGGCGCTCAGCGTGATGCTGTGGATTTTCATTCCGAAAGGCTTCTTCCCGATCCAGGACAACGGCATTATCCAGGGCACGCTTCAGGCCCCGCAGTCGGTCTCCTTCGCCAATATGGCCCAGCGCCAGCAGCAGGTGTCTGAAATCATCATGAAGGATCCGGCGGTCGAGAGCCTGACCTCCTACGTGGGCGTCGACGGCACCAACCCGTCGCTCAACAGCGCACGTCTGCAGATCAACCTCAAGCCGCTGGATGAACGCGACGATCGCGTCAACGCCGTCATTGAGCGTCTGCAAAACGCCGTCGCGCGCGTGCCGGGCGTTGAGCTTTACCTGCAGCCGATTCAGGATTTGACCATCGATACGCAGGTCAGCCGCACGCAGTACCAGTTCACGCTGCAGGCCACCACGCTGGATGCCCTCAGCACCTGGGTGCCGCAGCTGGTGAACAAGCTTAACACCCTGCCCCAGCTCTCCGATGTTAGCAGCGACTGGCAGGACAAAGGGCTGGCGGCGTACGTTAACGTCAACCGCGATACCGCCAGCCGTCTGGGTATCACCATGGCGGACGTGGACAACGCCCTGTACAACGCCTTCGGTCAGCGCCTGATCTCCACCATCTACACCCAGGCGAACCAGTACCGCGTGGTGCTGGAGCACAACACGGAGAACACGCCCGGCCTGGCGGGGCTGGACTCGGTGCGCCTGACCAGCAAAGACGGCGGCATTGTGCCGCTGAGCGCTATCGCCACGGTGGAAGAACGCTATACCCCGCTGTCGATCAACCATCTGGATCAGTTCCCGTCCACCACCATCTCCTTTAACGTGCCGGACAACTATTCTCTGGGCGAAGCGGTGGAGGCCATTCAGGCGGCGGAAAAAGATCTCAGCTTCCCGTCCGATATTCAGACCCAGTTCCAGGGCAGCACCCTGGCGTTTCAGGCCGCGCTGGGTAACACCATCTGGCTGATCGTGGCGGCGGTCGTGGCGATGTACATCGTGCTCGGCGTGCTGTATGAAAGCTTTATCCACCCGATCACCATCCTCTCTACCCTGCCGACGGCGGGCGTGGGGGCACTGCTGGCACTGATGCTGGCGGGCAGCGAGCTGGACGTAATTGCCATCATCGGCATTATTCTGCTTATCGGGATCGTGAAGAAAAACGCCATCATGATGATCGACTTTGCCCTGGCCGCCGAGCGCGAGCAGGGCATGTCGCCGCGCGATGCGATTTTCCAGGCCTGCCTGCTGCGTTTTCGCCCCATACTGATGACCACGCTGGCCGCCCTGCTGGGCGCGCTGCCGCTGATGCTGAGCACCGGCGTCGGCGCGGAGCTCCGTCGTCCGCTGGGTATCGGCATGGTAGGCGGTCTGCTGGTGAGCCAGGTGCTGACCCTCTTCACCACGCCGGTGATCTACCTGCTGTTTGACCGCCTGGCGCTGTGGACCAAAAGCCGCTTCCCGAAACGTGAAGAGGAGGCATAAGTGAAGTTTTTCGCCCTCTTCATTTATCGCCCTGTGGCGACGATTTTAATCTCGCTCGCCATTACCCTCTGCGGCGTGCTGGGCTTCCGGCTGCTGCCGGTGGCCCCCCTGCCGCAGGTGGATTTCCCGGTGATCATGGTCAGCGCCTCGCTGCCGGGCGCCTCACCGGAAACCATGGCCTCGTCGGTTGCCACGCCGCTGGAGCGTTCGCTAGGGCGGATTGCGGGGGTCAACGAGATGACCTCCAGCAGCTCGCTGGGCAGCACGCGCATCATTCTGGAGTTCAGCTTCGACCGGGATATTAACGGCGCAGCGCGCGACGTGCAGGCGGCCATCAACGCCGCGCAAAGTCTACTGCCGAGCGGGATGCCGAGCCGCCCAACCTACCGCAAGGCCAACCCGTCCGACGCGCCGATCATGATCCTGACGCTGACCTCGGATACGTACTCGCAGGGGCAGCTGTACGACTTTGCATCCACCCAGCTGGCGCAGACAATCTCACAAATTAACGGCGTCGGCGACGTGAGCGTTGGCGGGAGTTCCCTGCCCGCGGTGCGCGTGGGGTTAAACCCGCAGGCGCTGTTTAACCAGGGCGTGTCGCTGGACGACGTGCGCTCCGCCATCAGCAACGCCAACGTGCGTAAACCGCAGGGAGCGATTGAGGACGGCAGCCACCGCTGGCAGATCCACACCAACGACGAGCTGAAAACCGCCGCGGAATATCAGCCGCTCATCATCCACTATAACAACGGCGCGGCGGTGCGATTAAGCGACGTGGCCAGCGTCACCGATTCGGTGCAGGACGTGCGTAACGCCGGGATGACTAACGCAAAGCCGGCGATTCTGCTGATGATCCGCAAGCTGCCGGAGGCCAACATTATCGAGACGGTGAACAGCATTCGCGCCCGTCTTCCGGACCTGCAGGAGACCATACCGGCGGCGATCGATCTGCAAATTGCCCAGGATCGCTCCCCGACCATTCGCGCCTCGCTGGAAGAGGTAGAGCAAACGCTGGTGATCTCCGTCGCGCTGGTGATCCTGGTGGTCTTCCTGTTCCTGCGATCCGGCCGCGCGACGCTTATTCCGGCGGTGGCAGTGCCGGTCTCGCTGATCGGTACCTTTGCCGCCATGTATCTGTGCGGGTTTAGCCTCAACAACCTGTCGCTGATGGCCCTGACGATTGCGACGGGCTTCGTGGTGGATGACGCCATCGTGGTGCTGGAAAACATTTCCCGCCACCTGGAAGCGGGCGTGAAGCCGCTGCAGGCCGCGCTGCAGGGCACGCGCGAGGTGGGCTTTACGGTGCTCTCCATGAGCCTGTCGCTGGTGGCGGTATTCCTGCCGCTGCTGCTGATGGGCGGGCTGCCGGGCCGGCTGCTGCGCGAATTTGCCGTCACCCTCTCCGTCGCTATCGGCATTTCGCTGGTTATCTCCTTAACGCTGACGCCAATGATGTGCGGCTGGATGCTCAAGCGCAGCAAACCCCATTCGCAGCCGCGCCGCAAAGGCTTTGGCCGCGTTCTGATGGCAATGCAGGAGGGCTACGGCAAATCGCTGAAGTGGGTGCTGAACCATACGCGTCTTGTCGGCCTGGTGCTGATGGGCACCATCGTGCTCAACGTCTGGATGTATATCACCATCCCGAAAACTTTCTTCCCGGAACAGGACACCGGCGTGCTGATGGGCGGCATTCAGGCGGACCAGAGCATTTCATTCCAGGCGATGCGCGGCAAGCTGCAGGACTTTATGAAGATCATTCGGGAAGACAAAGCCGTGGATAACGTCACCGGCTTTACCGGCGGGTCACGCGTCAACAGCGGGATGATGTTTATTACCCTGAAACCGCGCGGCGAGCGCAACGAAACCGCCCAGCAGGTGATTGACCGCCTGCGGGTGAAGCTCGCCAAAGAGCCGGGGGCAAACCTGTTTTTGATGGCCGTTCAGGATATCCGCGTCGGCGGGCGACAGGCGAACGCCAGCTATCAGTACACGTTGCTCTCGGACGATTTGGCCGCCCTGCGCGAGTGGGAGCCGAAGATCCGCAAGGCGCTGGCTGCCCTGCCGGAGCTGGCGGACGTGAACTCCGATCAGCAGGACAACGGCGCCGAGATGGCGCTGACCTATGACCGCGAAACCATGTCGCGGCTGGGTATTAATGTTGAAGCCGCCAACAGCCTGCTGAACAACGCCTTCGGCCAGCGCGAGATCTCCACCATCTACCAGCCGATGAACCAGTACAAGGTGGTAATGGAAGTTGACCCGCGCTACACCCAGGACATCAGCGCCCTGGACAAAATGTTTGTGATTAACAACGACGGCAAGGCGATTCCACTCTCCTACTTCGCCAGCTGGCAGCCTGCCAACGCGCCGCTGTCGGTGAACCATCAGGGGCTATCGGCGGCGTCGACCATCTCCTTTAACCTGCCCGCCGGTTCGTCGCTTTCTGAGGCCAGCGACGCAATCAACCGCGCGATGACCCAGCTTGGCGTGCCGTCCACCGTGCGCGGCAGCTTTGCCGGGACCGCGCAGGTGTTCCAGGAGACGATGAACTCGCAGGTAATTTTGATTCTGGCCGCCATCGCCACGGTCTATATTGTGCTGGGCGTGCTGTACGAAAGCTACGTGCATCCGCTGACCATTCTCTCGACGCTACCGTCGGCGGGCGTGGGGGCACTGCTGGCCCTGGAGCTGTTCGGCGCGCCGTTCAGCCTTATCGCGCTCATCGGGATCATGCTATTGATCGGCATCGTGAAGAAAAACGCCATCATGATGGTGGACTTCGCCCTGGACGCCCAGCGCAACGGCAACCTCTCGCCGGAAGAGGCCATCTTCCAGGCCTGCCTGCTGCGTTTTCGTCCGATCATGATGACCACCCTGGCGGCGCTGTTTGGCGCGCTGCCGCTGGTGATCTCGGGCGGCGACGGCTCAGAGCTGCGCCAGCCGCTGGGGATCACCATTGTCGGCGGCCTGGTGATGAGCCAGCTGCTGACGCTGTACACCACGCCGGTGGTCTATCTGTTCTTCGACCGCCTGCGGCTGCGCTTCTCGCGTAAAAACAGAACCACGGTGACCGAGTAAATGACCGATCTCCCCGCCAACGTTCGCTGGCAGTTATGGATAGTCGCCTTCGGCTTCTTTATGCAGTCGCTGGATACGACCATCGTCAACACCGCCCTCCCCTCCATGGCGAAAAGCCTGGGGGAGAGCCCGCTGCATATGCACATGGTGATTGTCTCCTACGTGCTGACGGTGGCCGTGATGCTGCCCGCCAGCGGCTGGCTGGCCGATAAGGTCGGCGTGCGGAACATCTTTTTTACCGCCATCGTGCTGTTTACCACCGGCTCGCTGTTTTGCGCCCAGGCCAATACCCTCGACCAGCTGGTGACGGCGCGCGTGCTGCAGGGCATCGGCGGGGCGATGATGGTGCCCGTCGGGCGGCTAACGGTGATGAAGATTGTGCCGCGCGAGCAGTACATGGCGGCGATGACCTTTGTGACCCTGCCCGGTCAGGTGGGGCCGCTGCTGGGCCCGGCGCTGGGCGGCATTCTGGTGGAGTACGCCTCGTGGCACTGGATCTTCTTAATCAACCTGCCGGTGGGCATCATCGGTGCCATCGCCACCCTGGCGCTGATGCCGAACTACAAAATGCAGACGCGGCGCTTTGATTTCTTCGGTTTTATCCTGCTGGCGGCGGGCATGGCTACGCTTACCCTGGCGCTGGACGGGCAAAAAGGGCTCGGGATTTCCCCCATGACGCTGGGTATTCTGGTCGCTCTCGGCGTCATCGCTATTTTGTGGTATCTGCGGCATGCCAGAGGTAACGATAAGGCGCTGTTCAGCCTGAACCTGTTTAAAAACCCTACCTACCGCCTTGGCCTGTTCGGCAGCTTCGCCGGGCGCGTCGGCAGCGGGATGCTGCCGTTTATGACGCCCGTTTTTCTGCAAATTGGCATGGGCTTTTCGCCGTTCCACGCGGGCCTGATGATGATCCCGATGGTGCTCGGCAGCATGGGGATGAAGCGCATCGTGGTGCAGGTCGTCAACCGCTTTGGTTACCGGCACGTGCTGGTGGCCGCCACGCTGGGGCTGGCGCTGGTCAGCCTGCTGTTTATGGCCGTGGCGCTGATGGGCTGGTACTACGCTCTACCGCTGGTGCTGTTCTGCCAGGGGATTGTCAACTCCATGCGCTTCTCGTCGATGAACACCCTGACGCTGAAGGACCTGCCGGACGATCTGGCGAGCAGCGGCAACAGCCTGCTGTCGATGATCATGCAGCTCTCAATGAGCGTGGGCGTCACCATTGCCGGCCTGCTGCTCGGCATGTACGGCCAGCACCATCTCAGCGTCGACACGCCGGTGGCGCATCAGGTCTTTTTGTATACCTACCTCAGCATGGCGGTCATCATCGCCCTGCCCGCTTTCATCTTCGCCAGAGTGCCGGATGATACCAGCAAGAACGTCGTGATTAGGCGCGGCAAAAGGAGTGGCTCATGAAATTCTGGCGTCCGGGTATTACCGGCAAGCTCTTTGTAGCGATCTTCGCCACCTGTATCGTCCTGCTGATCACCATGCACTGGGCGGTGCGGGTGAGCTTTGAGCGCGGCTTTATTGATTACATCAAGCATGGCAATGAACAGCGTTTACAGGGCTTAAGCGATGCGCTGAGTGAACAGTACGCCCAACATGGCAACTGGCGTTTTCTGCGCAATAACGACCGCTTTATTTTCCAGATCCTGCGCTCGCTGGAGCACGATACCGGTGACGATCGTCCAGGCCCGGGCATGCCGCCACACGGCTGGCGCACCCAGTTCTGGGTGATCGACCAGGATATGCGCCCCCTGGTTGGGCCGCGCGCGCCGATACCGCCGGACGGCACCCGGCGGGCAATTAAAGTGAATAACGCCACCGTGGGCTGGGTGATCGCCTCGCCGGTGGAGCGCCTGACGCGCAACACCGACATCAACTTTGACCGCCAGCAGCGCCGCACAAGCTGGCTGATTGTCGCCCTCTCCACGCTGCTCGCCGCGCTCGCCACCTTCCCGCTGGCGCGCGGTCTGCTCGCCCCGGTGAAACGGCTGGTGGAGGGTACGCACAAGCTCGCCGCCGGGGATTTCACCACTCGCGTCGATACCCGCAGCCAGGACGAACTGGGCAAGCTGGCGCAGGACTTTAACCAGCTCGCCAGCACGCTGGAGAAAAACCAGCAGATGCGCCGCGACTTTATGGCCGATATCTCGCACGAGCTGCGCACCCCGCTGGCGGTGCTGCGCGGCGAGCTCGAGGCCATTCAGGACGGCGTGCGCCAGTTTACGCCCGAATCGGTGGCCTCCCTGCAGGCGGAGGTGGGTACGCTCACCAAGCTGGTGGACGATCTCCACCAGCTCTCCATGTCCGACGAAGGCGCGCTGGCCTACCAGAAAGCGCCGGTGGACGTGATTAACATTCTGGAAGTGATCAGCGGCGCGTTCCGCGAGCGGTTTGCCAGCCGCAACCTGAAAATCGACCTCTCCCTGCCGGACAGCGCGGTGGTGTTCGGCGACAAAGACCGGCTGATGCAGCTGTTCAATAACCTGCTGGAAAACAGCCTGCGCTACACCGACAGCGGCGGAGGGCTGCACATCTCCGGCAGACAGGAAAACGGGCGCTTTGCCCTCACCTTCGCGGATTCCGCCCCAGGCGTGCAGGACGCGCAGCTGGAAAAACTGTTTGAACGTTTCTACCGTACCGAAGGCTCCCGCAACCGCGCCAGCGGCGGCTCCGGCCTGGGGCTGGCGATTTGCGTTAACATCGTCGAGGCGCATAATGGCACGATCCGCGCCGCCCATTCGCCTTTTGGCGGGGTTAGCATTACAGTAGAGTTACCTCTGGAACGGGATTTATCGAGAGAAGTATGACCGAGTTACCGATTGACGAAAACACGCCGCGCATTTTGATCGTCGAAGACGAACCCAAGCTGGGACAGCTGCTGATCGACTACTTACGCGCGGCCAGCTATGCCCCGACTCTGATAAGCCACGGCGACCAGGTGCTGCCGTATGTACGCCAGACTCCGCCGGATCTTATCCTGCTTGATTTAATGCTGCCAGGCGTTGATGGCCTGACCCTGTGCCGGGAAATTCGTCGCTTCTCCGACGTGCCGATCGTCATGGTCACCGCCAAAATTGAAGAGATTGACCGCCTGCTGGGGCTCGAAATCGGCGCGGACGACTACATCTGCAAGCCCTACAGTCCGCGCGAGGTGGTAGCCCGCGTGAAGACCATTCTGCGCCGCTGCAGGCCGCAGCGCGAGCTTCAGGTGCTGGACGCTGAAAGCCCGCTGATTGTGGATGAAAGCCGCTTCCAGGCAAGCTGGCGCGGCAAGCTGCTGGACCTGACCCCTGCGGAGTTCCGCCTGCTGAAAACCCTCTCCCACGAGCCGGGGAAAGTCTTTTCCCGCGAACAGCTGCTGAACCACCTGTACGACGATTACCGCGTAGTGACCGACCGCACCATCGACAGCCATATCAAAAACTTGCGCCGCAAGCTGGAAGCGCTGGACGCCGAACAGTCGTTTATTCGCGCGGTGTATGGCGTGGGGTATCGCTGGGAAGCGGATGCGTGCAGGATTGCCTAGTCATCCGCGGGTCAATCCAGGCCGGGTAAGGCGAAGCCGCCACCCGGCACAATAACTTTACCTCCCTGCCCCGCAGCGCTACAATGCCCGCCCTTAAAGTGGGGGATCTCCCCTTACCGCTGCACCAGGTGCACGCGGATCTGACCTGTCATCAGAACGAGAACAAACATGTTTAAACCGGAACTCCTTTCCCCGGCGGGAACGCTGCAAAATATGCGTTACGCTTTCGCCTATGGCGCCGACGCCGTGTATGCGGGCCAGCCGCGCTACTCGCTGCGCGTGCGTAACAACGAATTCAACCACGAGAACCTGCAGCTCGGCATCAACGAAGCGCATGCCCTGGGCAAAAAATTCTACGTGGTGGTCAACATCGCGCCGCACAACGCCAAGCTGAAAACGTTCATCCGTGACCTGAAGCCGGTGGTCGATATGGGGCCGGACGCGCTGATCATGTCGGACCCGGGTTTAATCATGCTGGTTCGGGAGAACTTCCCGGAGATGGATATTCACCTCTCCGTGCAGGCAAACGCCGTCAACTGGGCAACGGTGAAGTTCTGGAAGCAGATGGGGCTGACCCGCGTCATCCTGTCCCGCGAACTGTCTCTGGAAGAGATCGAAGAGATCCGCACTCAGGTGCCGGATATGGAAATCGAAATCTTCGTCCACGGCGCGCTGTGCATGGCCTACTCCGGCCGCTGCCTGCTTTCCGGCTACATCAACAAGCGCGACCCGAACCAGGGCACCTGCACCAACGCCTGCCGCTGGGAATATAACGTCCAGGAAGGCAAAGAGGATGACATCGGCAACATCGTCCACAAGCACGAGCCTATTCCGGTGACCAACGTTGAGCCGACGCTGGGCATCGGCGCGCCAACCGACAGCGTGTTTATGATTGAAGAAGCCAAACGTCCTGGCGAGTACATGACCGCCTTTGAAGACGAACATGGCACTTACATCATGAACTCAAAAGATCTGCGCGCCATCGCCCACGTCGAGCGTCTGACGCAGATGGGCGTGCACTCCCTGAAGATTGAAGGCCGCACCAAATCCTATTACTACTGCGCGCGTACCGCGCAGGTGTACCGTAAAGCCATCGACGATGCGGTCGCCGGTAAACCGTTCGATACCAGCCTGCTGGAAACTCTGGAAGGCCTGGCGCATCGCGGCTATACCGAAGGCTTCCTGCGCCGTCATACCCACGACGACTACCAGAACTACGAGCACGGCTACTCCGTTTCCGAGCGCCAGCAGTTTGTCGGTGACTTCACCGGCGAGCGTAAAGGCGCGCTGGCGGCCGTCGCGGTGAAAAACAAGTTCACCAAAGGCGACAGCCTGGAGCTGATGACCCCGCAGGGCAACATGAACTTCACGCTGGAGCATCTGGAAAACGGCAAAGGCGAAGCGATTGACGTGGCGCCGGGCGACGGGCATACCGTCTGGCTGCCGGTTCCGGAAGAGGTGGAGCTGAAGTTCGCGCTGCTGATGCGTAACTTCAACGGTGAAAGCACCCGAAACCCACACGGCAAATAGTCAATCAGGGAAATTTTTTCGCGCTGGGATAATTCTTAGAATCGGATCACATACCGCTTCGTTCAATACGGGTATTATCCCCCCGCTGAAAAACATAACCCATAAATGCTAGCTGTACCAGGAACCACCTCCTTAGCCTGCGTAATCTCCCTTACGCGGGCTTATTTTTTGCCTTCTCTCTCCTCAATCCAGGCAATGAGTTCGTCGATTTGCTTCTCTGAGAACACGGCGATCCCATGCTCTGCGAGCAGCGATGCCGCAACCCCCCTCCCCGCTTTATGTCTTCCGCGAAAAGAACCGTCATAAATGAACTCGCTGCCGCACGTTGGGCTGCCATCGGTTAACAATGCAGCGCTACACCCCGACTCCTGAGCAGCGCGTAGCGCAAGCCAGGCTGCAAGCTGATAATGTGCGGTCACGTCCTGCCCGGTATTTTCAATAATTCTGGCTTGCCCGCGCATTACGTCTTTGCCATCAGCGGACATAATCTCTGCCGGAGGACGAGGTACAGGCAGCCCGGCAGCCAGTTCAGGGCAGTGGATAACCAGACGTTGTTCCTGCTGCCAGCGAGCAAGTTGCTCACCCATTCGCGCTTTCTCACTTCCGTTATAGCGAACCCTGAAGCCCATCAGGCACGCGCTTACCAAAATTTTATTCATCATCACTTTCCTGTGATTACGTTCATATCATCGCTGGAGTGTAACGCGCTTTCGGGCATATTTTGTTCCTTTCATCCTGTTCTTACCCGCTTTTTTCCTCTCTGCTATACACTCTTACTAACGCTAAAAAAGGGAGCAGCGCGGATGGCAACCTATCCAGACAGTTTATTGATTCTCAACGGCAAAAGCGCGGGCAACGATCTGTTGCGTCAGGCAATTCACGGCTTGCGCGACGACGGCGCGCGCATTCACGTAAGGGTTACGTGGGAAAAAGGCGACGCGGCACGCTATATCAATGAAGCCCTCGGGCTTGGCGTTGAGACCATCATTTCCGGCGGCGGCGATGGCACTATCAATGAGATTGCCTCAGCGCTAATCGACCTGCCCCCGGCAAACCGCCCGGTGATGGGCATTTTACCGCTCGGCACCGCCAATGACTTTGCCACCAGCGCCGGGATCCCGGAGGAGTTAGAGAAGGCGCTCCAGCTGGCGATCCTCGGTAAAGCCACCGCTGTAGATATTGCGCAGGTGAATGATAAAACCTGCTTTATCAATATGGCGACCGGCGGGTTTGGCACGCGCATCACCAGCGAAACGCCGGAAAAGCTGAAGGCGGCGCTGGGCGGCGTGTCGTACCTGATCCACGGCCTGATGCGCATGGACACTCTCAAGCCTGACCGCTGCGAAATTCGCGGCGAGGATTTTCAGTGGCAGGGTGACGCGCTGGTAATTGGCATTGGCAATGGTCGACAGGCAGGCGGCGGTCAGCAGCTGTGCCCGGAGGCGCTGATCAATGACGGTCAGCTACAGCTGAGGATTTTCACGGGCGACGGCCTGCTGCCCGCGCTGTTTACCACGCTGACGCAGCCGGAAGAGAGTCCAAATATCATTGACGGGAAATCGGCGTGGTTTGAGGTAAATGCGCCGCACGGGATGACGTTTAACCTCGACGGAGAGCCGCTGAGCGGGACGCAGTTCCGCATTGAGGTGTTGCCCGGCGCGCTGCAGTGTCGGTTGCCGCCGGACTGTGTGCTTTTGCGCTGATGGTATTGCCGGGTGGCGGCTACGCCTTACCCGGCCTACACTTCGCCCTCAGGTCAGGCAATCGTGACTTTGCTGTCCAGATAGACGTCCTGCACCGCATTGATCAGCTTCACGCCGTCGGCCATCGATTTCTTAAACGCCTTGCGGCCAAGGATCAGCCCCATGCCGCCCGCACGTTTGTTGATAACCGCCGTACGCACCGCGTCTGACAGGTCGGTATCACCGCCCGCCGCACCGCCGGAGTTGATCAGCCCCGCGCGGCCCATGTAACAGTTCGCCAGCTGGTAGCGCACCAGGTCGATCGGGTTATCGCTGGTCAGCTTGCTGTAAACGCGGTCATCGGTGTAGCCAAAGTTCACCGCTTTATAGCCGCCGTTATTCTCGGCCATTTTCTGCTTCACGATGTCAGCGCCAATGGTCGCCGCCAGATGGTTCGCCTGGCCGGTCAGGTCGGCCGACACGTGGTAATCTACGCCGTCTTTTTTGAACGCCGAGTTACGCAGGTACGCCCACAGCACGGTCACCATACCGAGCTCATGAGCGCGCTCAAACGCCGCAGAGATCTCCTCAATCTGACGACGGGACTGTTCCGAGCCGAAATAGATGGTCGCCCCAACGGCAACCGCACCCATGTTGAACGCCTGCTCGACGCTGGCGTAGAGCGTCTGGTCATATTCGGTAGGGTAACTCAGGGTTTCGTTGTGGTTCAGCTTCACGAGGAACGGAATGCGGTGGGCATAGCGACGCGAGACGGAGGCCAGCACGCCGTAGGTGGAGGCTACACAGTTACAGCCCGCCTCAATCGCCAGCTCAACAATATTCTTTGGATCGAAGTAGAGCGGATTCGCCGCAAAAGAGGCGCCCGCCGAGTGCTCAACGCCCTGGTCTACCGGCAGAATCGAGAGATATCCGGTGCCGCCGAGCCGCCCGGTGTTATAGAGCGTCTGCATATTTCGCAGCACGGCAGGGGGACGGTTGTTATCGACCATCACGCGGTCAACATAATCATGACCAGGCAGGTAAAGCTGGTCGGCTGGAATGGTCATACAACGATGCTGTAAAAGGCTGTCGGCGTCTTTGCCAAGCAACTGCGCAATATCAGTCATGTGATACTCCCGTAAGTTCGACGTCATGTCGGTGTGCGTTAATCCAGTCCCATTATTTATGGGCAGACTAAGCCTGGTACCGACTTAACGGATTTTCCACCCATTGCATTTTTTTTCAGCACAATCTGCTGGCTCGATTCGTGTACAACAAAACTGTTACATTGATCAAACAATCGCCACAAAGGTATTTAAAAGGTATTATTGAATGGTATGTTAAAGGCGTACCCTCTCTGACATGCAGGATTAAAAAATGAAAACGAAAGTCCAACTGTCATTCATGATGTTTGTTGAATGGTTTATCTGGGGCGCGTGGTTTGTGCCGCTGTGGCTGTGGCTGAGCAAAAGCGGTTTTACCGCCGGGGAAATAGGGTGGTCTTACGCCTGTACTGCCATTGCCGCTATCCTCTCCCCGATTCTGGTCGGCTCGCTGACGGACCGCTTCTTCGCCGCGCAGAAAGTGCTGGCGGTGCTGATGTTTGCCGGCGCGATTCTGATGTACTTCGCCGCACAGCAAACCCAGTTCAGCACCTTCTTCCCGCTGCTGCTGGTTTACTCCCTGACCTACATGCCCACCATCGCGCTGACCAACAGTATTGCCTTCGCGAACGTGGATGACGTCGAAGCCGATTTCCCGCGTATCCGCGTGATGGGCACTATCGGCTGGATCGCCTCCGGTCTGGCGTGTGGGTTCCTGCCGCAGATGCTGGGCTACAGCGATATTTCCGATACCAATATTCCGCTGCTGATGACGGCCGCCAGCTCCGCCCTGCTCGGCGTCTTTGCCCTGTTCCTGCCGAACACCCCGCCGAAAAGTACCGGCAAGCTGGACTTCAAAGTGATGCTCGGGCTGGACGCGCTGATCCTGCTGCGCGACAGAAACTTCCTCGTGTTCTTCTTCTGCTCGTTCCTGTTCGCCATGCCGCTGGCCTTCTACTACATCTTCGCCAACGGCTATCTCACCGAAGTGGGGATGAAAAACGCCACCGGCTGGATGACGCTCGGCCAGTTCTCCGAAATCTTCTTTATGCTCGCCCTGCCGTTCTTTACCAAACGCTTTGGTATTAAGAAGGTCTTACTGCTGGGTCTGATTACCGCCGCCATCCGCTACGGGTTCTTCGTATACGGCGGTGCGGAACAGTACTTCACCTACGCCCTGCTGTTCCTCGGGATTCTGCTGCACGGCGTGAGCTACGACTTCTACTACGTCACCGCGTATATCTACGTGGATAAAAAAGCGCCGGTGCACATGCGCACCGCCGCACAGGGCCTGATTACGCTGTGCTGCCAGGGCTTTGGTAGCCTGCTGGGTTACCGCCTGGGCGGCGTGATGATGGAAAAATTGTTCGCATACAAAGAGCCGGTGAATGGGCTGACCTTCAACTGGGCCGGAATGTGGACGTTTGGTGCAATCATGATTGCCGTGATTGCCGTGCTGTTTATGCTGTTTTTCCGCGAATCGGACAAAGAGATCGCCGCAATTGCGGTGGTTGATGGCGATACCGCGCTGACACAAGGGGAAGTTAAATGAAACAAGAACGTGTTCTCGGTGCCCTTTACGGGCAGGCTTTAGGGGATGCGATGGGCATGCCGTCGGAGCTGTGGCCGAGAAAGCGCGTCAAGGCGCACTTCGGCTGGATCGACCGCTTTTTACCCGGCCCGGCAGAGAATAATGCGGCCTGCTATTTCAAACAGGCAGAGTTTACCGACGATACCTCAATGGCGCTGTGCCTGGCTGATGCGATCGTCGAGTGCGACGGGGAGATCAACGCGGACGTTATCGGCAAGCATATTCTGCGCTGGGCTCTGGATTTCGATGCGTTTAATAAGAACGTGCTCGGCCCGACCTCCAAAATCGCGCTTAACGCAATTCGTGACGGCAAGCCGGTCAGCGAGCTGGAAAACAACGGCGTGACCAACGGGGCGGCGATGCGCGCCTCCCCGCTGGGCTGCCTGCTTCCGGCGACGCGTCTGGAACACTTTGTTGAGCAGGTGGCGCTGGCCTCCAGCCCGACCCATAAATCCGACCTCGCCATTGCCGGCGCGGTGGTGATTGCGTGGGCGGTTTCCCGTGCCGTCGACGGCGAAAGCTGGCAGAACATCGTCGATGCCCTGCCGGGTATCGCCCGCTATGCGCAGGAGGCGAAAACCACCACCTTCAGCGCGTCGCTGGCGGCGCGTATTGAGCTGGCGCTTAAGACCGTACGGGAAGCCAACGGCATCGACTCCGCCAGCGAGCAGATTTATCAGCTTGTCGGCGCAGGAACCAGCACCATTGAGTCCGTCCCGGCGGCCATTGCGATGGTCGAACTGGCGGAAACCGATCCGAACCGCTGCGCCATTTTATGCGCCAACCTGGGCGGCGATACCGACACCATTGGCGCCATTGCGACGGCCATCTGCGGCGCGCTCCACGGCGTCCAGGCAATTGACCCGGCGCTGAAGGCCGAGCTCGACGCCGTTAACCGGCTCGATTTCGGTCACTATTGCGAGAAACTGCTGCACTATCGGGAGCAAAGGGAGGGCGTATGAATGCATTTGCCCAACGTCTCGACACCCTGCACGCCACGCGCCCGGTGACGGTGCTGGGCGCAGCGGTGATAGACGTCATCGCCGACGCCTACGCCCTGCCCTGGCGCGGGTGCGATATCGAACTTAAGCAGCAGGGCGTGAATATCGGCGGCTGCGCGCTAAACATTGCCATCGCCCTGAAGCGGCTCGGCATTATGGCGCAAAACGCTCTGCCCGTCGGTCACGGCGTCTGGGCGGATATTATCCGCAACGCCATGGCGAAGCAGGATCTGCACAGCGCCGTGGAGGCCGATACGGGCGACAACGGCTGGTGCCTGGCGCTGGTTGAGCCTGACGGCGAACGTACCTTTATGTCCTTTAGCGGCGTGGAGAACCAGTGGCAGCAGCGCTGGCTGGATGCGCTTTACGTTCCGCAAAACAGTCTGGTTTATTTGTCCGGCTACCAGCTGGCATCGCCGTGCGGCGAGCTGCTGACACGCTGGCTGGAGGGATTACAGGACGTGACGGCATTGATCGATTTCGGCCCCCGCATCGCGGATATTCCCGACGCGCTGATGGAGCGGATTATGGCCTGCAGGCCAATCGTGTCGCTCAATCGTCAGGAAGCGGAACTTGCAGCTGAAAGACTGGGCGTAGAGGCTGAAAACCTGGGTGAAGTATGGCAGCAGCGCTTTGGCGCCGCGCTGATCGTGCGCCATGATAAAGACGGTGCTATGTGGTATGACGGTGACGCCTCTGGCGTTGTTCCGGCGTTCCCGGCGACGGTTGTGGACACCATTGGTGCTGGCGACAGCCACGCGGGCGGCACGCTGGCAGGGCTGGCAGCGGGATGGTCGCTGGCAGACGCCGTTCTGCTGGGGAATGCCGTGGCGTCCTGGGTGGTCAGCCACCGCGGCGGCGATTGCGCCCCGACTCGTGAGGAATTACTCCTCGCACACAAAGACGTATAGATCGCTGCGACAGTAGCTGATGCTGTACTCAATCGGACGGTGCTGCTGGTCAAGCGCAACTTGCTTGATCACCAGCACCGGTATTTTTTCATCCATCTTAATGTGCGCCTGAAACTCGCTGTCCGGCATGCGGGCGCTCACCCTTGAGCGGGTGCGCTGCGGGAAAATATTCTGACTGCGGAAGTAGTCGTACAGCGAAATGCCAATTGCATCCGGATCGGGAATTAACCCGACCGGCACCCAGGACTCTTCAATCGACACCGCATCGTCATCCACATAGCGAATGCGCTTAAGTAAAAAAACCTCGCTGTCCGGGGAGATCGACAGGTGGTTAGCCACCTCTTCCGGGCATTTCACCACCCGCTTGTTGACCCACAGCGTATTGGGCTTTTGGCCGCGCAGCACCACCTGCTGCGAGAACCCGCGCGCCTCTTTCAGCGAATATTCAAAGATGTTGTTGATTTGCGTGCCATATCCACGGGAACGCGTCACCACGCCCTCTTCCTCCAGCGCCTGCATTGCCTTTCGCACGGTGATGCGCGACACGCCGGTTAACTGGCTCAGATCGCGCTCGCCGGGCAAAATATTCCCGTGCTCCAGCATGCCGCTTCGCACCGCATTTTTTACCGTTTCGGCAAATTTCAGGTACAGCGGCGTGTTGTCCGGCGCGGCGATCCGTTCATTCAGTTGAGCGATTAACCGGGTATGCGCTTGTTCCATCTCTGTTTTCTCAGGCGTGGTGTTTCCTGCCAGTATACTGGGTTACCACCATGCATGAAAATGATGAACCGGCCCAATACCGTGACCGACTTCCAGAGTATCGGCTTTTGCCAGCGCCGCCGAGAGCCAGGCTTTCGCTTCGCTAACCGTATCGGCCCAGCCTTCATGCCGGGGACGCAGCGCCGCCAGCGCGGCGGAGAGCGTGCAGCCCGTGCCGTGGGTGTTTTTGGTCTGCACGCGCGGCGCGGTAAAACGTACTTCGCCATCGCGGGTAAAGAGCCAGTCCGGGCTTTCAGTGTCGTCAAGATGACCGCCCTTCATCAGCACCGCGCCGCAGCCCATCGCCAGCAGCGCGTTTCCCTGCGCTTTCATCTCGCGTTCAGTTTGCGCATGCGATGTGCCTAACAGCGCGGCGGCTTCCGGCAGATTGGGCGTGATAAGCGCCACCTGCGGCAGCAGTTTTGTACGCAGCGTCTCCACGGCGGAGGCCGAAAGCAGCGGGTCGCCGCTTTTTGCCAGCATGACGGTATCCAGCACCACGTTTTGCACCTGATAGCGTTTAAGCCGCTCGGCCACCGCTTCCACAATATCCGTCTCGGCCAGCATGCCGATCTTGGTAGTATCGATGCGCACGTCGCTGAATACCGAATCCAGCTGTGCGGCAACAAAATCTGGCTCGATACGGTAGACCGACTGCACGCCGCGCGTGTTTTGCGCCACCAGCGCGGTAATGACCGAGCAGCCGTACGCGCCAAGGGCAGAGAATGTTTTCAGGTCAGCCTGGATACCCGCGCCGCCGCTGGGATCGGTGCCGGCAATGGTCAGAGCGTTAATCCGCTTCATGCCTGCTCCTCCAGCGTATAGAGCGCATCCAGGAACGCGCTGGCAAAAATGCCCGGGCCACGCGACTGCGCAACCGCGACCGTTCCGGCTCGTTTCATCCATCCGCAGGCGGCAGCGACGTTATCCATCCGGTCGCCCGGCAGCGAGCAGCTCGCCGCCACAACGGCAGAAAGCGCGCATCCGGTGCCTACCACGCGCGTCATCAGCGGATCGCCGCCGGTAACCGTTCGGGTACGTTGCCCGTCCGTGACGTAATCCACCTCGCCGGTGACGACCACAACGGCATTGGTCTGGCGGGCCAGCGCCTGTGCAGCGGGCACCGCGCTGGCGGCGGTATCGGTCGTATCAACGCCGCGCCCACCCGGGCTCATCCCGGCAAGAGCAAGGATTTCAGAGGCATTGCCGCGAATGGCCGCCGGTTTCAGGGCAAGAATTTGATGGCAAAAACGGGTGCGGAACGCCAGGGCGCCCACGGCAACCGGGTCCAGCGTCCAGGGCTTGCCTGCCGCCACCGCGCTCTCAATCGCCCGGCGCATCGACTGGGCGCGCGGCGCGGTCAGCGTGCCAACGTTGACCAGCAGCGCATCGGCGATCGCGGCAAACTGTTCAGCCTCTTCGGCCTCGATCACCATCGCCGGGGATGCGCCAAGCGCCAGCAAAACGTTGGCCGTAAAGGTCTGTACGACATCGTTGGTCATACAGTGGGTCAGCGGAGAACGGGTGCGGAAGTGATGTAAAACGTGTAAATCGAGCAGGTCAGGCTGCATGGGTTCGCTCCTGCCTTGCGTGAAGAAGCGATGACCGGGAAGGCATCTGACTTCCCTACGCTGGCATTATCCAGATCAGGTAATACGGGTATTTCTCAGCCTTCAACGAAGAAGGGCACCCCGAGTCAAAATACTTTTAAAACAATGATTTATTTAAATCAATGTTCTCAATCAGTGTAACCGTGGCCACAGGTCAGGCGCAAGGGGTTTTGATTTATCACGGCAGCGATCGCGTTATGAATCTCCCTAAACACTTTTTCGCTAGAATCTTCAACATAAATATTTTCTCCTGGTATATCCCGGAACAAAAATGAGCTGAATTTATTTTCATTCGAAGCTGACGAAAGGTTCGATAATAAATAATCGGCAAAAAACCATAAATTTACATAAACTGTTATGTGTATTATTAACCCATTTAAATCAAAACACTTAAATATATTTAATGTATTAGTGTTTTATATCTAATTTGACTCTCATCCATTATGAATCGCTATCTTATTGTATTATAAGACTATTAGGCCGAGCTTTTCTGAAACAACTCGTTTAGCTATTCCTGCTATTTATGATTTAGATCAATAATCAAAATTACACATTCATAGATAGTTACTGCACGTTACGAAATAAGTTATCAAACCAAAATTATCAACCTTATTATCGAATTTTTAGAGATATAACAAGACGTTGTATCTTCCCGCCAGGATAGCGCCCTTACTTTATTTTTTCTTGTAGTGATGATGAGAGCTTTAAAATGAACTATTTAAATACAACAGCTATCGCTGTTTTTGGTTTTGTGTTCGCTGGTTCAATGAATACCGCAAATGCTGCGGAAGCAAACATAAACCTTGACGATAACGTCAACAATCCAGGTGCTCACATTCAAATTCAGGGTACCGATAAAACCGCCTATAACCTTGATAACATCGAGGGGAGTAACATTAAGCAAGACGGGCAAATCTATAACCTTCAGGGTGATATTGACAGAGCAAATACAGCTATTAATAAAGCACAAGATACAGCTAACACCGCTCAAGATGGCGTAAATGCTAACACTCAAGCTAACGCTATCCTTAACCAGAAAGTCGACGATTACAAAGCAGATCAGACAATCACTGATAACAAACAGAATATATTGATTGATAACACTAATAATAAAGCAGACGCGGCTTTACAAGGCGTTATTACTAACGCTCAAGCAATCATTGATACAAACACGAGAATAGATAAAACTGACATCACCGCGACCAATGCGAACAACAAAGCAGACGCCAACACTCAAGCGCTAGCAAGTAAGGTAGATAAAAGCATTTTCAACGCCGATCAGGATAGACAAGATCAAGCACTTCAGGATGCCTCTGGCAAAGCGACTCAGGCATTTAATACGGGCGCTTATGCGCAATCTTTAGCTGTCGATGCACAAACGGTAGCCGCAGCGAATAAAGCTGCTGTTGCTACCGTTCAGTCACGCCAGCAAACACAGGAAGCGACGATTCAGAATCACAGCGCACAATTAGCGAATCATGAATCACGTATTATTGCGTTAGAGAGTCAAAATAACGCTAAGTTCTCTTCTCTGGAGAATCAGCAGAATGAGGATCGCAAGGAATATCGTGCTGGTATCGCTGGCGCTGCTTCTCTTGCTGGTTTGCATTACGTTGATACAGATAACGCGGTTGCCGTCGGTGCTGCCAACTTCAAAGATGCGCAAGGTTATGCAATCGGCTACCGTCATAAGTTCGCTGAGAATGTAGCTGCTACCCTCTCTACATCAGGTACATCTAACGGCAATGAAATTGTTGCGGCGTCCGCATCTTACGGATGGTGATGTTACAGTATTAAAACAAAATGCCAGTGAGCTAAAAAAATCGCCCATGAGTTTTAATCAGCTGGCTATAACTCAATACATTGCTGCCCGCAAAGAAAATGACAAAGTACATTTTTATCTCCGCTGTTTTGTATCTCACTTTTATTTTATTAGGGATATGGATCGGCTTGATGTTAGGCACCTATATTTATAATTGTAATTACTGAGGCAATAATGAAAAAGTTAATGATGATAGCGGCAGTATTATCTCTTGCTGCGTGTTCCTCACCAGCGCAACGGATGGCGGATTGTCAAAGCAAGGGGGTGAGTAAAGACGCTTGTTATATTGCAGAGCAAAACCGCACATCAGCCATTAACGCTGCTGCAGAAAAACAGGCTTTGGAGAATGCTGCTCAACTTGCACAATCAGCACATAAGCATTTTCCTGAAGGCTGCACTCAGGTTATGGATGCTGCGGGTCGTTGTGACAGCAGGCCTGCCAAAGCAAGCGGCGATGTTAAACAGTTTTCAGGTGAAGCGGATCACGTTATGAATAAGCCAATATCTGATGCTGCTGAATATCTGCTTTCGAAAGGCTGGAAGCCAAATAAGGGTTTATGGCACAAGGGTAACTATATTATGCAGCTGGTTGTCGAGAAAGAGAGAGTTGTAAACGCACAATTATCAAAAATGTGATCTTAGCACTACGCTCCCTCCTGATAAGATTTACATAGCCCCATTTGTATGGGGCTTTATTTTAGCACATGACTAAATACACATTTACTCTAACTGCCACGCCCCGCCATGAATAAGCGATGCTCCTCCCGTCCAGGCAAATAACGCCAGCTCGCGGCATTCGGCATCAGGATAAATACGGCTGCTGAGGCACGCCTCACCTTCGTTAACAAACACTTCCACCGAAGAGC
This sequence comes from Enterobacter sp. 148H3, assembly GCF_034107425.1. Taxonomy (NCBI): domain Bacteria; kingdom Pseudomonadati; phylum Pseudomonadota; class Gammaproteobacteria; order Enterobacterales; family Enterobacteriaceae; genus Enterobacter; species Enterobacter sp. 148H3. The sequence continues at coordinate 418,289 of NZ_JAWNEI010000001.1, read as the reverse complement.
AGTCAAAAAACAGGCGCAGGCTGAGCGCGTCGTTCAGGTTAAGCGCGACGCTTCGGGTACCGCACAGGCAATACTGTGGATAGTGTCGCTCCAGCACCAGGCGCTGCATCTGGGCATCAACATAGAGGCGTAAGCCGTCGCCGAGACGAATGCCGTATTGCTCCGCGCTGCTATTCGTGCAATCCCATTGCAGAATGACCTCCATCGCATCGCAGTGTTCCACCAGCGTCATCTGCTGGTTATTAAGTGTACTTATCGGCCAGGGGAACCACGCCCCGCGCAGGGCTTCAACTTCTCTGGCTGGCCGCATTTGCAGATGGTTATCCGCACTCAGCGTCAGCTCGCGCGGTAAAGAAAGCATACCCGCCCAGCCATCCTGCTGTTCCGGCAGGGGCGATTCCCACATGTCCAGCCAGCCGATAACAATGCGGCGGCCGTCAGGAGTCAGGAAACTTTGCGGCGCATAGAAATCATGCCCGCGATCCATCTCCACAAATTCCCCTTCACGCACAAAAGGTTGGCCGGGCTGCCACTCGCCCAACAGGTAGCCGCTCTGGAAAAGATTACGATTTTTGAATCCCTCTGCCGCCAGCCCCTGAGGCGAAAACATCAGCACGCGTTTACCGTTGAGGGTAAAAAAGTCCGGGCATTCCCACATATAGCCCATCTCTTTTTCAGCCACCGCGAGCACGCCCCTGTCCTGCCACTCGCGCAGATCGGCAGATCGATAAACACGTACCTGGCCCGTATCTCCTTCGCGCGCACCAACGACCATGTACCACCACGCCCCTTCACGCCACACTTTCGGGTCGCGGAAGTGATGCAGTCCAGGCGGCGTGTCAACGATCGTTCCCTGCCGGGCAAAATGAATACCGTCACGGCTGGTGGCCAGGCACTGAACCTGGTAGAGATTAGCCTCATCGCCAGGATCGCCGTGGAATTTGTGGCCGGTGTAGATCAGCGCCAGCGTGTCGCCATCCACCACCGCCGAGCCAGAAAAACAGCCGTCCTTGTCGTCTGGTCCTTCCGGTGCCAGCGCAACAGGGAGGTGCTCCCAGTGAACTAAATCCTTGCTGCGCGCATGGCCCCAGTGCATCGGCCCCCACTGGGTCGAATACGGATGATGCTGGTAAAACGCGTGATACCAGCCGTCAAACCACACCAAGCCATTAGGGTCGTTCATCCAGCCAGCTCGCGCAGCGAGGTGGTAACGGGGATACCAGCGCAGGTTAAGTCCTTCGCGTCTGGACTGAAGTTCCTGTTCTGCTTTCGTAATGGAATACGTCATTTCTCTACTCTTTGATCAGATGGTGGAAGGTTGCGGCATGAGCGGGTCAGAAGAGGACTTACCCGAGCGCAACAGGAAGATGGAGATAAACGTGGTGGTGAAGACCAGTAGACCCATGATGAGATAGGACTGGGCAAAGCCGTATTTCTCATAGCTGTAACCTGCCAGCGGCGACAGCACCGAGGCAATCACCGAGCTTGTACAGGCAAAGCCCACCAGATAGAGGGTGGAAGAGAGCCGCTTATCAAAATGCAGGCTGTTGTATTTAAAGATGGAGACCAGCAAAACGGGCAGCTCAACCGCGTGCAATAGCTTGGTAATGGAGATCAATACCGGCCCCTCAACCAGACCCGATGCCACCATGCGCATCGCCATCACCATTCCGGCGAAAATCAGGCCGTTTTTCGCACCGAGGCGATTCACAAGCCACGGGGCGCAGAACATACCCGCCGCCTCCAGGAAAACCTGGAAGGAGTTGAGATAGCCGTACATGGCGTTCCCTTCCTGCAGCGTCGGGAACTGGGAGGAGAAATAGACCGGGAACTGCTGGTCATAAACGCCATAAATACAGGTGCCGATAACAAAAAACACCAGCGCCCAGAACCGCGGTAGCGTCAGCAGGCGCAAGGCATCTTCCAGCGTGACCTTACCGCCGGATACCGCCTCCTGCATGGCGTGCGGGGCCGAAGAGACTCTTAGGCGCGCCAGCAAAACAAAAAACACCAGCCCGGCGCAGCTCGCCACCGCGAAGTTCAGCTTCGGGTTAATGTTAAACAGGAGCCCGGCAAAAAAGGTTGCTGCCGCCCAGCCCAGCGATCCCCACATCCTCGCCTTGCCAAACTCAAACTGACTCTGGCGGGCCACGCGCTCGGTATAGGACTCCAGTACCCCTATTCCGCCGTTAAACGTCAGCCCGATATAAATCCCACCGAAAATACTGCCGAGTAACACGTTAATTTGCAGCAGATAACCAAACAGCAGGAAGGCCGGGCCAGAAAGAATGAGCAGGCTGGTCAGAAACCAGAGCAGGTTTTTGCGCAGGCCAAGTTTGTCCTGAATGAAGCCGTAGCAGATTTGCGCGCACAGCGCGGAGACGGACAGCACGGCATAGATGACTCCCGTATCCCCTGCCTTTAACCCCACCTCCTGATGGAGCCAGATAGAGAGCAACGAGCCGGAAGATGACCATGTGACAAAAAAGAAAAACAGTAATGCGCTTAATAAAGGGTAGCTGTGAGAGTGATGCGTTTTCATCATGACATTCTCATATTGGAGTAATGACATTATGGTAACGTTAACATTTATGCTTTCTCATACGGTTTGGCGGAAATTTAAGATGTTAATCACGAAAGTTAACGTTAACATTGATAGAATGAGATCGCGATCAAATATTCATCACTGAATTAAATGTGGCCTGGCCTGTGCATCAGCCTTCCTTTTACATCAGCGACTTAGTTGTATACCCTTTCCCGCAGAGCATTAACGGAGTAAGAAAATGGCTTCCCTGAAGGACGTCGCAAAGCTGGCTAACGTATCGCTGATGACGGTCTCCCGCGCGCTGAATAGCCCGGAGCGCCTTAAACCTGAAACGCTGGCGCGCGTTCAGCTGGCTATCGAGCAGACCAGCTACGTTCCTGACCTGTCCGCCAAGAAAATACGCGGCGCGCATGCCTCGCCTAAAACCATAGGCGTACTGGCGCTCGATACGGTGACGACGCCTTTTTCGGTGGAGATCACGCTGTCAATTGAAGAGACGGCCAGAATGCACGGCTGGAACAGCTTCGTGATGAATATGTTTACCGATGACAACCCGGACGCCATTGTCGATCTTCTTCTCTCTCATCGGCCTGACGGAATTATCTACACCACCATGGGGCTACGTCAGGTTCCTCTCCCGGCTAAACTCCTCACCCTTCCCTGCGTGCTGGCCAACTGCGAAAGTGACGGCGAAAAGGTTGCCAGCTATATTCCCGATGATGAACAGGGGCAATATACCGCCGTGCGGGCGTTACTCGCGCAGGGTTATCGACGCCCTCTCTGCCTGCATTTGCCTGCGGGGCATCTGGCCACAATCCGTCGTCGTCAGGGGCTGGAGCGTGCATGCCGTGAAGCGGGGCTCGATCCGGACGGCCTGGCGCACAGCTATATGGCACCCGGCGATGAGCACTACCGCGACATTCCGTCAGTGTTGCTGGCTCACATCCAGAATGGCATTCCCCGGTTTGACGCGGTTATCTGCGGCAACGATCGTATCGCGTTTATGGTGTATCAGACGCTGCTGGGGCAAGGGCTTCGCATACCGGAAGATGTCGCCGTTATCGGCTATGACAATATGGTGGGTATTGGAGAATTGTTCCTGCCGCCACTCACGACGGTTCAACTGCCGCACTATGAAATTGGTCGCCTGAGCGCCTTGCATATTATTAACGGTGAAGAGCATCTGGAAACCACGCGCGTAGAAAGTCCATTTTTACTGCGTGATTCCGTTGCGCATGTAACGTAAGCCTGCTTTTTTGCCCATGACGCAAAAACAGGGAGCGTTCCCCTCTTTTTTGCCGTTCGATGGCACGTTTTGTCACACTCTTTTCCGTGTCTTTACACACCGGGTAAACGGGCCATAACCCGCTGTTTTTATTTGGCATAAAATGCAATTTTCTTTTTAAAAATGGGGATATTTCCTCGCTACAGCCGCGTGTCACAAAACAGTAAACAAATTAACCATTGAGCCCCGTGGCAAAAGGCTCTATATTGGCGGCGTTTTTTTCAGGCCCCCATCTGTTTTTTAACTTTTTATTCAATCGTGGCTCATAACGAAGCGGCGGTTGTAGGAGTGATATGATGACGGATAAAGTCCGTATTGACACCGTAGATGCCCACAAAAGCAACGAAACCTATCTGGCCCGTCAGGCCGAGTTTGAATCTAACGTCAGGAGTTATCCGCGCAAACTGCCTTTAGCCATCACTAAAGCAGAAGGCGTGTGGATCACCGATGCAGATAATAAAGAATACCTTGACTGTTTAGCAGGCGCGGGGACCCTTGCGCTTGGCCATAACCATCCTGATGTGCTGAAAAGCATCCAAAATGTCATTACCAGCGGCTTGCCGTTACATACCCTGGATCTGACTACGCCTCTGAAAGACGCGTTTTCTGAATACCTGCTCTCTCTGCTGCCTGGTCAGGGCAAAGAGTACTGCCTGCAGTTCACCGGTCCATCCGGTGCTGACGCCGTTGAAGCGGCGCTGAAGCTGGCGAAAAAAGTGACCGGTCGTAGCGGTATCATCAGCTTCTCTGGTGGTTACCACGGCATGACTCACGGCGCACTGTCCGTGACCGGCAACCTGTCTCCGAAAGAAGCGGTTGACGGTATGATGCCAGAAGTCCAGTTCATGCCTTACCCGCACGAATACCGTTGCCCGCTGGGTATCGGTGGTGAAGCGGGCGTGAAGGCGCTGACTTACTACTTCGATAACCTGATCAACGACGTTGAAAGCGGCGTGCGTAAGCCTGCAGCTGTGATCCTGGAAGCGGTTCAGGGCGAAGGCGGCGTGAACCCGGCTCCGGCTGAGTGGCTGCAGCGCATCCGTAAAGTGACTCAGGAACACGGAATTCTGCTGATCCTCGACGAAGTTCAGGCTGGCTTTGCCCGTACCGGTAAATTCTTCGCCTTCGAACACGCGGGCATCGAGCCAGACATCATCGTGATGTCTAAAGCAGTCGGTGGCGGTCTGCCGCTGGCCGTGCTCGGCATCAAAAAGCAGTTCGACGCATGGGCCCCAGGTCACCACACCGGTACCTTCCGCGGCAACCAGCTGGCGATGGCAACCGGTCTGACGACGCTGAAAATCCTGAAAGACCAGAACATCGCAGGCAAAGTGGCTGCGCAAGGCGAATGGCTGAAAAGCCAGCTGAAAGAGATGGCGAAACGTTACCCGGTTATCGGCCACGTTCGCGGTCTGGGCATGATGATCGGTATCGAGATCGTTAAGCCACACGAAGCCGCAGACCACATGGGCTGCTTCCCGGGCGACGGCGAGCTGTCTGCACTGATTCAGAAGAAGTGCTTCGAAGCCGGTCTGATTCTGGAGCGCGGTGGTCGTAACGGTATCGTTCTGCGTCTGCTGCCGTCTCTGCTGATCAGCGATGAAGAGCTGAAGATCTTCCTGGATAAATTTGAGCAGGCACTGCTTGCTGCGGGCGTTCGCCCGGCGTAACCGGAGTTGTTGATTACGATGTCTGATTCAAACCCAATTTTGTTCTCCTCTGCGCAGAGCATTGAAGCTTACCAGCAGGCGATTGAACAAAGCACTCAGGCTGTGATGCAGTGGCTGAAACAGCCTGAGATGTACCAGGGCAAAACGGTCGCGGAACTGCGCGACCGTATTAAGCTGGATTTCAACCCGAAAGGGCTGGGCAACGAAGCGGCGATTGAACGCGCCGTGGAGTTCTTCCTGAAAGACAGCCTGTCCGTTCATCACCCGCAGTGTGTGGCGCACCTGCACTGCCCAAGCCTGGTCGTAAGCCAGGCGGCGGAAGTGCTGATCAACGCCACTAACCAGAGTATGGACTCCTGGGATCAAAGCCCGTCCGCAACCATCATTGAGATCAAACTGATCGAGTGGCTGCGTACCCGCGTGGGTTATCAGGCTGGCGACGCGGGTGTCTTCACCAGCGGCGGTACCCAGAGCAACCTGATGGGCCTGATGCTGGCGCGCGATGCGTTCTTTGCGCGTCAGGGTCATTCCGTTCAGCAGGACGGCCTGGTAGGCGATCTGCGTAAGATCCGCGTACTGTGCTCCGAGAACGCGCACTTCTCCGTGCAGAAAAACATGGCGCTGATGGGCCTGGGCTACCAGTCCGTGGTGCAGGTGAAAACGGACGAATTCTCCCGCATGGATCTGACCGATCTGGCGGCGAAAATTGAACAGTGCAATGCGAACGGCGAGCAGATTCTGGCGATCGTCGCGACGGCAGGTACCACCGATGCCGGTGCTATCGACCCGCTGCGCGCGATTGCAGAACTGGCTGCGAAGCAGAACATCTGGGTACACGTTGATGCAGCCTGGGGCGGCGCGCTGCTGATGTCTGAGCAGTATCGTCACTACCTTGACGGCATTGAGCTGGTGGATTCAGTGACCCTAGACTTCCACAAACAGTTCTTCCAGACCATCAGCTGCGGCGCGTTCCTGCTGAAAGAAGCGCGTCACTATGAGCTGATGCGCTATCAGGCGGCTTACCTGAACTCCGAGTTCGACGAAGAGGCGGGCGTGCCTAACCTGGTGTCCAAATCTCTGCAGACCACCCGTCGTTTCGACGCGCTGAAGCTGTGGATGAGCCTGGAAGCGCTGGGTCAGGAGCAATACGCGGCGATCATCGATCACGGCGTGACCCTGGCGCAGCAGGTTGCGGCCTACGTGAAAGCGCAGCCTGCGCTGGAACTGGTTATGCAGCCGCAGCTGGCAAGCGTTCTGTTCCGCTTCCGCGGTCAGGTGCAGACGGATGACGCGGGCATCGCCCTGCTGAACCAGAAAATTGGTGACGCGCTGCTGGAATCCGGCCGTGCGAACGTCGGTGTGACCGAGCATAACGGCGTGACCTGCCTGAAGCTGACGCTGCTGAACCCAACCGTGACGTTGGAAGATATCAAAATCCTGCTGTCTCTGGTTGAGCGCACTGCGCAGGAAGTTCTGGCTAAGTAATACAACACCCCTCTTCCGCCGGGAGAGGGGTTATTTTTACAGCCCTGCCCACCACATCCTAAATTTCAATCCCCAGTAGCTCGTCCAGCCCGTTGTGGTACTCACCACGTTCCCCTTCGACACAACCACCAGCGTTGGCGTCACGCTCACCTGCCACGCCTGCGACAGCGCACCGTTTGCATCGTTAATCACCGGCATTTTCAGCTGTTTCTTTTCAACCCAGCGCGCAAGCTTTGCATTGTCACCAGAACGCATGGCGATACTCACCACGTTCCCTCCCTCTTCTGCCAGTTGATTAACCGAGGGCGTCGTATAACGGCATATGCTGCACCAGGTCGCCCAGACGTAAATCAGCAGCGGGCGCTCCTGGCTGAGCGCCGCGATATCGTGAATGTTGCCTTCGATGCTCTGCATCGGTGTTGCGCTAAAACTGGCGGGGAGCATCGGTTTTCGGTATTGATCCACACCCCACACTACGGCCAGCGTCAGCAGAACGAGTATTATCCCTTCCCGCGCCCAGCGGCGCAGTCGATTGATTTTGCGGTTGTCCATTGTGACCTCGTGTTTAACGGAGGTCATCTTAGCGGGCATTACACCACTATGCTGTAAAGAAGTGTCGCGTCTGTTTGCTGGTAAAGATCATTTCATCGATGAGGCTTACCAAACGGAAAACGGTTATCAGGTAGGTTCATTTTTGTTACATTTTTTTTCGAACAAGCCATAGTCTGATATTTAAAATAGGCAGGTTGCCGTATTGTTGACAGGCAAAATCAAACTTAAAAACCGTTCAACTGGAGAAAAAATGGCTAAGTGTAAATGGCTGCTTCTGGGTGTCGTGATGTCTCTGGCAAGCGCGGCGAATGCAGCACCACAAGCGGCATCCGGCATCAAGGCCTATGAAGAACAAGAGTTCATCGCTGACTTCACGAAATTCAAAATTGGCGACACGGCGCCGGCGCAGTATCAAACGCCGGAGTACACCATCAAACAGTACCAGCTGCGTAACCTGCCGGCTCCGGATGCCGGAACCCACTGGACCTACATGGGCGAGAACTATGTGCTGATCGGCGATGCGGATGGCAAAATCTACAAAGCCTACAATGGAGATATTTTCTATCACCGCTAATACCATCCTGATTCGCCCCTGGCAGGAAAGCGATCGCCCTTTCCTGCGCACGCTTTTCCTCCACGCCCGGCGTGAAGCCTGGCCATGGCTGGACGGTTCAGACTGGCAGCTTGAAGACTTTGACGCGGTAACGCGTGACGAAGTGATTTGGGTTGCCACGCAGAACGGCCATCGCCTGGGTTTTGCTTCCGTCTGGACGAACGATAATTTCCTGCACAACCTGTTTGTAGATCCGCAGTATCAGAGCATGGGCGTCGGGCATGAGTTGCTTGAACACGTGCAGAAAACGTTTACCAGTACGGGTTCACTTAAGTGTCTGGTGAAGAATGCGCGGGCTATTGCGTTTTACCAGCGGCACGGCTGGCACATTGAGGCGACGGGTGATTCTCCGGACGGAGAGTACTATCTGATGCATTATCGGCTTGGGTAAAGTCAGGTGGCGCTTCGCTTACCTGACCTACAAAACCGTATTTCGTAGGCCGAGTAAGGCGAAGCCGCCACCCGGCACTAAGCGAAGAGGTATTACACCGCGCGGAACGCGATTTCGCCCGGGATCAATTCGCCCTGCCAGTAAAGCTGCGCCGCAACGCGTCCCGCCAGCTGGCGATACATATCTGCAAATTCGCTGTCCGGACGGCTGACGACCGTCGGTTTTCCGCTGTCCAAATCTTCACGCAGGGTAATGTGCAGCGGCATCTGCCCAAGCAGTTGGGTGTGATACTTCGCGGCCAGTTTTTCTGCGCCACCGGTACCGAAGATAGGTTCGTGGTGACCGCAGTTGCTGCAGATGTGCATGCTCATGTTCTCAACGATACCGAGCACCGGCACTTCCACCTTCTCGAACATTACGATGCCTTTTTTGGCGTCGATCAGCGCGATATCCTGCGGCGTCGTCACCACAACGGCCCCCGTGACCGGAATGTTTTGCGCCAGCGTCAGCTGAATGTCACCGGTGCCCGGCGGCATATCCAGTACCAGATAATCCAGATCCGGCCACATCGTCTCCTGCAGCATCTGCAGCAGCGCTTTGCTGGCCATCGGGCCGCGCCAGACCATGGCATTATCGTCAGTCACCAGATAACCGATGGAGTTGGTCGCCAGACCGTGAGCCATGATTGGCGCCATGTGGGTGCCGTCCGGCGAGGTTGGACGCTGGTTTTCCGCACCCAGCATGTTCGGAATAGACGGACCGTAGATATCCGCATCCAGAATGCCGACCTTTGCCCCTTCCGCCGCCAGCGCGAGCGCCAGGTTAACGGCGGTAGAGGATTTCCCTACCCCACCCTTACCCGAGCTGACGGCAATGATATTTTTCACGCCGTTCACGCCAGGCTGGTTTTTCACACGCTTCAGCGTGGCAATGCTGTGGCTCAGCTTCCAGTCAATCGCCTTCGCGCCGGTAATGCGCAGCAGCTCAGAGCTGGTCTGCTCTTTCAGTGCGTCAAAGGCGCTGGTCCAGACGAACGGCATCTGCAGTTCAATGTGCAGGGTATCGTCCAGCCAGGCAACGTGGTGTAACGCTTTCAGCGTAGTGAGATTGTGCTTCAGGGTTGGATGCTGAAAGTTAGCCAGCGTCCCGGCGACCATTGCTCGTAAGGCTTCCGGTGATTTGGCCTGGGATTGAGAACTCATCCCGACTCCTTTGTTCTTGTGAATAAGACCTTAGATGAACAAGTTTACCTGAAAGGCCGTGGTTTGTGCTTACTTAATAATGCCCCTTTTGGTAATATCGAAAACCCTTTTCACAGTTAAAAGAAGTAATGCCTACTATGACTCAAGTCGCGAAGAAAATTCTGGTAACGTGCGCACTGCCGTACGCCAACGGCTCAATCCACCTCGGCCACATGCTGGAGCATATCCAGGCTGATGTCTGGGTCCGTTACCAGCGAATGCGCGGCCACGAGGTTAATTTCATCTGTGCGGACGATGCCCACGGCACGCCGATCATGCTGAAAGCGCAGCAGCTGGGGATCTCCCCGGAGCAGATGATTGCCGAAATGAGTCAGGAGCATCAGACTGATTTTGCTGGCTTTGACATCAGCTATGACAACTATCACTCCACGCATAGCGACGAAAACCGCGAGCTGTCGGAGCTGATCTACACCCGTCTGAAAGAGAATGGTTTTATCAAAAACCGCACCATCTCTCAGCTGTACGATCCGGAAAAAGGCATGTTCCTGCCGGACCGTTTCGTCAAAGGCACCTGTCCGAAATGTAAATCCCCGGACCAGTACGGCGATAACTGCGAAGTGTGCGGCGCAACCTACAGCCCGACCGAGCTTATCGAGCCGAAATCCGTGGTTTCAGGCGCCACGCCTGTCATGCGTGACTCCGAGCATTTCTTCTTCGACCTGCCATCCTTCAGCGAGATGCTGCAGGCGTGGACCCGCAGCGGCGCGCTGCAGGAGCAGGTGGCGAACAAAATGCAGGAGTGGTTCGAATCCGGCCTGCAGCAGTGGGATATCTCCCGCGATGCGCCGTACTTCGGCTTTGAAATCCCGAACGCGCCGGGCAAATATTTTTACGTCTGGCTGGACGCGCCAATCGGCTACATGGGCTCCTTCAAGAACCTGTGCGACAAGCGTGGCGACACCGTCAGCTTCGACGAATACTGGAAGAAAGATTCCACTGCCGAGCTGTACCACTTCATTGGTAAAGACATCGTTTACTTCCACAGCCTGTTCTGGCCGGCGATGCTGGAAGGCAGCAACTTCCGCAAGCCGACCAACCTGTTCGTACACGGCTACGTGACGGTGAACGGCGCGAAGATGTCCAAGTCCCGCGGTACGTTCATCAAAGCCAGCACCTGGCTGAACCACTTCGATGCGGACAGCCTGCGCTACTACTACACCGCGAAGCTCTCTTCCCGCATCGACGATATCGACCTGAACCTGGAAGATTTCGTGCAGCGCGTGAACGCGGACATCGTCAACAAGGTGGTGAACCTTGCCTCCCGTAACGCGGGCTTTATCGCCAAACGCTTTGACGGCGTGATGGCGGCTGAACTGGCTGACCCAGCCCTGTACAAAACCTTTACCGACGCGGCAGCTACCATTGGCGACGCGTGGGAAACTCGTGAGTTCGGTAAAGCCGTGCGCGAAATCATGGCGCTGGCCGACCTGGCAAACCGCTATGTGGACGAGCAGGCACCGTGGGTTGTCGCTAAACAGGAAGGTCGCGATGCCGATCTGCAGGCGATCTGCTCTATGGGCATCAACCTGTTCCGCGTGCTGATGACGTACCTGAAGCCGGTTCTGCCACAGCTGGCGGCCCGTGCCGAAGCGTTCCTGAACACCGAACTGACCTGGGATGCCATCCAGCAGCCGCTGCTCGGCCACAAGGTGAACACCTTTAAAGCGCTGTACAACCGCATCGAGATGAAGCAGGTTGAAGCCCTGGTAGAAGCGTCTAAAGAAGAGGTTAAAGCGGCTGCGGCACCGGTCACCGGCCCGCTGGCAGACGATCCGATTCAGGAAACCATTACCTTCGACGATTTCGCTAAAGTCGACCTGCGCGTGGCGCTGATTGAGAACGCGGAGTTCGTGGAAGGCTCTGACAAGCTGCTGCGCCTGACGCTGGATCTGGGCGGCGAGAAGCGTAACGTCTTCTCCGGCATCCGTTCTGCGTATCCGGACCCGCAGGTGCTGATTGGCCGTCAAACCGTGATGGTGGCGAACCTGGCGCCGCGCAAAATGCGCTTCGGCATCTCTGAAGGGATGGTGATGGCCGCAGGCCCTGGCGGGAAAGATATCTTCCTGTTAAGCCCTGACGAAGGCGCGAAGCCGGGTCAGCAGGTGAAATAACAAAAAAGCCGGAGATTCTCTCCGGCTTTTTTTATGGCATTTTGTTTTCTCCCTCTCCCCGAGGGAGAGGGTCGGGGTGAGGTCATCAGGCCGCCCCTACCGCCTTTACGCCTTCGGGTGATGCACCCGATGGGTCAGCCCGCGCAGGAAATTACGCAGGAACTGGTCGCCGCACTCGCGGTAGTTTTTATGATCCGGCGCGCGCATCATGGCGGTGACTTCCGGCACGGATACGCGGAATTTTTGCTCGGTCATGATCGCCACGATATCGTCCGTTTTCAGCGAGAACGCGATACGCAGCTTTTTCAGCACCGTGTTATTGTTCACGCGACGCTCCAGCGCCAGCTCTGGCGCGGCAGGATCTTTGCCACGCTTATCGTAAATCAGGCCGTTCAGGAAACCGGACAGAATGATATCAGGGCAGCGGACAAAGCCCTCTTCGTCTTCTTTGGTCATCCACGTGTCAAAACTCGCAGACGTGGATTCCATGTCGGACAGCGCAAGAATGCGCACCATGTCGTTATTGTTCGCTTTCAGGGTGTAGCGCAGGCTACGAAGAATATCGTTACTTAGCATAGAGCCTTCGAATGTCGATGATGCAATGGCGCGCAGTGTACCAGCTTTACAGCCCAATCGCCTCTTTCAAACTCTTCAGGTAGCGGCGGCTGACGGGTACCGTTTGCCCGGCACGCAGCACCAGTTCGGCCTGGCCGTTATCTTCCAGGCGGATCTCCTTCAGGTGCGCCATGTTCACCAGATACTGGCGGTGGCAGCGGATCAGCGGCGTGCGGCTCTCGAGCGTGCGCAGGGTCAGCTCGGTAAATCCTTCGTTCCCTTCCGCGCTGGTGACAAACACCCCGCTCAGGCGGCTGCTGACGAACGCCACGTCATCCATCTGCAGAAGATAGATCCGGCTGTGCCCGGTGCAGGGGATAAACTTCAGCGGCTGCTGGTTCTCCGGCAGCAGCGTGACGTCCTGTGCGGTCCTCTCCTGGCGTAAACGGGTGAGCGTTTTTTCAAGGCGCTTCTCTTCGATCGGCTTGAGCAGATAGTCAAACGCGTGCTCCTCAAAGGCCTTAACGGCATATTCGTCGAACGCCGTCAGAAACACGATGTAGGGACGATGTTCCGGGTCGAGCATGCCGACCATCTCCAGCCCGCTGATGCGGGGCATCTGAATATCAAGGAACAGCACGTCCGGGCGCAGCTTGTGCACCGCGCCGATGGCCTCAATGGCGTTGGCGCACTCACCCACAATCTCAATATCCGGCTGCTCCTGCAGCAGAACGCGCAGGTTTTCCCGTGCCAGCGGCTCGTCATCCACAATCAGCACTCTTAACATGCGTTCTCCTCCAGCGGCAGTCGTATGGTAATACGGGTAAATCGGTCGGGCTCGCAGGCGACGGTAATGCCACAGTCATCGCCAAAATGGGCGCGCAGGCGTTTATCCACCAGGCTCATCCCTAAACCGCCGGAGGCGGAAGGCTGGTAAAGCCCGGCATTATCTTCAATATCCAGCACCAGATGGTGGTTAAAACGGCTGGCGGCAATGGTTATCTCCCCTGTACCCAGAAGCTGTGACGTGCCGTGCTTAATGGCGTTTTCGACAATAGGCTGCAGGGTAAAAGCCGGGAGGTGCTGATACGCCAGCTCGTCCGGCACGGAGAGCGTCACCTGCAGGCGCGACTGGAAACGCGCCTGCTCAATCTGCAGATAGGCGTTCACGTGCTCAATCTCGTCGGTGAGGGTCACGATCTCAGACGGCCGCTTCAGGTTCTTGCGGAAAAAGGTCGACAGAAACTGCACCAGCTGCGCGGCCTGATCGCTGTCGCGGCGGATCACCGCTTTGAGCGTGTTGAGGGCATTAAACAGGAAATGCGGGTTGACCTGGGCATGCAGCAGCTTAATTTCAGACTGCGTCAGCAGGGCTTTCTGCCGCTCATACTGTCCGGCGAGGATTTGTGCGGACAGCAGCTGGGCGATCCCCTCCCCCAGCGTGCGGTTGATCGAGCTGAAAAGACGGTTTTTTGCCTCATACAGCTTGATAGTCCCCATCACCCGCTGATTTTCCCCGCGCAGCGGAATCACCAGCGTGGAGCCCAGCTTGCACTGCGGATGCAGCGAACAGCGATAAGGCACTTCGTTACCGTCGGCATACACCACTTCGCCGGTTTCGATGGCGCGCAGCGTATAGGCTGAGGAGATCGGTTTACCCGGCAGATGGTGATCGTCCCCGGTGCCGGTAAAAGCCAGCAGCCGCTCGCGGTCGGTTATGGCCACCGCGCCGATATCCAGCTCCTTGTAGAGCACCTGCGCGACCTTCATGCTGTTTTCTTCGTTAAACCCCTGCCGCAGGATCCCTTCGGTCGAGGCGGCGACCTTCAGCGCCGTGGCGGAAAACGCCGAGGTGTACTTCTCAAACATAGCGCGCTTGTCGAGCAGAATGCGCATAAACAGCGCCGCACCCACGGTGTTAGTCACCATCATCGGGGCGGCAATGCTGTTGACCAGGTGCAGCGCATCTTCAAACGGACGGGCAATGAGCAGAATGATCGCCATCTGCGCCATTTCGGCCACAAAGGTAATGGCTCCGGCGGTGAGCGGGCTGAAGACTTTATCCGGACGGCCGCGCTTAATCATATAGCTGTGCACCAGGCCGCCGAGCAGCCCTTCCACGATCGTGGAGATCATGCAGCTCAGCGCCGTCATCCCGCCCATGGAATAGCGATGCAGTCCCCCGGTTAAACCGACAAGGCCACCGACGACGGGACCGCCCAGCAGCCCCCCCATCACCGCGCCAATCGCGCGCGTGTTGGCAATAGAGTCTTCGATATGGAGACCAAAATAAGTCCCCATGATGCAGAAAATAGAGAAGGTGACGTAGCAGAGCAACTTATGCGGCAGACGAACGGTGACCTGCATCAGCGGGATAAACAGGCGCGTTTTGCTCATCAGCCAGGCAATGACAAGAAACACGCACATCTGCTGAAGCAACAGCAGCACCAGATTAAACTCGTACATACTCAAAACCGCACACGCTAAAAACGCGTAACATACACTGATGCGGGGTTACTTTCTTTGAAGCATTCCAAAAAAGCACAAAATCGTGTCCGTTATCACACCTTTTTCTGAATATCGTGCATGCTTCGCATTGTTTGTTCAAAAATCAATCAACCCTTCCTGGTTCGCAAAAGTGGGTCTACAGTTAAGCTGGGAACGCGTAAGCCAGGGGGCGAATATGGCGTTTTACACGATAGGTGAAGTGGCACTCCTTTGTGATATCAATCCCGTTACCCTACGGGCGTGGCAGCGACGGTATGGATTGCTCAAACCGCAAAGGACAGACGGTGGGCATCGACTTTTTAATGATGCCGATATAGACCGGATCCGCGAGATTAAGAGCTGGATCGACAACGGGGTGCAGGTCGGCAAAGTGAAGTCCCTGCTGAGCCATGACGACCCGGACACGCAGCACCTCTGGCGCGAACAACAGGAAACCCTGCTGCGGCTCCTGCAGGCAGGCAATCTTCAGCGCCTGCGCGCATGGATAAAAGAGCAGGGTCGCGACTATCCGGCACAGACGCTGATCTCCCATCTTTTCATTCCGCTCCGTCGACGCCTGCAGTGCCAGCAGTCCACCCTGCAGGCGCTGCTCAGCATGCTCGACGGGGTGCTGATCAACTATATTGCCGTCTGCCTTGCCTCAGCGAAGAACAAAGCCGGAAAAGATGCGCTGGTAGTCGGCTGGAACGTGCACGATACCACCCGCCTGTGGCTGGAAGCGTGGATTGCCACCCAGAAGGGCTGGCGCGTGGATGTTCTGGCGCACTCGCTGGCTCAGCTTAAGCCTGAGTTTTTCGACGGCCAGACCCTGCTGGTCTGGTGTGGCGAAGTGCCGTCCGCCACGCAGCAGCAGCTTCTGATGGAATGGCGAGAAAATGGTTACCCGGTTTATTCCCTTGGGCCGGATGAGCCATAACGGCATTTAATGGTTCATTAACAGCTGCGCTTCACCGTATAATTGTTCCGTTAACAACAGGAGCACATGATGAAGGCAACCAAACTGGCCATTATTACCCTTTTTGTCCTGATGGCCGTGAGCGGTATCGGCGGCGTGATGCTGGCAGGGTACTCGTTTATTGTTCGCGGCGGTGTCGGCTGAGGTACAGCGTCAGCCGCTCAAAAAGGCGATCGACGACGATGGCCGCCAGCGCGACCAGCACCGCCCCCTGCACAATATAAGCCGTATTAAACCCGCTTAAGCCGATAATGATCGGCGTCCCCAGCGTATTGGCACCGACCGTCGACGCAATGGTCGCCGTCCCGATGTTAATGATGACCGACGTGCGGATCCCGGCAATAATAACCGGCGCCGCAAGCGGCAGTTCAACCTTGCGCAGCCGCTGGCCGCGACTCATCCCCATCCCTTCTGCCACGCTCAGCACTGACGCCGGTACCGCCGCGAGGCCCGCCAGCGTGCCCTGCAGCACCGGCAATACGCCGTATAGAATCAGCGCAATGATCGCCGGCTGCTGACCAAAGCCCATCACCGGAACCGCTATCGCCAGCACCGCCACCGGGGGGAACGTCTGACCAATGGCCGCAATCGTCTCCACCAGCGGGCGAAACTCCCGGCCCGCAGGCCGCGTGACCGCGATGCCCGCCCCCACGCCCAGCACGACCGCGATAGCGCTTGAGAGTGCCACCAGCCAGAGATGCGCCAGGGCGAGATTAATAAAGCTCTCCTGCTGATACACCGGCCGCGGCAGCCCGGGAAAAAGGCTGTTAAACAGCGCCGCGCTGTGGGGCATCAGAAACAGCAAGGCGACAAAGAGCGCTACCAGCCAGAGGAGCGGATCACGCAGTGCCTTCACGCGTCACCTCCCCGGCCAGCAGATCGCGAAAATGTAAGGTTCCGCACGGCGTCCCGCCGGAGTCCGAGACGGGCAATACCTCGCACTGGCGCGCGACAAACGCGGAGAGGGCATCCCGCAGGCTCATCTGCGCCTGCAGCGGTTCGCCGCTCACCGGCACCTCTTCCCGGCGCATATAGTCGCTAACCGTCCGCAGGGAGAGCAGCCTGACGCCCAACTCGCTGCGGCCAAAAAACTCGCGCACAAAGTCGTTCTTCGGCCAGGTTAACAGCTCAAGCGGCGAGCCCTGCTGCACCACTTCGCCATGATCCATCAGCACCAGATGGTCGGCCAGACGCAGGGCTTCATCAATATCGTGCGTCACGAGAACGATCGTGCGTCCGAGAATGCGGTGAATGCGGGTCATCTCCGCCTGCAGCGCCCCACGCGTGACCGGATCCAGCGCGCCGAAGGGTTCATCCATCAGCAGTACCTGCGGGTTGGCCGCCAGCGCGCGCGCCACGCCCACGCGCTGCTGCTGCCCGCCGGAAAGCTGGTGCGGATAGCGATCGCGCAGCGCAGGCTCTAACCCCAGCAGGGACATCAGTTCATCCACCCGGTCAGCGATTTTCGCCCGCGACCACTTCTCCAGCTGCAGCACGGTGGCGATGTTCTGCGCCACCGTCCAGTGCGGAAACAGGCCGATAGACTGAATGGCATAGCCCATCCGACGGCGCAGCTCCAGCACCGGCAGGCTGCGGATCTCTTCTCCGGCAAAGCGAATCAGCCCGCTGTCATGCTCAACCAGACGGTTGATCATCTTCAGCGTGGTGGATTTTCCCGAGCCCGAGGTGCCAATCAGCACGGAGAACGCCCCCTCGGCAAAGTTCAGGTTCAGATGGCTCGCCGCCGGGCGACCGGCAAAGGTTTTACTGACATCATGAAATTCAATCATTGGCTCTTCTCCCGAGCAGCGCGAGCCATAAGGCAAACAATGCGTCGACGACCACCGCCAGCGCAATCGTGGGCACCACGCCCAATAGCACCAGATCCAGAGCGCTGCTCAGCAGCCCCTGGAACACCAGCGCGCCAAAGCCACCCGCGCCAATCAGCGCCGCAATCACCGCCATGCCGACGGTTTGAACCGCCACCACACGCAGGCTGCGCAGCAGCAGGGGCAGCGCCAGCGGGAGCTGAATCTTCCAGAAACACTGCCGCGCGCTCATTCCCATCGCATGGGCGCTTTCCAGCACGTCAGGTGCGACCTGACCTAAGCCCGCGACCACGCCGCGCACCAGCGGAAGCAGCGCATACAGCACCAGCGCGATAAGCGCGGGCGTTAACCCCGTCCCGGCGACACCGAGCGTTCCGAGCACCGGGAATGACTTCACCAGCCCCGCCAGCGGGGCAATCAGCAGGCCAAACAGCGCAACGGATGGAATGGTCTGGATAACGTTGAGCACGGCAAAAACCCCCCCCTGGCGTGAAGGATGGCGATAGCACCACATGCCAAGGGGGATCCCAACCAGAAGCGCCGGAACGAGCGTACCGAAGAGGATCGTCAGGTGCTGCGCGAGGGCATCATCAAACACCTCCTGACGGTTGGCGTACTCTTTTAGCAGCGAGAGGTTGTTCAGCTCACCGCTGAACAGCAGGAACAATGGAATACACCATATCTGCGCATTGAGCACCCAGCGCCAGACCGCGCTGGCGATGAGTCGACGAATGGCATCGCTGCAGGCCAGCAGACACAGCGCCAGCCACAGCCACAGGCCGCTGCCGATAGTGGTTCTCGCCAGCGGACTTTCCGCCGATGCCATATGCGTCGCCGCCAGTCCGGCGCTCCAGAACAGCACGATGAAGAGCCCTTCAGAGAGGAGCAGCGTCAGCCACTGCGCCGGGCGTCCCTGCCAGAGCGACAGGATCATCCACGCGCCCAGCGCCGCCGCCAGCCACCCCGGCGTAAACGACCAGACCTGCCAGAGCGCTTTGCCCTCCCCCGACATCAGGCGGTTTGGGGCAACGTTGACAAACGGTAACGCGACCGCCGTGATGGCCACGCAGGCCAGCAGCAGCAGGACGCGGTTATGACATTTTATTGGCACAGCCCTTTCCCGTTACTTCACAAGCCCTTGTTGTTTCAGGAAGTCGGCGGCCACTTTTTTGGCATCCAGCCCCTCGACGGCAATGCTGGCATTCAGCTGCTGCAGCGTTTTTTCATCAAGCTTTTCGAAAACCGGTTTGAGCCATTCGGCAATCTCCGGATAGGCTTTCAGTACCGCCTCACGCACCACCGGGGTCGGAGCGTAAATCGGCTGTACGCCTTTAGGATCGGTCAGGGTTCGCAGGCCGAGCGCCGCCACCGGGCCGTCGGTGCCGTAGGCCATTGCCGCGTTAACGCCGGAGGTTTGCTGCGCCGCCGCTTTGATGGTTACCGCCGTATCCCCGCCCGCCAGCGAGAGCAGCTGAGCCTGGTCGAGCTTGAAGTCGTAGGCTTTTTCGAACGCCGGAAGCGCGTCAGGACGCTCGATAAACTCCGCGGACGCAGCCAGCTTAAAGTCGCCCTTCTCTTTCAGGTAGCGGCTGAGATCCGCCAGAGAAGTCAGCTTCCCTTTCTCCGCCACGTCCTTGCGCACGGCGATAGTCCAGGTGTTGTTGGCCGGTGCCGGGGTCAGCCAGACCAGTTTGTTCTGTTCCGCGTCGAGTTTTTTGACTTTCTCATACCCGGCTTTGGCGTTTTTCCATGCCGGATCGTTTTCATCTTTGAAGAAGAATGCGCCGTTGCCGGTGTATTCCGGGTAGATATCCAGCTCGCCGGATGTAATCGCGCCGCGCACGACGGGCGTGGTGCCGAGCTGGACTTTATTGACCGTTTTCACGCCGTGACTTTCCAGTACCTGCAAAATAATATTACCGAGCAGCGCGCCTTCGGTATCGATCTTTGAGCCCACTTTTACCGGCTCCGCCGCCTGTAACGGCAGGCTCAGCGCCGCCAGTAACACCGCAGATCCCAACATCCCCTTTGCAATCGTCATTCCGCTATCCTCATTTTTTTGCTGCCTTTTTCAGAGGCTTGAGAGAAAAGCGTAGCTTAAAACGGCGGAATTAACCGTCAAAATGCCTTTTTAGCATAAGGTAAGACGCCTCCCCCGCAGGACGGGGGGAGGGAAAGGTTACAGCAGCTCGAACTCGCCTTTATTCACGCGGGCGGAGTCCACGCCGATAAAGACGTTAAATTTGCCCGGTTCCGCATCATATTTCATCTGCTGGTTCCAGAACTTCAGCGCATCCACGTCGATCGGGAAGCTGATGGTTTTGGTTTCCCCAGGCTTGAGGTTGACCTTCTCGAAGCCGCGCAGCTGCTTCACCGGACGGCTCATCGACGCGGTAACATCCTGAACGTACATCTGAATCACCGTAGCCCCTTCGCGCTTGCCGGTGTTGGTTACCTCGACGCTGGCGGTAACGTTGCCGTCACGCTTCAGGGTCGGCGCCGACATTTTCACGTCAGAGACCTTAAAGGTGGTGTAGCTCAGGCCGTAACCAAACGGATACAGCGGGCCGTTAGCTTCGTCGAAGTAACGAGACGTGTACTTGTTCGGCTTGTCAGCATTGTACGGACGACCGGTGTTCAGGTGGCTGTAGTAAAACGGGATCTGCCCGACGGAGCGCGGGAAGGACATCGGCAGCTTGCCCGACGGGTTGTAATCACCAAACAGCACGTCGGCGATGGCGTTACCGCCTTCGGTACCGGCGAACCACGTTTCCAGAATGGCGTCAGCCTGCTGGTCTTCTTTCACCAGCGCCAGCGGGCGACCGTTCATCAGCACCAGCACCAGCGGCTTGCCGGTCGCTTTCAGGGCCGCGATCAGATCGCGCTGGCTCTGTGGAATCGTGATATCGGTACGGCTGGAGGCTTCGTGCGCCATACCCTGCGCTTCCCCCACGACCGCGACCACGACGTCAGACTGCTTAGCGGCGTTCACCGCCTCGTCAATCATCTCCTTCGGCGTGCGCGGATCGACCTTCACCGCTTCCTCGTACTGGTTGAGGAAGGTCACGATGTCTTTATCGTTGGTAACGTTCGCCCCTTTGGCATAGACCACTTTGGCGTTTTCACCGACGGCACTCTTGATACCGGTCAGCACGGTCACGGACTGGTCAGCCACGCCCGCGGCAGACCAGCTGCCCATCACGTCGCGCTTGCTGTCGGCCAGCGGCCCCACAACGGCAATGGTGCCGGATTTTTTCAACGGCAACGTGTCGAGGCGGTTTTTCAGCAGCACCAGGCTTTCGCGCGCCACGTCACGCGCTTCTTTGCGATGCAGGCGGCTTTCAGCGTTGGTATCTGCCGGGTCAGAGTCTTTCGGGCCCAGGTGGCTGTACGGATCGTTAAACAGCCCCATGTCGTATTTCACGTTCAGCACGTGGCGCGCCGCATCGTCCAGCTCCGCCATCGTTACCTTGCCGCTCTTCACAAGCCCAGGCAGGTATTTGCTGTAGTACTCGTCGCTCATGCTCATGTTGATGCCGGACTTGAGCGCGACGCGCACCGCGTCTTCCGGATCGGAGGCGGTGCCGTGTTTGATCAGCTCTTTAATCGCGCCGTGGTCGGAAACGGTGATGCCCTTAAAGCCCCACTGGTCGCGCAGCACGTCTTTCAGCAGCCAGGAATCAGAGGTCGCAGGCGTGCCGTTCAGCGAGTTCAGCGCCACCATCACCGCGCCGCTGCCCGCATCCAGCCCTGCCTTGTACGGCGGCATGTAGTCGTTGAACAGGCGCTGCGGGCTCATGTCGACGGTGTTGTACTCTTTACCGCCTTCAACCGCGCCATAGGCCGCAAAGTGTTTGACGCTGGTCATCACCGAGTAGCGGTCCGCCGGGCTTTTACCCTGCATCGCTTCCACCATGGTTTTACCCATCGTGGAGGTTAAGTACGTATCTTCACCAAAGCCTTCCGAGCCGCGGCCCCAGCGCGGATCGCGCGAGACGTCCACCATGGGCGCCCAGGTCATGTTCAGGCCGTCGTCCGCCGCTTCATACGCCGACACGCGCCCGACGGTTTTCACCGCGTCGAGGTTAAAGGAAGACGCTAAGCCAAGGCTAATCGGGAAGACGGTACGCTGGCCGTGCACAACGTCATAGGCAAAGAACAGCGGAATCTTCAGGCGGCTGAGATCCATCACCTGGTCCTGCATCTTGCGGATATCCTGGCGGGTGACGGTATTAAAGATGGCCCCTACCTGCCCGTCTTTGATCATCTCGCGGATGGCCTCTTTCGGGTTATCCGGGCCGACGCTGATCAGACGCAGCTGGCCGATTTTCTCATCGACCGTCATTTTCTTGAGCAATTCCGTGACAAACGCATCCCGCGCTTCAGGCGTGAGCGGGTGATTGCCAAACAAATCCTCTGCCAGCGCAGGTTGCAGCGCCAGGCTGACGGCGACACCTACAGAACATAGCCATTTCATGTCGTTTTACTCTCTCATCAATAACCGCCGGACGATCTCGGCCATACCGTGCGAAAAGCGCAGTGTGCCACAAACCCTCTGAACGTTGCAGGGTTATTCTCTGATTTTTCTCGTGAATACTCGACCGCTTAACAGTTAATCGCGCTATGCTTTACAGCGAGAAATTTGCCCCACCACAAGGAGTGGAAGATGTCTTCTGTTCGAACTGACGATAACAAAGCATTTATTAACGAACTGTCGCGCCTGGTTGGCTCCTCTCACCTGCTTACCGACCCGGCTAAAACCGCCCGCTACCGCAAGGGCTTCCGCTCCGGTCAGGGCGAGGCGCTGGCGGTGGTTTTCCCCGGCACGCTGCTGGAACTGTGGCGCGTGCTGAGCGCCTGCGTCGCGGCCGACAAGATTATTTTAATGCAGGCGGCCAACACCGGCCTGACCGAAGGCTCCACGCCGAACGGCAACGATTACGATCGTGACATCGTGATTATCAGTACCCTGCGTCTCGACAAGCTGCACCTGCTGGACAAGGGCGAGCAGGTGCTCGCGTTCCCCGGCACCACGCTTTACTCCCTCGAAAAAGCGCTTAAGCCGCTGGGCCGCGAACCGCACTCGGTGATTGGCTCCTCCTGCATTGGCGCCTCGGTGGTCGGCGGGATCTGCAATAACTCCGGCGGCTCGCTGGTGCAGCGCGGCCCGGCGTATACCGAGATGTCGCTGTTTGCCCGTATTGACGAAAACGGCAAGCTGACGCTGGTGAACCATCTGGGAATCGATCTCGGCGTGACGCCAGAACAGATCCTCAGCAAGCTTGACGACGATCGCGTGAAGGACGAAGACGTGCAGCACGACGGTCGTCATGCGCACGATCACGACTACGTGACCCGCGTCCGGGATATCGACGCCGATACGCCGGCGCGCTACAACGCCGACCCGGACCGCCTGTTTGAATCCTCCGGGTGCGCCGGGAAGCTTGCCGTTTTTGCTGTGCGTCTGGATACCTTCCCGGCAGAGAAAAAGCAGCAGGTATTTTACATCGGTACCAATCAGCCTGAGGTTCTGACGGAAATCCGCCGTCATATTCTGGGCGAATTCAGCAATCTTCCGGTGGCGGGCGAGTACATGCACCGGGACATTTACGACATCGCCGAACGTTACGGCAAAGATACCTTCCTGATGATCGACAAGCTCGGCACCGACAAAATGCCGTTCTTCTTCACCATGAAGGGCCGCACCGATGCGATGCTGGAGAAAGTGTCGCTGTTTAAACCCCACTTCACCGACCGCTTTATGCAGAAGCTGGGCAACGTTTTCCCGGCGCATTTACCGGAGAGAATGAAAATCTGGCGCGACAAGTACGAACATCACCTGCTGCTGAAAATGGCCGGGGACGGGATTGCCGAAGCGCAGTCCTGGCTGACCGAATACTTCAAAACCGCCGAAGGGGATTTCTTTGCCTGTACGCCTGAAGAGGGCAGCAAAGCCTTCCTGCACCGTTTTGCCGCCGCAGGCGCAGCCATCCGTTATCAGGCGGTGCATTCCGAAGAAGTGGAAGATATTCTGGCGCTGGATATCGCCCTGCGGCGTAACGACACCGACTGGTTCGAGCATCTCCCGCCGGAAATCGACAGCAAGCTGGTGCACAAGCTCTATTACGGCCATTTTATGTGTTATGTCTTCCATCAGGATTACATTGTCAAAAAAGGGGTCGACGCACACGAACTGAAGGAGCAGATGCTCGCCCTTCTGCGTGAACGCGGCGCACAATATCCTGCGGAACATAACGTCGGACATCTTTATGAAGCCCCTGACGCACTTAAGCAGTTTTATCGCGAGAATGACCCTACAAACAGCATGAATCCCGGCATTGGTAAAACAACGCGGAAGAAATACTGGAAAGAGAGCGCAGACGCGGAGCAGCGCATAACGCAAACGTCTGATTAATTCCTACAGCCAAATTTGAGAGATTGTTAAGCGCTCCTTAATCGTAATAGAGTAACTGCTTATCGCCGGAGAAACGTTTCTCCGGCTTTCTATAACGAGGAGCAGGCACATCATGTCGGCTGTTGATGTTTTATCCGAGACCGAACTGGAAGTGCGCGACGCCCTTCCCGATGATGTGCATGCTATTGCCGCGATCTATGCATGGCATGTGCTTCACGGGCGCGCGTCGTTTGAAGAAGTCCCCCCCACCATCGACGAAATGCGACATCGCATGAAAAGCGTGGCTGAGAACGGTTTACCGTGGCTTATCGCGCTGTATCGCGGCATCGTGGTGGGCTACTGCTACGCGACGCCTTACCGTCCGCGACACGCCTACCGCTATACCCTGGAAGAGTCGATTTACGTTGATGCCAGCATCACCGGGCGCGGTTTTGGCTCGGCACTGATGGATGC
Source organism: Enterobacter sp. 148H3 (assembly GCF_034107425.1). Lineage (NCBI taxonomy): Bacteria > Pseudomonadati > Pseudomonadota > Gammaproteobacteria > Enterobacterales > Enterobacteriaceae > Enterobacter > Enterobacter sp. 148H3. The sequence continues at coordinate 393,660 of NZ_JAWNEI010000001.1, read as the reverse complement.
GTTGATTGAACGCTGCGAGCAAGGGCCGTGGCGGCAGATGATTGCCGTGGTGGGAGATGGCAATAATAATGCCGGCTCGTTGCGGCTGCATAAAAAGCACGGCTTCGAGATTGTCGGTCAGCTGCGCAGCGTGGGGTATAAGAAAGGCGACTGGCGGGATACGGTGATTATGCAGCGCCCGCTCAACGATGGTGACTGGACGCTGCCGGAATAAACGCAGTGCGGTCTGATGCCCTCACCCCGGCCCTCTCCCACAGGGAGAGGGAGAAAACATAAAAAACGGTAACATGCGTTACCGTTTTGCTTTTACCTAATCGTTCTGCGCCGTCGCCATCTGCTCGGCTTTCTGCTTTTTATACGTCAATGCCGCGGCCGGTACAGGCTGCACTTTTCCGGTTTCAATCCAGGTGCGCAGGCGGCTCGCGTCCGCGAAGTGGGTATATTTGCCGAAGGCATCCATCACCACCAGCGCCACCGGCTTACCGTTAAACACGGTGCGCATCACCAGACAGTGCCCTGCCGCGTTGGTAAAGCCGGTTTTCGTTAGCTGAATATTCCAGTTATCCCGATAAACCAGATGGTTAGTATTGCGGAACGGCAGCGTATAGGCCGGGTTCGCAAAGGTCGCCATCTCTTCACGGGTGGTACTGAGCTGACCAATCAGCGGATACTGTTTGCTGGCAATCAGCAGTTTCGTCAGATCGCGCGCCGTGGAGACGTTGTTGATCGACAGCCCCGTCGGTTCAACGTAGTGCGTATTGTTCATCCCCAGCGCTTTGGCTTTCGCGTTCATCGCGCGGATAAAGGCGTCGTAGCCGCCCGGATAGTGGTGCGCCAGGCTCGCCGCCGCCCGGTTTTCAGACGACATCAGCGCCAGCAGCAGCATATTTTTACGGCTGATTTCACTGTTCAGACGCACGCGAGAGTAGATCCCCTTCATCTCCGGCGTGTGGCTGATATCCACCTTCAATTTTTCGTCCAGCGGCAGATGTGCATCAAGCACCACCATCGCGGTCATTAATTTGGTAATTGAGGCGATCGGGCGCACCAGGTCCGGATGGCTGGCGTAGATCACCTTATTGGTGTTGAGATCGACAATCATCGCGCTGCCGGACGCAATTTGCGGTTGAGCAGCGGCGGCGCTCACCGCGGGCGTTTTGGCGACGGCCGGCACGGCAGCGGACGCGCCCAGCAGCAGCGCCAGGCTAAGTAAAGAGACTCGGAATTTCTGCATGGTGAGACTTCTGATAATTATTCACGCACGTCATGACGTACACCGCCTGTATCAACGGATAAACACAGGCTGGCTTCGGCATCATAGCGGTCACCGGGCGTTGTCGCCAGTGGATAATCGTGAACAGATGCTGCATTGCTGGCATTTACGCCAGCAATGCAGTGAACTCAGAAGAGACGGTATCCGTAACCCCAAAGAATAACCGTCAGCGCCAGTAGCGCCTCCAGCACCAGCACCCCAATGGCGAGTGTTGAACTGGAAAAACTCAGGCCTTCTTCTTTATTGATATTCAGGAAGGTTGGAACCCCCAGATACAGCAGATACCCGGTGTAAAAGAGGGCAATGGTACCGATCAGCGCGCACAGCCAGACCAGTGGATAGAGCGCAACAATACCGCTTAAGAACAGCGGGGTCGCGACATATCCGGCAAAGACCATACAGTGCGCCAGCGATGGACGCTGCGGATAGTTACGCGCCATCCAGTGTATGACGCGCCCCATAACCGCCACACCCGCCAGCATCAGGCCATAAAAAACGATGGCCAGATAAAGCCCGGTAAACCAGGAAAGCTGAACTACGGTGCCGTCACCGAAGTTCCAGCCGATTTGTGTTGTTCCGATAAAGGCGCATATTACCGGCACCGCAGCCATCAGCAGCACATGGTGCGTGTAATGATGCGAGACCGTTTCGTTCTCACTTTTAATGACATGCATTTCACGATCGGGATGGGAGAAAAGTCCCCAGACATGGTTCATAGCGCCCCCTTGTTGTCGGCCCGTCAGCGATACCTTAAGTATAATGCAGGCTTTAGATTATTTTATGTACAGTGGGAAATTTCCGTTGATTTCCCCGCTGTTGATTCATGGGGTATATGATTAAACGAGGTACGCTGAGGGAGATAACATTTACGTAATGGATATTAACGCACTCATTGAACAATATGGATATGCCGCGCTGGTCATCGGCAGCGTAGCAGAAGGTGAAACCATCACGCTGTTAGGGGGCGTCGCCGCACATCAGGGATTACTGAAGTTCCCGCTGGTCGTTGCCGCGGTCGCGCTGGGTGGAATGATTGGCGATCAGCTGCTCTACTTTCTGGGACTGCGCTTTGGGCCAACGCTGCTTAAACGCTTCGCAAAGCATCAAAAGAAAATCCGCCGCGCTCAGCGGCTCATTCAACGTCATCCCTATCTGTTCGTCATTGGCACGCGCTTTATGTATGGCTTTCGCATTATCGGGCCGATACTGATTGGTGCCAGTCATCTGCCGCCAAAAATTTTTCTGCCACTCAATATTGTGGGCGCGGTTGCCTGGGCGCTGATCTTTACAACGCTCGGTTACGCAGGGGGCGAAGTGATTGCGCCATGGCTGCATAATCTCGACCAGCACCTGAAGCACTGGGCGTGGTTGATTCTTGTGGTTGTGGCGGTGGTTGGGGTTCGACTGTGGCTGAAGCACCGGGAAAAGACGCGGGATGAGGAGTGAGTGCGGCCTGATGCCCTCACCCTACCCCACAGGGCTGAGGAATCCCCAGTATTTTTTTACCTGAAGCGATGAACGTTGCTTCGCAAAATTAATCACTTACAGCGACGCCCTGGTCCGGCTGTAAATCGCCGAAGCGTTTCCGTAAGGCCGGGGCGAGGCGCAGGGATGCGCCGAGAGGGCGTGGCCTGCAGGGATGCAGGCTCATGCCCGACCCGATAGCCTGAAGGAATAAGCTGAGGACAAAATTGCCGGGAGCAATTTTGGACAGCGCCTGCGCTGGCCCGGAAAGGGTGAGCCCCAGGGATGGGGCGAGCAATCCGCGAAGCGGCGATTTACCGCCGGGAGCCCGGGTCGCCAGGGCGGCGGCGATTGAGCCGCCCTGGCACGTTCACAGGTCATGCTGTTACAGAGTAGCAAGGAACATGAAGTGAACGGAATGACCACTACAGCCGTATGTTCCCCCTCACCCCAGCCCTCTCTCTCAAGGGAGAGGGAGAGGGAGAGGGAGAGGGAGAAAGGTTACTACCCCTCCGGCTTAAACTGCGGGTTCGCCAACATAAAGCCCCCGTCGACGATAAACGATTGCCCTGTGGTATAGCTGGCGTCGCTGTCGCAAAGCCACGCCACCAGGCTGGCAATCTCTTTAGTGTGGCCCGGCCTTGCCAGCGGTATTTCCGGCATTGAGCCTTCCTTCACTTCGCCGTCGTCCATGTCATTCATCGGCGTGGCAATGGCACCCGGCGCGACGGCATTCACCAGAATATTGTGCTTAACCAGCTCCATCGCCATGGATTTGGTTAACCCGCCGAGCGCATGTTTTGCCGCCGTGTAGGCGCTCGCCTCCGGCAGCGGCGTGTGCTCATGCACCGAGGTAATGTTCACAATTCGCCCCCCTTCCCCCTGCTTCACCATCTGCCGGGCGGCAATTTGTGAACAGAGAAACGCGCCGTCCACGTCGACGGTGAAAATATTCCGCCAGTCGTCAAACGGCATTTCAAGGAACGGCGCTTTGGTCATCGCACCCGCATTATTGACCAGCACGTCCAGCCGGCCAAAACGCGCAATCAGCGTTTCAATAGCCTCTGCGCCTTCCGGCAGTGTGCTTAAGTCAAGATGGATAGCCTCTGCGCGCTGCCCCTGCGCTTCAACTTCTCGGCAGGTTTCCAGCGCCCCTTTTTCATCCGAATGCCAGGTGACGCCAATATCAAACCCGCGCTCTGCAAGCATCAGCGCCGTGGTTTTACCGATCCCGGAATCCGATGCGGTCACAATCGCTACTCTGGTCATACTCACCTCCTGAAAAACTGCAAAGAGGTAAGTATAGATAATGACCTTTTTTAGCCATGATGATAGCCACCGCCCAGCGCCGAGGTCAGCTGCAGCGTGGCGTCGACATACTGCCCCTTTAACAGTAATCCTTCGAGGTGTTCTTTGAGGGCCGGTATTCTGGCTTCACTGACCCGAGAGCCCGCAACGATCCCCGCGCTGAAACGCGCCTGGGCAAGCGCCACAACGCGTGCCGCATCTTTTTCAACCTGCTGCTGGTGGCTGTTCTTCGCCGTCAGCGTTTCGACTTCACTGGCCGTGCGTGCCACCTGATTGACGGCTTCGACCACCGCTTTGTTGTAGTTCGCCACCGAGAGATTATTCTGCGCCTGAGCGATATCCAGGCTGGCGTTCAGCCTGCCGCTGTCGAAAATCGGCAGCGTCAGCCCGGCGGTCATGCCCATCTGCTGCGAGGAAGAGCGCAACAGATCGCTCAGGTGCAGGGCATCCTGCTGTAAGAATGCCATCAGGTTCACGTCAGGGTAGAAAGCCGCTCGGGCAGCCTCCACTTCGCTCATAGAGGCTTCGATATACCAGTGCGCCTCCTGAAGATCCGGACGACGTGCCAGCAGTTCATAGCCGAGCGTCGACGGTAACGAGGCTTCCACCGTCGGCAAGGCGTGCCGCGTCAGCGTCACGGAAGAGGCGTTCGTCAGCGCGACCAGGCGCGCCTCAACGGCTTTCATCTTCCCGTTGACTTCTGCCAGCTGCGCTTCGGTTTTGTTGGCGTTGATATCCGTTTCGACGCCCTCCACGGAGGAGGTGATGCCGTGTTGATACAGCTCGCGATCGGCACCGATAATATTATCCTGCTCATGTTTGATCTGGGCGAGAACCTCCCCCACGGCGGCCTGCGTTTGCCACTCCCAGTAGAGCCGCGCCACGCTGCTGGCCAGCAGCTGACGCGTCTGTTCCAGCTCCGCTTTTTGCGCATTCACTTTGCCAATCCGGGCCTCGACCCGGGCGCGATTTTTTCCCCACAGATCGAGATCCCAGCCTGCGGTCAGGCCAAAGGTGCCGTTGGTATACCACGGCCCGGTGGTGCCTGCAGCCGGGTCGGTAAAGGCAAACGGCCCCATCAGCCCTTCGGCGGACATTTTCTGACGTTCCGCATCGGCGGAAAAATTAATCTGCGGACCGTCGGCTGCCATTACGGCTTTGGCCTGGGCTTCGGCAAGCGTAATGCGCTGACGGGCAATCTGCATATCAGGCGCATCGCTCAATGCTTTAGCAATAAGGCCGTTAAGTTCCTGATTGTTATACTCTTTCCACCACTCATTTTTCGGCCAGTCGGTATGACGAAGCTGCGTATTCACCGACGCCGCAGCGGTTTGCGTTTTAATGGGGGATACTGTGGCATGTTCAGGCGCACAGGCTGCAAGAATAAAAACGAAGGGAGCACTCAGAGAAAAAATAAGAGAACGTTTCATGACGCCATAAACTCAAAAAATAAAGGCGCACGTTACGCTCAGTGTCATTCATTTTTTTAGTAACGCGTGGCAATCCGCAAATTGTCATACATCTTAATACACGGAAATTTATTCCTAAAAATAATGATTAAATTTAATACATTCATGCCAACCATAAATACGCTGCTACACTTATTCAGGACATACATGAGCGGGAGAAGGGAATGAAAATATTACTGTGGGTTATTTTGATTATATTTCTGATAGGTCTGTTAGTGGTTACCGGTGTATTCAAGATGATTTTCTGATTCCGTTGCCCGGCGCATCGCCGGGCAACGTCCATGATATCAGGCTTTCAGCGAAGCCCCTTTCGTAGCAATAACCTCTTTATACCAGTAGAAGCTCTTTTTGCGGCTGCGCGCCAGCGTGCCTTTTCCGCTGTCATCGCGATCGACGTAAATAAAGCCGTAGCGCTTAGAGAGTTCAGCTTTAGACGCGCTCACCAGATCGATTGGCCCCCAGCTGGTATATCCCATCACCTCAACGCCGTCATCAATTGCCTCACGCACCTGTACCAGATGGTCGTTAAGGTAGCTGATGCGATAGTCATCCTGCACCACACCGTCCGCATCCGGTTTATCCTTCGCCCCGAGGCCATTTTCCACGATAAACAGCGGCTTCTGATAGCGATCCCAGAGCACGTTTAACAGGGTACGCAGGCCGATGGGGTCAATCTGCCAGCCCCATTCGGAACTGGCCAGATGCGGGTTTGGCACCATGCTCAGGATGTTGCCACGCGCCTGCTGGTTGAGAGCTTCATCCGCTGTAACGCAGCCCGTCATGTAGTAGCTGAAGGAAATAAAATCGACGGTCGATTTCAGCGCCTCGCGGTCGGCGTCCGTGACCTCAAGCTGAATACCGCTGTCGCGGAAGAAGCGCTGCATATACCCCGGGTAGGCGCCGCGGCACTGCACGTCGCCAAAGAACTGCCAGGTGCGGTTTTCCTGCAGCGTCTTCAGAACATCTTCCGGCTTGCAGGTCAGCGGATACATCAGGCCGCCCAGCAGCATGTTGCCAATTCTGGCATCAGGAATGATCTCGTGGCAGGCCTTCACCGCCAGCGCGCTGGCAACCAGCTGATGGTGGATTGCCTGATACACTTCACCTTTGCTGCTGGTTTCCGGCAGGCCCACGCCGGTCATCGGCGCGTGCAGAGACATATTGATCTCGTTGAAGGTCAGCCAGAGCTTCACCTTCTCTTTGTAGCGCACGAACACGGTACGGGCATAGCGTTCAAAGAAGCCGATAGTCTGGCGGCTGCCCCACCCGCCGTACTGCTTCACCAGCCCCCACGGCATTTCGTAATGCGACAGCGTCACCAGCGGGGTAATGTTGTGCGCAGCAAGCTCGTCAAACAGCCGGTCGTAAAACGCCAGCCCCGCCTCGTTAGGCTGCTGCTCATCGCCGTTCGGAAAAATGCGGGTCCAGGCAATGGAGACGCGCAGGCAGCTAAAGCCCATCTCAGCGAACAGTTTGATGTCTTCCGGATAGCGATGATAGAAGTCGATGGCAACATCCTTGATGCCGCTGTCACCCGCCACGCGCTCAACCACCGGGCCAAAGACACCGCGCGGCTGAACGTCTGAGGTGGACAGCCCTTTTCCCTCTTCCAGATACGCGCCCTCTACCTGATTCGCGGCAACCGCGCCGCCCCATAAAAAATCGTCCGGGAAAGTATTCATCACGTTCTCCTGTTATTGATGGCTTACGCTGAGTAACGGCGCACCGGCACTGACGGACGTTGCCGCCACGGTCACCACGTCGCGATACTCATCGCTGTTACTGATAATAATCGGGGTCGCCAGGTCGTATCCGGCATCGATAATCGCCTGTCGGTCAAACTCCAGCAGCAGATCGCCGGGCTGCACCTTGTCACCGACCTTTACATGGGCGGTAAACGGCCTGCCGTCGAGCTTCACGGTGTCGATACCCACGTGGATCAACACTTCAATCCCGCTGTTGCTAAGCAGCCCAATTGCGTGTTTGGTCTGGAACAGCGAGGCCACAACGCCGGCAAACGGGGCAACCACTTTGTTATCGGAGGGAATAATCGCGGCACCGCTGCCCAGCAGGCCGCTGGCAAAGGTGGTATCCGGCACCTGGTCGAGCGCAAGAACGGTACCGGTCATCGGTGCCAGCACATCGTTTTCGCCCGCGGTGACCACCCCTTCTGGCGCGGTGTTTCCTGGCATACCGGCGACCAGCGTCAGGCCGCAGCTCAATACCAGCGCCACCACCGTACCGATAATGCCGCCCCACAGCGTGGCGTCCACGCCGCCCGGTGGGATCATCTGGGCGACAGTAAAGATATTGGCGAAGCCGAAAGAGTAAACGTGGGTGTCACTAAAGCCGACAATCGCCCCGCCGATAGCCCCCGCCACGCAGCCGAAAATAAACGGACGGCGCAGCGGCAGGTTTACGCCATACACTGCGGGTTCGGTGATACCGAAAATACCTGCCGTCACGGATGAACCGGCCAGCATTTTCTGACGCGCATCGCGGGTGCGCAGGAAAATGCCCAGCGCCGCCCCCACCTGACCAAACACCGCGGGCAAGAGCATGGGCAGCATGGAGTCATGCCCCAGCACCGCCAGGTTGTTAATCATCAGCGGCACCAGCCCCCAGTGCAGGCCAAAAATAACGCAGACCTGCCATAGCGCGCCCATCGCCGCACCCGCCAGCCACGGCGCCAGAACGTAAATACTCTGATAGCCGTTCGCCAGCAGCTGGCTCAGCCAGGTCGCCAGCGGCCCGATAACGAGGAAAGTCAGCGGCACGGTCACACCCAGACAGATCAGCGGCGCGAAGAAGTTTTTCATCGAGGAAGGCAGCAGCCTGGTGCTTTGTTTTTCAAGCCAGCAGCTCACCCACGCGGCGAGAATAATCGGGATCACCGACGAGCTATAGTTGAACCAGGTGACAGGGATGCCCAAAAAGGCGTCCGACACCGCGCCCGGCTGCTGGCTGGCGTTAAACGCCGCAATCATTACCGGATGGGTGAGCGCCCCACCGATCACCATGGTAATAAACGGGTTGCCGCCGAATTTTTTCCCGGCGGTATAGCCCAGCACCATCGGGAAGAAGAAGAACAGTGCGTCGCTGGCGGCAAACCAGATTTTATACGTGCCGCTCCCGGTCGTGAGCCAGCCGCATACCACGGCCAGCGCCAGCAGCCCTTTCAGAATACCGGACGCGGCCAGAATGCCGATAAACGGGGTGAAGATCCCGGAGACGATGTCAATCAGGCGGCCCAGCAGGTTCCCCTTTTCGCCCTTCTCTTCCGCGACGGGCGCGTCGTCGGTAAGGCCTGCTTCATTGCGCACCGCCTGCCAGACGTCGTGAACGTGGTTGCCAATCACCACCTGAAACTGGCCGCCGCTTTCGACTACCATGATCACGCCCGGGTTTTTCTTGAGCCCTTCCGCATCGGCGCGTTGATTATCTTTAAGTTTGAAGCGAAGCCGGGTCGCGCAGTGCACAAGACTGACGATGTTCTCTTTTCCGCCAACGTGGCCGAGAATATCCTTCGCTAAAGCCTGGTATTCCATCTCGATTTCCTTACATCCGATGCCCGCAGGCACCTGTTGACTGAGTACAAAAATAAAAAAACCCGAGAACGGCCTTCTGACGAAGGCCGCGCTCAGGTTTTGCCTGCGTGATGCAGTAACAATCCTGTTTTGAGGCTTAACGCCCCTCTTTTCTCACCCGCTCGATATGAATGGCGAGGAACATAATTTCTTCGGTCGTCAGCTCACGCTGATAGCTTTTGTTCAGGTGCTGGGCGATTTTCTCGGCGCATTTCCACGCTTTCGCGTAGTTGTCTTTTACTGCCGTATGCAGCGAGACATCGTCATCTTCCACCACGGTGCGGGTGAGCATCCGCTGGGCAAAAAACTTCAGGTGGGTGACAAAACGCTGATAGCTGAGCGACTCTTCGTCATACTCAAGCTGCAGCTGATACTTCACCAGCTGGAGGATCTCCTGCATCACCCGCGTCACGTGCATCACCTCCGGCATTTCGCTGTTCAGCTGCGCGGTGACCAGATGCAGCGCGATAAAACCGGCCTCATCCTCCTCCAGTTCGACGTTCAGGCGTCTGGCGATAATGGCCCGCGCCTCCTGCCCTAACTCGAACTCCTTCGGATACAGCCGTTTAATATCCCACAGCAGCACGTTTTTGATGGCCAGCCCGTTCTTCTGCCGCTCAATAGCAAAGAAGCAGTGATCGGTGAGGGTGATATACAAGCTCTCCTGCAGCTTGCCCAGCCGCTGCGCCGCCAGCCCGATGATGCGGTCGCAGGTGGTCATCACCTCCAGCGGAATTTGACTCAGCAGCTCCCCAAGCCGACGCACCAGTTCATCGCTTTGTAACGCAAACACCTTTTCAACCAACGCGGTATCCAGCGCTTCACCGACGCGCTTCTGAAAGGCCAGCCCACGGCCCATCACCACCTGTTCGCGCCCGCGCTCATCCTGAACAACCACCACGTTATTATTGAGTATCTTGGCGATTTTCATCGGAACCCCAGAAACAAAAAAACCTGACCTCCGGCAGATGCCAGAAAATCAGGTTTTGCCTGCATAAGCAGTAACAATCCAGTTCTGGCACTCTATCAGTTTCATTCGTAGCCTCAATGCGTCACGCGTCAGAAACGTGACGCGGATCGAACTTGCTACGGTGATATCAGAAGGTCACCACCGTTTTCAGCTCGGTGACCCAGGCATCCTGGGTGCGGCTGACCCCGCCGGGATGGTACCAGTACTGAATGCCCGGCTGTAGTTCTAGCCATGACGCCGGACGAAAACGGTAGTAAAACTCACCGTTCAGGGAATGGCCCGGCACCGGGTGATATGCAGGATTGTTGTAATCGCTAACGCCGCTCAGGCTGTTCAGATAACGCTGGTTGCGGGCGTACTGGCTGCTCATATCAATCCAGGTTAAGCCAAAGCCAATCCAGTCTTCCGGTCGCGCATCAAACAGCCCGCGGTAGCGCAGCGAGGCGGCGTATACCTGGTGCATGTAGTTACTGCTCTGCTCCGCAAGGCTCATGCTGAACGAGGTGCTCAACCCGCGATTCGGATCGTCCTGATGCTGCGTTAGCTGCTGGTTCAGTCCGGCGTACATAAACCAGGTCCGGCTGTGCGTATCGAATCCGTCCGGGTCCGTCGCCCCCGCCCCACCCGATTTGCCGCGATAGAGATCGGTTTGCGGCGCGTTGGTAAATACCACGCCCAGGTTGTACGCGCCCGGCAGGCCGTTAATCAGCGGACGCGCTTCGATTTCAACCGGCAGTAAGATCCCTTTGCTGCCCTTCGTCGACCAGCTCCACGCATGGCTGCGGCTGGCGGCCTGCGGATTCTGCTCCATCACGCCGCCTTTTAAGGTCAGCGTCGGCGTGAGTTTATAGGCAAGCGTGGTGCCCCAGGTGTGCACGTTCCAGTTGTTCCAGGTCAGCGAGTTGGCGGACTTTCCGCCGCACTGGGACAGCAGCTGGAAATCACAGGGGATAATTTGATCGAAGGTCTGTACCTTGTTCATCATCCCTATGCGCCAGGTCAGACGCCGGTCGTCAAAGCTGCGGGCAAAGGTCAGCCAGCCCAGACGGGTAATCGACTGCCCGCCCCAGCTCTCTTGGGTCAGATCGTTGAAGTTGACGCGCGGATCCTGCACGCGTTTGGTGGTGAGATCGTCATTGTGGTTGCGGTTAACGATGTTTCCCTCGATACGCGCGTCCGGGATACCGGTCCAGCGCTCCAGGTCCTGGTTGAAGGTCAGCGCGAACTGGTCAATATAGGCCACGTGGGAGTCGTGGTTATAGCCACCGCCGCCGTTCCAGCCGAACTCATTCAAATAGCCGAGATTGTACGTAAAGCCGTTATCGTTGAGAATTTTACGCACACCGAGCATATTGCCGAGAAGCGGCGCCGGTGGAGCCTCAAAACCTAGTACCGTACCGTTCCAGTCTTGCGCCATCGACAGCGGGGATATCGCCAATAAGGCGAACGCATAGAGTTTATTTTTATATGCCATGATAACAACCTGTGATTGAGTATTGAGTGCGTAACCGGCCGCAGGAAATTTTTCTATTTCCTGTCGATAATTCAGTTTTTAAAATCATTAAAAAGCGCTAAGCCAAATGTCTCTCCTGCGTAAACGACAGGCAAAAAAAAAACCTAAGCGCTCCACAGCGAAAATGCTGTGAAACGCTTAGGTTTTGCCTGTTAACCAGTAACAATCCTGCTTTGAAAACAGTGGCACCTTAACACCGTCGCGCCACGTTGAAAACCTGAACTTTTTTCTGATTTAAAAAAGTGTGAGCAATTTAACGCTTATTATTTCGACTGAATTACCCGGGCAATATCAGCCGAAGTCTGTAATGTCCGAATCTCCTGAAATAACCCCAGCGCTTCATCGTACTCTTTGCGTAAATAACTCAGCCACTGTTTAATACGCGCGACGTGATACAAACCGGTATCGCCCTGTTTTTCCAGACGGCTGTATTTTTGCAGCAGCGTGACGACGTCTGCCCACGGCATTCGCGGTTCGTTATATTTCACCACCCGGCTGAGGTTAGGGACGTTCAGGGCGCCGCGACCGGTCATTACCGCATCGCAGCCGGTGGCCTGCAGACAGGCCTGCGCGCTCTCGTAGTCCCAGATTTCGCCGTTAGCGATCACCGGAATAGAGAGGCGTTTGCGGATCTCGCCGATCGCATGCCAGTTTATGCGCTCGGCTTTGTAGCCGTCTTCTTTGGTGCGGCCATGCACCACCAGCTCGGTGGCTCCGGCCTGCTGCACCGCATCGGCGATTTCAAACTGCCGCGCGTCGCTGTCCCATCCCAGGCGCACCTTAACCGTCACCGGCAAATGCGCGGGCACTGCCTCACGCATGGCTTTCGCGCCGCGGTAAATCAGCTCAGGATCTTTCAACAAGGTCGCTCCGCCACCGCTGCCGTTAACCAGCTTCGACGGGCAGCCGCAGTTGAGATCCACACCGTAAGAGCCCAGCTCAACCGCGCGGGCGGCGTTTTCCGCCAGCCATTCGGGGTACTGGCCGAGCAGTTGAATACGCACCAGCGTGCCGGAAGATGTCCGGCTCTGGTTGTGCAGCTCGGGGCATAGACGGTAGAAGGATTTTACCGGCAACAGCATATCGACCACGCGCAGAAATTCCGTCACGCAGAGATCGTAGTCGTTCACCTCGGTCAGAAGCTCGCGCACGAGGGAGTCGAGCACGCCTTCCATTGGGGCCAGTAAAACACGCATAGCAGTACCTGTGAAAAAAGACGCGCTATAGTAGCCGCTCTCTATATCGCTGGGAAGCGCTTCTGTTCAGGGAGAAAGTCAGCCGGAGTTGCCCCGACAACGGCGCGAAACGCCGCCGCAAATGCCGCCTGCCCTGAAAACCCCAGCATCCAGGCCACCTGCTTAACCGGGTATCCGTTGGCGAGCAGGTCCAGCGAGGCACAGATCCTTGCGCGCTGTCGCCAGGCCCGGAAGCTAAAGCCGGTATCTTTGATAAACGCGCGTGAGAATGTGCGTTCAGACATAGCGGCCTGTTCCGCCAGCCTTTCCATAGAAACATCCCAGAGATTGCTGGCAATGATGTCACAGGCAACGCGATGTAAGCGCTCATCCACGGGCATCGGTAATTCGGCCGAGATTTGCTGAGCTTCACTGAGAATATCGAGCAGCAAAACGGCCATGCTGCGCTGAGTGGCTGGCCGGTATTCCGCGCTGAACAGCCCGGCTATCAGCTCTTTGAACAACGCTGTCGCCATAATGACGTGAACCTCTTCTTTCCGTTTAAAAGATCCGCATTGCGATATCAGCGTGGGGCTAAACCAGACCGCGCGCAGCTCCGTTGCGGATAACACGCTGTAGGTGTGTTCCTGAAAGGGAGGGATCCACAGCGCGCGCTGCGGCGGTATGACCCAACGCTTATTGCCGGTTTCGACCAGCATCACCCCTTTGATGGCAAACAAAAGCTGTCCCTGTGAATGCTGGTGAGGCGGATCCACTTCGCCGCGCGTATAGCTAATAGCCCCTCTGGACCATCCGATGTCATCGTCATGAATTGGCGTTTTATCGATAACGGTTGGCATTTCACATTCCTCCCTTCCACTTATGATGCTGCTTGTACACGTAACCGGAGAGAGACGCAATGCACATTCATTTTATCATTCATGAACATTTCGAAGCGCCGGGCGCCTATGAAATCTGGGGTAAAAGCCGCGGCCATACTCTGAGCTACACCAGAGTTTATCAGGGCGATCCTTTACCCGAGAAGCTGGGGCGCACGGATCTGCTTATCATCATGGGAGGCCCGCAGTCCCCCGCTACCACGCCTGAGGAATGCCCCTGGTTCGATGCACAGGCGGAGAAGGCACTCATCAGCCGCGCGATAGAGGCAGGTAAAACGGTGATAGGCGTTTGTCTTGGCTCGCAGCTTATCGGCGAAGCGCTGGGGGCTGCGTTTTGTCATAGCCCGGAAAAAGAGATCGGCAAATTCCCCATCAGGCTCACCGATGCAGGCAAGGCGAACCCGCTGTTTGCGGATTTTGGCCACGAATTGAACGTCGGTCACTGGCATAACGATATGCCTGGGTTGACGCCACAGGCTAAGGTGCTCGCTTACAGCGAGGGCTGCCCCCGTCAGATCGTGCAATACAGCGAACGGGTTTACGGTTTCCAGTGCCATATGGAGCTGACGCCGGAGGTGGTAGAGTTGCTGATTGAGCATTCGCAGAGTGACCTCCGCCGCGCGGGTGAATTCCGTTTTGTCGAAACGGCGGAAAAACTCCGCTCGCATGATTATCGCGAAATGAACCAGGTGCTGTTTTCTTTTCTCGATAAACTGACCGCCTGACGCTGATGCCTTCTCTGGCGCGTTACTTCGCCAGTGCAATTCCTTTCCTCTAAACTTTGCCTGCACCAGTAAGATGATACCGGACGTTCCATTCCGGAATGTCTGGTATGCTCAAAATTCATGATGTGATCCGTGGCACATTTTTAGGTTTAATTGTATGATGAATGCGTTTCAGCAAGGACTATCACCATGAGCAAAACATTGAACATTATCTGGCAATATCTGCGCGCATTCGTCCTGATTTACGCCTGCCTGTATGCCGGGATTTTCATCGCGTCGCTGCTGCCCATCACCATTCCCGGCAGCATTATCGGCATGCTGATCCTCTTTGTTTTGCTGGCGCTGCAAATCCTGCCTGCAAAGTGGGTCAATCCCGGCTGCTTCGTCCTCATTCGCTATATGGCGCTGCTTTTCGTGCCTATCGGCGTCGGGGTCATGCAGTATTTTGATTTGCTAAAGGCCCAGTTCGGCCCGATTGTTGTCTCCTGCGCGGTGAGTACGCTGGTGGTTTTCCTGGTCGTGAGCTGGAGTTCGCATCTGGTGCATGGCGAACGTAACGTGATTGGGGAGAAAACAAAAAAATGATGGCCAATATCTGGTGGTCGCTGCCGCTCACCCTCGCAGTATTCTTCGCCGCACGTAAGCTTGCCGCGCGTTTCAAAATGCCGTTGCTGAACCCGCTGCTGGTGGCAATGGTGGTGATTATTCCGTTCCTGCTGCTCACCGGCATTCCTTACGAACGCTACTTTGCCGGCAGCAAAATTTTAAACGACCTGCTGCAGCCCGCCGTTGTGGCGCTCGCCTTTCCTTTATATGAGCAGCTACACCAGATCCGCGCCCGCTGGAAATCCATCATTACCATCTGCTTTGTCGGCAGCCTGGTGGCGATGATCACCGGTACGTCGGTGGCGCTGTTGATGGGGGCCTCGCCGCAGATTGCCGCCTCTATTCTGCCTAAATCTGTGACCACGCCTATCGCGATGGCGGTTGGGGGTAGCCTCGGCGGTATTCCAGCAATTAGCGCGATGTGCGTTATTTTCGTCGGTATTCTCGGCGCGGTGTTTGGCCACAGCCTGCTGAACGGTATGCGCATTCATACTAAAGCGGCACGAGGTCTGTCGATGGGGACAGCTTCCCACGCCCTGGGCACTGCCCGCTGCGCGGAGCTGGATTATCAAGAAGGGGCGTTTAGCTCGCTGGCGCTGGTGATCTGCGGAATTATCACCTCCCTGCTGGCCCCGTTCATTTTCCCGCTGATTCTGGCGGTGATGGGCTAAAATTTGCGATGCGTCGCGCAAATTTCATTTTGCTTTCATAAGTTGCATACATAATGAGAAGTAGATCACATATAAAGCCCTGGCGGCTCCGTAAACTACCGATCCATTAACCTTTATGAGGCAAACGCCATGCACCCACGTTTTCAAGCTGCTTTCGCCCAGCTTGCAGAGAATTTGCAGTCAGCCCTGGCTCCCGTTCTGGCAGATGCACACTTCCCCGCCCTGCTGACCGCGGAGCAGGTCACGATGCTGAAACAGGCAACGGGACTGGACGAAGACGCGCTGGCTTTCGCACTGCTACCCCTGGCTGCCGCCTGCGCGCGGGCCGATCTCTCCCACTTCAACGTCGGGGCCATTGCGCGCGGCGTCAGCGGTACCTGGTACTTCGGCGGCAACATGGAGTTCCTGGGCGCGACCATGCAGCAAACGGTTCACGCCGAGCAGAGCGCCATCAGCCACGCCTGGCTGCGCGGTGAAAAAGCGCTGAGCGCCATTACCGTTAACTACACTCCGTGCGGCCACTGCCGTCAGTTTATGAACGAGCTGAACAGCGGGCTGCAGCTGCGCATCAATCTGCCGGGCCGCGCGCCGCACACGCTGGGCGATTATCTGCCTGACGCATTTGGTCCGAAAGATCTGGAGATCAAAACGCTGCTGATGGACGATCAGGACCACGGTTACGCCCTGTCCGGCGATGACCTGAGTCAGGCAGCGATTCGCGCGGCGAATAAAAGTCACACGCCATACAGCAAGTCCCCGAGCGGCGTAGCGTTGCAGTGCCGTGATGGCCGAATCTTCACCGGCAGCTATGCGGAAAACGCCGCGTTTAACCCAACCCTGCCACCGCTGCAGGGCGCGCTTAACCTGCTGAGCCTGAACGGCTATGATTATCCGGACATTCAGCGCGCCATTCTGGCTGAGATTGCCGATGCGCCACTGATCCAGTGGGATGCCACCGCCGCAACGCTCAAAGCGCTGGGCTGCACGATGATCGACCGCGTACTGCTGGCGTAATCCTTCCGGCGGGCAAAAATGCCCGCCCGTTTGCTGAAAAACCCCTCAGTTGAATCGCTGTTTCTTGCGCTAACCAGGCGGGTAAAGTAGCCTGAGTTAAATTTCATCCACGAACGAGCCATCTGCATGTTAAAGCGCGTTTTTTACAGCCTGTCTGTCCTGGTCGGCATACTGCTGTTGATCGTGCTGGGTCTCGACCGCTGGATGAGCTGGAAAACCGCCCCCTACATCTTTGATGACCTGCAGGACCTGCCCTATCGTCAGGTTGGCGTGGTGCTTGGCACCGCCAAGTATTACCGCACCGGCGTAATCAATCAGTATTACCGTTACCGCATTCAGGGCGCGCTGAACGCCTACAACAGCGGCAAGGTGAACTACCTGCTGCTGAGCGGCGATAACGCCCTGCAAAGCTACAATGAACCGGTGACGATGCGTAAGGACCTGATTGCTGCGGGCGTGGATCCGGCCGATATCGTGCTCGACTACGCCGGGTTCCGCACCCTGGACTCCATCGTGCGCACGCGCAAAGTCTTCGACACCAACGACTTCATCATCATCACCCAGCGCTTCCACTGCGAGCGCGCGCTGTTTATCGCCCTGCATATGGGCATTCAGGCGCAGTGCTACGCGGTGCCGTCGCCAAAAGATATGCTGAGCGTGCGCGTGCGCGAGTTCGGCGCCCGCTTTGGTGCCCTGGCCGATCTGTATATCTTCAAACGCGAACCGCGCTTTTTAGGCCCTCTGGTGCCGATTCCGGCGATGCACGAAGTGCCGGAAGACGCGCAGGGTTATCCGGCCGTCACGCCCGAGCAGCTGCTCGATATGCAAAAAAAAGAGAAATAACGGGACCGCCTTTATACTTTCTTTACGGCCGGCCTGACGCTTTTTATCTCCCCTTTACGTCTGCTCTTTTAAGCTGAGTTCACTGCCGCTACGGCTTCATTGAAGAATGACTATGAACTCGATAATGAATGCGTTTTTCCTCAAAAGTCTCCGCCCGTACTTTAACTTTCCCGGTTTATCACTCCCTGGCGCACTTACTTCTGGTCTCTGGCTGGATGAAAAAATAGACGCCCTGCAGCACAACGTTGCCGTGGAAGTGGCCGATTATCTGGAACGTTACCCGCAAACGAAACATGTTGACGTTTATCTGAACGATATCAACGGCACGGTGCGCGGCAAGCGCCTCTCGGTAGAGAGCATGCTGAATCTGGAAAAAGGCTGTTATTTTCCGCTTTCCGTCTACTCAATGGACCAGAAGGGAAAAATCGCCGCCCCGCTTTATGATGAACCCGACCGGCTGTGCGTCCCGGTCGCCGGCTCTTTGCGCCCCTGTCCGCAGGATCCAGAGCACACGGCGCAGATCCTGCTGACGATGAAGGACAGCGACGGTAACCCCTGCCCGCTTGAGCCGCGCGCGATACTGCAGAACGTCGTGGCCCGCTTCCACCAGCACGGCCTTTTCCCGGTCATTGCCCCGGAAATCGAGTTCTATCTGACGGGACAGGGCGAACGCGATCCGCAAAATCAGGGCTGTTTTCACATGGATACCTCGTCGGCGCATGCGGCGCTGTTTGACGAGCTGGAACAGCTGGCCCACCTGCAGCGCATCCCGCTGTCAGGGGTCGTGGCGGAAGCCGAGTCCGGACAGTACGAATTAAACCTGAAGCACAGCCATCGCGTCGTTGAGGTCTGCGATAACGTGCTGGCGCTTCGTCGCCTGACCCGTTACGTTGCTGAAAAGCACGGTCTGCAGGCCAACTTTATGGCTAAGCCTTTCAGCCAGCTTGCCGGCAGCGGTTTGCACTTCCATTTCAGCCTGAACAATCGTCACGGCGAAAACGTCTTTGCTTCCCCGGTGAACGCGCTTAACAGCATGATACGTTTGTGCGTCGCGGGCCAGCTGGCGCTGATGCCCGCCTCCGTCGCCATTCTTGCGCCAGGCGTCAACGCGTTTCGTCGCCTGCGTAAAAGCCTGACGGAACCCGTCTTTAACTCCTGGGGCTATAACACCCGCTCCGCCGCCCTGCGTATTCCCTGCTCGGATGAGAGTAACCGTCGTATCGAGTACCGGCTGGCCGGGGCCGATGCGAATCCGTATCTGGTGGCGGCCACTATCCTGACAGGCATGCTGTACGGGCTGGAACATATCGACGAGGGGGATCTCCCTGAACCGCAGCACGACCAACCGGAACTGCCGCTGTTCCAGCAGGAGGCGATTGAGGCCTTTGCCCGCTGTCAGTATCTCACCGACAGCCTGGGCGATGCCTTTTCCGAACAGTGGGTCGCCTGCAAGCTCTCTGAACTCGACTGGTTTGAGCGCATTGTGACCCGAGAGGAGTCACATCTGGCATAGGGCATAAAAAAAGCCCGCTCGATGAGCGGGCTGGATAACGCAAGGAGGAATTACTTCTTACGCGCGTACTTCAGTGAATCCAGCGCAACCGCGAAGATAATGATGGCGCCTTTGATGATGTACTGCCAGTACGGGTTCACGCCGATATAGGTCAACCCGTAGTTGATTACGGTGAAAATGATCACACCGGTCACCACGCCCAGTACTGTACCCACACCGCCGCTGAAGGAGACGCCGCCCACCACGCAGGCTGCGATCGCATCCAGCTCGTACATGAAGCCGAGGTTGTTGGTAGCAGAGCCGATACGGCCCGCTTCCAGCATCCCGCCGAAGGCGTAGAACACGCCGGACAGGGCATAGATGATGAGCAGGTTCAGGGCTACGTTAACACCGGAGACTTTCGCCGCTTCCGGGTTACCGCCGATGGCGAAGATGTTTTTGCCAAAGCGCGTTTTGTTCCACAGGATCCAGACGAAGGCCACCGCAATCAGCGCATAGAAGGTGATGTACGACAGGCGGAAGCTGCCCAGCGCAATAAACCCTTGCGTAAAGGTCGAGAAGCCGCTGTCAAAGCCCGAGATTGGCGAAGCGCCGACGAAGTCGTAATACAGGGAGTTGATACCGTAAACGATGATCATCGTACCCAGGGTGGTGATAAACGGCGTCACGTTCAGGTAGGCGATGATAATTCCGTTGATCAGACCAATCACCGCACCGATGGCGCAGACAATCAGGATCACCACGAAAATCGGCATGGTGGCCATTTCCGGGAAGACCTTGTTAGCGTTTTCCATCGACTGCAGCAGAGTTGCCGCGATAACCGCCGCCAGACCCACCTGGCGACCGGCAGAAAGGTCCGTCCCCTGGGTCACGATCAGGCCCGCCACGCCCAGCGCAATGATAATACGCACGGAGGACTGGGTCAGAATGTTACTCAGGTTCAGCAGGCTTAAGAACGTAGGGTCCTGGAAAATGATGATAGCCAGCAGTACTAAAAGAACAACGTAAATACCGCCTTCTTTCAGGTAAGTGAGAAAACTTTTTTTATTTAACGCACTCATGAGGAGCCCCTGATCTTAAAGGTGCAAAGACGCAAGACGCAAAA
The DNA here is from genome assembly GCF_034107425.1 of Enterobacter sp. 148H3. Taxonomy (NCBI): domain Bacteria; kingdom Pseudomonadati; phylum Pseudomonadota; class Gammaproteobacteria; order Enterobacterales; family Enterobacteriaceae; genus Enterobacter; species Enterobacter sp. 148H3. The sequence continues at coordinate 373,525 of NZ_JAWNEI010000001.1, read as the reverse complement.
TTTCGTTTTGCGTTGTCGTTTTGGTGTCAACAATACCGGCGACGAGACCATTGCTCATAACCAGAATACGATCCGTGATCCCTAACAATTCCGGCATTTCGGAAGAAATAATAATGATCCCTTTATTCTTTTTCGCCAGCTCGGCAATCAGCTGATAAATTTCAAACTTCGCGCCGACGTCAATACCGCGGGTAGGTTCATCCAGCATCAGAATTTCTGGCTGGGTTAATAACCAACGGCCAATAATCACTTTCTGCTGGTTACCGCCAGACAGCGAACCAATTTGGGTGCGATGGCCTGGCGTTTTCACGCGCATGGAGTCAATCACCCATTGGGTATCGCTTTTCATGCGGGAGTTATCCAGCAGCCCGACTTTGTTTTTGTAATTGCGAATGTTAGAAATTAACGAGTTAAAGTTAATATCCAGATAAGCATAAATACCGGTCGAACGACGCTCTTCCGTCACCAGCGCGAAACCATTATTAATAGCTTCGTTGGCGTTGTGGTTGTTAATTTTCTTACCGTGCAGCGTAATGGTGCCTTGAGCCTTCTCACGGATACCAAACAGGGTTTCGACGATATCGGTACGTTTTGCCCCGACCAGGCCGGCAATCCCCAGGATTTCACCTTTATGCAGGTCGAAGGAGACATCGCGGATAGACGGCTGACGTAACGAGGTCAGGTTGCGCACTTCCAGAATCACTTCACCCGGCTTGTTTTCTTTGTCAGGGAAGCGCTGGTTCAGGGAACGGCCGACCATCATGGCGATGATCTTGTCCATGTCCAGCCCTTCCAGCGGCTGCGTGGCAATCCACTGACCGTCGCGCAGGATGGTGATCTCATCGCACAGCTGGAAGATCTCTTCCATTTTGTGGGAGATGTACACAATGCCGCAGCCGCGATCTTTTAGCTTACGAATAATGGTAAAAAGGTGGTTAACCTCTTTTTCCGTTAATGACGATGTCGGTTCGTCCATGATGACAATTTTTGCATCATAGGAGAACGCTTTGGCGATTTCGATCATCTGCATCTGGGAGACGGATAATGTTCCCACGCGGGCGCGCGGATCGATATCAATATCCAGCTCGTCGAAAATCGCTTTGGTGTCGCGATACATTTTGTCCTGATCGACAAAGACACCTTTGGTTGGATAACGTCCCAACCACATGTTATCCATAACTGAACGCTGCAGCACCAGGTTTAATTCCTGGTGAACCATCGAGATACCGTTTTCCAGTGCTTCTTTCGCTGAATGGAAATCGATCTCTTTCCCCTGAAAAAGAATGCTGCCAGAATCTTTTTGATAGATCCCAAAAAGACATTTTAATAATGTTGATTTACCCGCACCGTTCTCCCCCATTAAGGCATGAATAGAGTGAGGACGAACTTTTAAATTAACATTATCGAGTGCCTTAACGCCGGGAAATGACTTGTTGATACCGCTCATTTCCAACAGGTATTCACCGGATGACTGAGTTGTTGTGCTGACCATAATTATACCTTGTTGGCCTCGCATATCGCGTTATAAAAGGGCGCAACGAATTGCGCCCAGTGGAGACAGTACCGCTAACTTATTTACCGATAAACTCAGCCAGGTTGGACTGGTCTACGCCCACGTAAGGTACGCGAACAATTTTGTTGTCAATTTTCCAGTTGGTGCCATCTGCCGCGCCTTTGCCATCGGCGAGGTTTTTCGCCAGATCGAAGGTGGCTTTCGCCTGGTTGTTGGCATCGTTCAGCACGGTACCGGCCATCGCACCGGATTTAACCAGCGCCAGCGCTTCTGGCAGTGCATCCACGCCGAATACCGGGATTGAGGATTTGTTGTGTGCTTTCAGCGCTTCTACCGCACCCATTGCCATCGCATCGTTGTTGGCGATAACGACTTCGATTTTGTTGGCATTAGGGCCGGAAAGCCACGCGTCCATCTTATCTTTCGCCTGAGCGGTATCCCACATCGCGGTATCTAACGCCAGCTGCTGGGTTTTAAGGCCTTTGTCGTTAAGCTCTTTGATAACGTAGGTAGTACGCGCTTCAGCATCCGGGTGGCCTGGCTCGCCTTTCAGCAGCACGAACTGAATCTGACCGTCTTTATTCAGGTCCCAGTTCGGGTTCGCCGCCCAGTGTTTCGCGATCAAATCGCCCTGAATAATACCGGACTCTTTGGAGTCAGTACCGACGTAATACGCTTTGTCGTAGCTATCCAGCGCCTTACGGGAAGGTTCTTTGTTGAAGAAGACGATCGGCACATTCTGACCGCGCGCTTTTTCAATGACCGTGCCTGCTGCAGCCGGGTCAACCAGGTTGATGGCCAGGGCTTTCACGCCTTTCGCCAGCAGAACGTCGATCTGGTCGTTCTGTTTGGACTGGTCATTCTGGGAGTCGTTCATCAGCAGCTGAACGTCTGGCGCTGCTTTCGCATCTTTCTCAATCGCTTTACGCACAACAGACATGAAGTTGTCGTCGTATTTATAGATGGTCACACCAATACGGGTATCCGCAGCGTGCGCTGCTGCACCAAAAAGCATGCTTGCCATTACAGCAGACAGGGTCAACACCTTCTTATTCATGGTATCTCCGGTTTTTTTATGCAGGGTAGTTCTTGTGAATAACGATCGGCGGGCAGGTGTTAATAAAACGTTACTGACAGCCGAAGTTCACTTATAAAATTTCTCTCTTCCGTGTTCGGTAACGCTCCAGAAATGCGTTTTATTCGTTGTTTGCGGCACATTGGCTATAGTGAAAGTGAATAATCACTGTTACATAGCGTTTCAGCCCCTAAAACGCTGACATCATAGTCAGCGCCTTGTTAAGATACTGTGAATTTACTCACAGATTGAAAACGGTTACATCACCTGATCTAATCAGTTAGTGATCGGAACCACAATTTGCCGGGCCGCGACGGAGTGGCGACGTACTAAAGTCGGCATGAAACAGTGCGTTGCGCCCGGATCCAGCAGCCCTGCCGCTCCCTGTAATGCCAGCTCAGTTGCCAGTTTCGCCATAGAGGCAATGGGGTAGCGCACCGTTGTCAGCTGCGGGTCGGTGTAACGGGCAATCGGGATATCATCAAAACCAATGAGTGATAAATGCTGTGGCACCGCAATGCCGTTATCCTTCAGTGCCGTCAGGGCGCCAGCCGCCATGCTGTCGTTATAGGCAAACACCGCAGACAGCTGCAGGTTGCGGCCCAGTAGCTCCACCATTGCCGCCTCACCGCCCTGCATGTCCGGCGTGCCGGTCCCCACCCAGCTCTCGGATGGTAAAATGCCGTGCTCTTTCAGGGCGTTTTGCCAGCCTTCGTGCCGCAGTTCGTCATCTTCAATCTGATGGCTGGAGGCCAGATAACCGATCCGCTGATGCCCGTTGTTGATGAGCATTTTCGTGGCCATCATGGCTCCGCTGACGTTATCCAGCCCGACGCAGCGGTGGGCATAGCCGGGGACAATGCGGTTGATCAGCACCATGCCCGGGATCTGCTCCATCAATCCGGTTAGCTCTTCATCGCTCAAGGCTTTAGAATGGACAATCAGGGCGTTACAGCGCTGACGGATCAGCACTTCAATGGCATGACGCTCTTTTTCCGCCTCATGATAGCTATTACCGATCAGGACATATTTCTGATGCTGCTGTGCCACCATGTCGACCGCTTTCACCAGCGCGCCGAAAAAGGCATCCGAGACATCCATCACCACCACGCCGATGGTGTCGCTGACCTGCGTCGCAAGCGCCTGGGCATTGGCATTTGGCCGGTACCCGAGCTGGGTCACGGCTTTCATTACGGTTTCTCGGGTTTCAGGGCTGACCAGCGCGCTATTGTTCAGCACGCGTGAGACGGTAGCCACAGAAACGCCCGCCTGACGGGCGACGTCACGAATGGTGATCATATTCACCATCCTTCAAAGGATTGCAGCAACTCACAGACACCCCCTGTGTTTAGCAAGGTGGCTATTTTGGCAGCGAGAGAAAGGGGACTACGTGAAGAAGCTCACAGTCATGAAAACGCTTACATCCGTTTTGTTAATGATTGTGATCCAGATCGTTATCTGGATGTGTTTTTCAATGATACCCCTGAAGCATATGCGGTTAACTGACGCCACACCCACTCCAGCGGTCCCTGGCGGAAATAGCGTAGCCAGAGAACAGAAAACGCCAGGTTTACCACCCAGACCGGAATAACAAACGCCAGCAACGTAAGGCGGTCGAATTTCATAAACAGGCCAAAGCGATAGAAAAGCGTGGTGCATATGAGCGTTTGCAGGAGGTAATTGCTCAACGCCATTCGGCCCACGCAGGCGATAGCGCTGACAATCCACAGGCGGGAAAGCGTTGGCCAGAAGCCATAGATCAGCGCCGCGTAGCCGATAGTCTGGAACGGCGCGCTCAGTTCACGCGGCACCTGGAGCAGGAACGCGCACCAGCGGTAATCCCAGTGGATATGCCACTGCGCAATCACCGCCGGGAGGTTAATCAGCACGCCGAGCAGCACCAGACCGGCGCCGGTACGACGATAGTGACGCAGGCTGAATTCTCCTTTCAGCCACCCGGTGCGCATCAATGACGCGCCCATCAGCATCATGCCCGCCAGCTGCCAGCCGTATTGCGCGCCCAGCGCAAGGAGGTTGTCCCCCAGCATATCCGCGCGGTTGCTTATCGCTTCCGTACCACCTTTCAGCTTCCAGAACTGTTCGTACTGCAGGTTAGCGGCATCCGGGATCCATGAACGGTTTGTCGCCTCGCCGGAGATCATCCCCAGCAATAGCAGGACGCCAAGCCCCATCACATACAGCATCACGCCGGTGTTAAACAGGCTTTTTACGCTGTGCGCATCGCGAATGAGGCGCCAGCAGATGAGCCCGACTAACCCATACTCGAGAAGAATATCGCCGTCCCAGAAGAACAGGCCGTGGATAAAGCCGAGGAGAACCAGCAGCGTCAGGCGCGACTGGATCCAGCGCGTACCGCGTTTGAGGAGAAGCTGCAGGCCTGCGCCAAACAGCAGGGCAAAGAGCGTGAGGAATTTAACCTGCGCAAAGAGATCGAGGATCGCCCACGTCCAGGCATCACTGCGCGTGATGTCGCCATACCACGCAGGATTGAGATAAGCCGCCTTCGGCAAACCGAAGGCGGCGATATTAAGCAGCAGGATACCGAGAATGGCGACGCCGCGAACAAAATCGAGCGTGACGTTTCGCTCCATGGTCCCTGCCCTGTAAGACTTAATTGTGATGACGTACGGCGCGCAGGAACTCCTGGCGGGTATTCTGGCTTGACTTAAACAGGCCGCCCAGCGAGGTGGTGGTCGTTGCACTGGTCGCATCACGCACGCCGCGCGCCTTCACGCAGTAGTGAACCGCGTCGATAGAGACGGCCACGTTATTGGTGCCCAGCAGCGTTTGCAGCGCAGTCAGGATCTGCTGCGTCAGACGCTCCTGCACCTGCGGACGCTGGGCAAAGAACTGCACGATGCGGTTGATCTTCGACAGGCCAATCACCGTATCTTTGGGGATATACGCCACGGTCGCTTTACCGTCGATGGTCACGAAATGGTGTTCGCAGGTGCTGGTCAGCGTGATATCACGCACCGTCACCATCTCATCCACTTTCATCTTGTTTTCAATGACGGTGATTTTCGGGAAGTTGGCGTAATCCAGGCCGGAGAAAATTTCGTCGACGTACATTTTCGCGATGCGGTGCGGCGTCTCCATCAGACTGTCGTCACTCAGATCGAGATTCAGCAGCTCCATGATTTCGGTCATATGACCGGCAATCAGACGCTTGCGGGTTTCATTGTCCAAATCCTGTACGGGCGGACGCAGTGGCGTTTCAAGACCGCGCGCAACCAGGGCTTCGTGGACCAGGGCAGCTTCTTTACTGAGTGATGACATTTTGTTCTCCTGCAGGTGTGGCGTCTTTTGCCCTCGTTGTGGCAAAAGTATGCGCTCATTGTGCGTGAGGCGACGCACATAATCCAGTATTCACGACGATAATTATTGCAATTGCTGTTGCCTTTCAGCGTGACGATTCCAGACCAGGGCTCCTCCAACGAACAGCGCCATGCCCGCCAGCCCCAGCGCCGGCTCCAGCCGGTGGGTAAGCCAGGTTGATAACGCCGAGGTGACCGGCCCAATCAACTGACCAATTGCATACCCGGTGGTGAGCAGGCCTGCCATATAGCGCGTGTGGTTTGGTGCCAGCTCGCGGCCGTATAAAAGAGAGAGCTGCACGGCACACAAAAAGCCGCCGCCCACCAGCATCCCACCCGTCAGCAACCCGCCAATCCCCGGCAGCAGCCAGGCCGCCAGCACGCCCGCCCCCTGTAACCACAGGACTATAGCCAGCCTGCGGTTAGCCGTCGAGGTATGGCGTAAAAGAATACTGAGCGCTATCCCCACCACGGCGGCGATACCAAAAATCGGCCAGACGAACAGCGCAAACAGGCTGCCGGGAAAACGCAACGCCGCCATTTGCGAAAGGAAGGTCGCGGGGAGGATATAGCCAAAGCCAGCCAGACTGTAGCTCCAGACCAGGCGTTTTAAATCCGCCGTCAGCACCAGCGGCTCTGGTGCGGTGCCCGGTCGATGGAGCTGACCGGAACGCGGCAGGTAGCGCGCCACCAGCGCAATCAGCACCAGCGCCAGCACGCCGTAGATTTGCCATGCCGCCCCGGCCGACAGGGACTTCGCCTGGATATAGACCGCGAGCAGCCCGCTCAGGGCAATGCCCGCCCCCGGTCCGGCAAATACGGCAGCGCTCAGGCCCGGTTTACCCAACTGCCCAAGCCGTTCGTTAGTCCAGGCGGCAATCAGTACCATCGACCAGCCGCTCATGCAGCCAATCACAAAACGCAGCAGGCCGTGTACGACGGCGTTATCCGCCGCCGCGGAGAGCAGCGTCAGCGCCACCGCGCCGGTGATGCCAAGCCAGAGGCGCGTTTCCACAAAGCGGTGCGCGCGCATGGCATCCCATGCGCCCACCAGATAGCCCAGATAGTTCATCGCCGCGACCAGACCCGCGCTGGTCAGCGTAAGCTGCCCGGCAGCAATCATCAGCGGCACCTGAGGCGTAAAGGCAAAGCGCCCTATCCCCATCGCCACCACCAGAACGACAAACCCACTGAGCGCAATACGCAGCGCCATGACCGCTCCAATTGTTAAAGAAAAGTAAATTTATGATGCAGCATCTGGCCGTCAGGCGAAAGTGAAAGTTGCTCACAGGTCAATGAAAAGGCTGTATTATGGTTTTTATGAATACGCATTCTCATTAAGGAGCCCTGCATGGAACTGCTCGAAGAGCACCGTTGTTTTGAAGGTCGACAGCAGCGCTGGCGGCATGACTCCACCGTCCTGAACTGTGCGATGACGTTCAGCATTTTCCTGCCGCCGACGGAAAATCCGCCGGTTCTGTTCTGGCTTTCAGGCCTCACCTGCAATGACGAAAACTTCACCACCAAAGCGGGGGCGCAGCGTATTGCTGCCGAGCTGGGTATTGCACTGGTGATGCCTGACACCAGCCCGCGCGGCGATGATGTGGCCGACGATGCGGGATACGATCTGGGCAAAGGCGCCGGGTTTTATGTCAATGCGACCGAGCAGCCCTGGGCGCGCCATTACCGCATGTATGATTACATTCGCGATGAACTTCCTGCGCTGGTGCAGTCGCAGTTTGCGGTTGGCGAGCGCTGCGCGATCAGCGGCCACTCCATGGGCGGACACGGGGCGCTCATCATGGCGCTGAAAAATCCGGGAAAATACGTCAGCGCGTCGGCGTTTGCGCCAATTGTGAACCCAACGCAGGTGCCGTGGGGGCAGAAAGCCTTCACGAACTATCTGGGTGAAGATGAAGCGAAATGGCTGGAATGGGATAGCAGTGCGCTGATGCTGGCCAGCAGCTCAGCAAATGCGATCCCGATGCTTATCGATCAGGGTGATGCGGATCAGTTCCTCGCCGGACAGCTGCAGCCTGCGGTGCTGGCAGAAGCGGCACGCCAGAAAGACTGGCCGCTGACGCTGCGCATCCAGCCGGGATACGACCACAGCTATTATTTTATCGCGTCCTTTATTGAGGATCATCTCCGCTTCCATGCGGAGCATTTATTCGGCTAAGTGCAGCCGATTGCCGGGTGGCGGCCTCGCCTTACCCGGCCTACATTCGTGGATTTTGTAGGCCCGGTAAGCGAGGCGCCACCGGGCATCCAGGCTACATCAGAACTTATAATCCACGCCGACAAAGTAGCGACGGCCATCTTCCGTGTAGCTGTAATCGTCGCGGCTCAGATCTTTGTCCAGCAGGTTCTGCACGCCCGCACGCAGCTTCACGCTTTTCGTCGCCTGCCACGCGGCGCCGGTATTCCAGATGACATAGCCACCCGGCGTTGGAGCGCTGCTGGTCAGTGCGCGTTTCTCACCGGTGTAGTTACCCTGAACATAGAACGACCAGTCCTGCGTTGCCTTCCAGTCAACGGTCCCGTTGGCGGTGTGGAACGGCAGATCGGACAGCGGCTTGTTGCCGCCGTTGCTGATATCACGACCGTCGTTGTAGGTGTAGTTCAGCGTCACCTTCCAGTCTTCAGCAACCGGGAACTTAACCTCTGTTTCCACCCCGCGGATGCGCGCCTTGTTAACGTTGTAATACCGGAAAATCGGTTCACCGTCAGCATTCAGGCCAACGTAGTTAGTGTAGCCCTGGGCCTGTTTCGCATTGGCCGTACGGCTGATGCTGATACGGTCATCCACATTATTCTGGAAGGTGGTGACGCTGGCCTGCACGCCCTCTAACCAGCCCTCTTCTCCACTGTAGTACAGACCGAATTCAAAGCTCTCGCTGGTTTCCGGCTTCAGGTCCGGGTTACCAACAATCTCACAGGCACCGCGGCACGAGCCGGTAACCCAGTCTGGGCTCAGCTGCAGCAGAGACGGCGCTTTAAACGCGGTAGCCCAGCCCCCTTTCACCGTTACGGTATCGGTCGCGTTGTAGACCAGATAGGCGCGCGGGCTCCAGTGGTCGCCGTAGGTATCATGGTCGTCCATACGGATGCCGGTGGTCAGTGCCAGAGGTTCAAAGAGACGCCACTCATCTTCCAGGAACAGGGCATACTGGCTTGTCGACGTACTGCTGCTCGAACCGCCCGTCAGGTTGACCGGATCCTTCAGCTTATCGTGACGCCATTCGCCGCCGAAGGTCAGTAGCTGGTTGATTTCGCCCAGCGGCAGCACGTATTTCCCGTCCACCGCGTTGCTTTCGGACGTGATCGGATTGCTGTTGCCCGGGTTTTTGTTATCCACCTTTTCGCCGTAAACCTTCAGCTCGCTATTGCCGACGCCCCAACGGCCGTTGTGGCTAAGCGAGTAGTTCTGTCGCTCAAGGCGGTTTTTGTCGAGTGAATCCGAGTCACGATCCTGACGATCGAAACCGTAGCCCGCCGTAAAGTCATGATTTTCAGACGGCGTCCAGGCGAACTCCACATTCGCATCGCGGCTGGTAAAGCCTTCAATGCGCGGCGTTTCACCGCTCGCCGTGGTAGAGGACTTCTGTTGACCGTCTTTCTCACGCTTCGCGAGGCTACCGTAGGCTTTCAGCCCCAGCAGACCGTCCACCAGCGGACCGCTGGTATAGAACTGACCGTTATACGTGTCGCCACGGTCGCGATGTTCCTGAATTGTGGAATCGGCGCTCAGGGTGCCCGTCCATTTCTGGCCGATTTTTTTGGTGATAATATTCACCACGCCGCCCAGCGCATCGGAACCGTACAGAGAAGACATCGGTCCGCGCACCACTTCGATTCGTTCGATGGCGTCAACCGGCACCCAGTTGAGGTCGAAATCATTATGGCGGAACACCGCGTTACGGGAATTGACGCGCTTGCCGTCGATCAGGATCAGCGTGTAGCTGCTGTCCAGTCCACGGATACTTACCCCTTTACGGTTGTCCCCTTCGCTCGTGAGCTGAACGCCCGGCACCTCCCGTAACACATCTTTCAGGTTCTGAACGGGTTTGCGCTGCAAATCTTCCTGGGTAATCACGCTGATGCTTGCCGGTGCGTCTTTCAGGTTTTGCTCGGTCGCGGAGGCCGTGACAACCATTGTGTCGCCGGATTCCGCTGCGATAACAGGCAGGGCCAGGGACATTGCGGACGCACAAAGTCCTCCCCTGACGAAGGGATTCAACCTAAACATTCCATATCTCCATGAGGTAAATACAACTAAATCAAATCATCATTGCTCACAGCGTCTTCCCTGCCGCCCACATCTGCGGTGGGTCGGTGACACGCTTATTTTTGATAACGATAAAGCAAACGATAATTATTATCAATTAAATTGTTAAGAAATATATCTTTGTTTCAGGATACGGGAATAAAAAAACCCGCTCGAATGAGCGGGTTAAAAGAGAGGAAGTGCGGTTATTGTTTAAATCGTTCCGGGAATTCCATTTCACTGTAGCGAACGAATTTTGTTCCTTTCGTCAGCTTGTAGCCAAACCAGATAACGAGGAACAGCGGAATACCAATGTAGGTCGCCGTGACGGCGCCCCAGTCAATGGTGTCCGCCAGGAACGCTTCATAGTTCTGTCCCAGGGTAATGATCAGGCACAGAATGAAGGCGAAAATAGGCCCTAGCGGGAAGAACCCTGAGCGATACGGCAGTTGGTTAACGTCATAACCCTGTTTGACGTAGCCACGGCGGAAACGGTAATGGCTAATGGCAATCCCCAGCCAGGCAATAAAGCCCGTCATCCCGGAGGTGTTAAGCAGCCACAGGTACACCGTCTGGTTGCCAAACATAGAGGTCAGGAAGCACAGACCGGCAATGACCGTTGTGGCATACAGCGCGTTACGCGGTACGCCGCCACGGGAAAGTTTCGCGAAAATACGCGGCGCTTTACCGTCGCATGCCAGCGTATAGAGCATACGGGTGGACGCGTACATCCCGGAGTTACCGGCTGAAAGCACAGCGGTCAGGATAACGGCATTCATCACTGCCGCAGCTGAAAGCAGACCGGCGTGCTGGAAGACCAGCGTGAACGGACTGACGCTAATGTCTTTAACGTCATTACGCAGCAGGCTTGGATCGGTGTACGGAATGATCAGGCTGATAATCAGGATCGCGAACACATAGAACAGCAGGATACGCCAGAAGACCTGACGAACCGCGCGCGGAATATTCTTCTCCGGGTTTTCTGACTCACCGGCCGCGATGCCAATCAGCTCGGTCCCCTGGAAGGAGAAGCCGACAATCATTGCCACGCCAATCATTGCCGACAGCCCACCGGCAAACGGCGCATCGCCTATCGTCCAGTTACTCCAGCCCGCAGGTTCTGCGCCTTTGAAAATACCAACGATCATCGCCACACCGACGACGATAAAGATGATGACGGTTGCCACTTTGATCAAAGAGAACCAGTATTCCGCTTCGCCGAAACCGCGCACGGAGATGTAGTTCAGCAGGAAAATAACGGCCAGGAACAGGGCGCTCCAGATCCAGCCCGGCGTATCCGGGAACCACCAGTTCATCACCAGCTGTGCGGCAACGAGGTCAACGGCGATAGTGACCGCCCAGTTGTACCAGTAGTTCCAGCCCAGCGCGAAGCCAAAGCCTTCTTCAACGTATTTTTGACCGTAGGTCGAGAACGAACCGGATACCGGCATGTACGCGGCCAGTTCGCCAAGACTGGTCATCAGGAAGTACACCATCAGGCCAATCAGGATATAAGAGAAAAGTGCCCCACCCGGGCCTGCTGCCGAAATCGTTGCGCCAGAGGCAACGAAAAGACCTGTACCGATTGAGCCGCCAATGGCGATCATCGTCAGGTGACGCGCCTTAAGTTCACGACGTAGCGTGGGCGCTTCTGTGGTTTTAATTTCTGAAACCATATGAAAATGCTGTCCATTTAATAAATGAGGCGCGATTGTAGCAGACGATCCGCGTTCCTTCCGGCAGAAATACTCAGTTATAAGAGAGCTTCATGACTGGGCCAGGATTATAAGTAAAGCATAATTTTTCCCTCTCCTCTTTGGGGAGAGGGCCAGGTAATGGGCGATTTCACATCTCGCAATAGCGCAGAAAACGCTGCAGCGAGCTGGAAAGGTGTTTCTGACGATGATGAATGCACCACAGCGTGCGCACCAGTTTCGGGAGCGGGATGGGGATTTCAACCAGCGATCCGGTTTCCAGCTGTTCGGCAATAACGCGCCGGGAAAGACAGCTTATGCCGAGCCCGTGGCGCACCGCGTGCTTGATGGCCTCTGAGTTCCCCAGCTCCATCCCTAACTGGAAATGCGGCAAATGAGAAAGCAGCAGATAATCGACAATTTCACGCGTGCCGGAGCCCTGCTCGCGCAGGATCCACTGCGCCTGCGCCAGGCGTTCCAGCGTCACCTCTCCCTGTAGTAAAGACGAGGCCGGGGAGGCAAACACCACCAGCTCATCTTCCAGCCAGGGCTCGGCAATAATATCGACGTTATGGCAGGGTCCTTCGATGAGGCCGATATCCACCCGGAAGTCGATCACCGCGTTGATGACGTCCTGGCTGTTCCCCACGCTCATTTCCAGCGGCAGGGTCGGGAAATCCCGGCGGTAGCGGGCAATCACTTCCGGCAGGATGTAGTTCCCGATGGTGCTGCTGGCGTAGACGCGGATCGCACCGTTATCTTCGCGGAACAGCTGCTCGATTTCGATAGCCTGCTCCAGCAGCGCCAGCGCGCGTGGATAAAGAAGACGACCGTGCTCGTTGACCACCAGACGCTTCCCTACCCTGTCAAAAAGCTGAACGCCCAGCTGTCCTTCAAGATCGGTCAACGCCGCGCTGACCGCAGACTGCGAGAGCGCCAGCATTTGTGACGCCTGGGTCGTCGAGCCGCTTTTCAGCACCTCGGCAAATACTTCCAGCTGACGCAGAGTAATGTGCATGGTTGCTTACCACTTATATAGATTGATTATAAGTATATAATCAATTTTATTTTTAAGCCAGGGCGCCGTAACCTTTAGCCAGACAAAGGAGAAGGTTATGTCAGAAATCACCTTACAACATCATCGTACAGTGTGGCACTTCGTGCCGGGTCTAGCGCTCAGCGCCACAGTAACCGCCGTCGCGCTATGGGGTGGCAGCATCCCGGCCATCGCAGGCGCAGGTTTCAGCGCGCTGACGCTGGCCATTCTGCTGGGCATGGTCGTGGGTAATACCGTTTACCCGCATATCTGGAAATCCTGCGACGGCGGCGTGATTTTTGCCAAACAGCACCTGCTGCGTCTTGGGATCATTCTTTACGGCTTCCGTCTCACCTTCTCGCAAATTGCGGATGTGGGCGTGAGCGGGATCGCCATAGACGTCCTGACCCTGACCAGCACCTTTTTACTGGCCTGCTTTATCGGTCAGAAAGTGTTTGGCCTGGACAGGCAAACCAGCTGGCTGATCGGTGCCGGGAGCAGTATCTGTGGGGCCGCGGCGGTGCTGGCAACGGAACCCGTCGTTAAAGCCGAAGCCAGCAAGGTGACGGTGGCGGTAGCGACGGTGGTGATCTTCGGTACGCTGGCGATTTTCCTCTACCCGGCCATGTATCCGCTGGTTGCCCACTGGTTTAGCCCGGAAACCTACGGCATCTATATTGGTTCGACCATGCACGAAGTGGCACAGGTGGTGGCGGCAGGACATGCTATTAACCCTGAAGCCGAAAACGCGGCGGTGATTGCCAAAATGCTGCGCGTGATGATGCTGGCGCCGTTCCTGATTTTCCTTGCAGCACGGGTTAAACAGCTGGCACCGGCGGACAGTAATCAGAAAAGTAAAATCACCATTCCATGGTTTGCGATCCTGTTTATCGTGGTCGCTATCTTTAACTCCTTCCACCTGCTGCCCAAATCGGTAGTGGATATGCTGGTGACGCTGGATACCGTACTGCTGGCGATGGCCATGGCGGCCCTGGGGGTGACCACACACGTCAGCGCGCTGAAAAAAGCCGGTGCGAAACCGCTGCTGATGGCGCTGGTACTCTTCATCTGGCTGATTGTCGGCGGCGGCGCGATTAACCTCGCGGTCCATAGCCTGATGGCATAAACCACTACATCCTTCTCCTGTTAACCCGCTATCATAGGCATTTCGGGTTAACAGGAGTCCCTTTATGAAATATGTTGGAGCGCACGTCAGCGCTGCAGGTGGCCTTGCGAATGCCGCCATTCGTGCCGCCGAAATTGAGGCGACCGCTTTCGCCCTGTTCACCAAAAATCAGCGCCAGTGGCGCGCCGCCCCGCTCACCGCCGAGGTGATTGACGATTTCAAAGCTGCCTGTGAGAAGTACCACTACGGGCCAGGCCAGATCCTTCCCCACGACAGCTATCTCATTAATCTCGGGCACCCGGTTGAAGAGGCGCTGGAAAAATCCCGCGAGGCGTTTCTTGATGAAGTTCAGCGCTGTGAGCAGCTTGGGCTGACGCTGCTGAACTTCCATCCTGGCAGCCATCTGATGCAGATCGATGAAGATGCCTGCCTCGCGCGCATTGCCGAATCCATCAACATCACGCTGGACAAGACCAAAGGCGTCACCGCGGTGATTGAGAATACCGCCGGCCAGGGCAGCAACCTCGGCTTTAAGTTCGAACATCTGGCGGCGATTATCGACGGCGTAGAGGATAAATCCCGCGTTGGCGTGTGCATTGATACCTGCCACGCGTTTGCCGCCGGCTATGACCTGCGCACCACCGAGGCAACGAAAAACACGTTTGATAAGTTCGAGCGCATTGTTGGCTTTAAGTACCTGCGCGGAATGCACTTAAACGATGCGAAAAGCGCCTTTGGCAGCCGCGTTGACCGCCACCACAGCCTGGGCGAAGGCAACATTGGCCACGATGCGTTTCGCTTTATCATGCAGGACGCCCGCTTCGACGGTATTCCGATGGTGCTTGAAACCATTAATCCGGATATCTGGGCAGAAGAGATTGCCTGGCTGAAGGCTCAGCAAACTGCTGAACAGGCGGCATAAAAAAAGCCGGGTGCATAATGCGACCCGGCTTTATTATTTATCGCTTACGCTGCTTTTGCCACAACTTCCGCTTCCGGACGTTTCAGCACCGCGTAAGAGAGACCCGCCACCAGCGTACCGGCGACGATGGCCAGCAGGTAGCCCAGTACCGGCGTGATGGCGCCAGGGATCAGCAGAACAAACAGACCGCCGTGTGGTGCCATCAGCTTCGCGCCAATCGCCATGGAGATCGCCCCGGTCACTGCACCACCCGCGATACAGCACGGCAGTACACGCATTGGATCACGGGCCGCGAACGGAATCGCGCCTTCGGTGATGAAGCACAGACCCAGCACCAGCGCGGCTTTACCGCCTTCCTGCTGCGCTTTATCGAACTTACGACGGGCAATAATCGTCGCCAGGCCGAGCGCCAGAGGTGGAACCATACCTGCCGCCATGATCGCTGCCATTGGCGCGTAGGTCTGGGTACTCAGCAGGCCAACACCAAAGGCGTATGCCGCTTTGTTTACCGGACCACCCATGTCGGTACACATCATGCCGCCGAGAATTGCCCCCAGCAGAACCGCGTTCGCGGTACCCATGGTTTGCAGCCAGTGGGTCAGACCCGCCAGGATGCCTGCAACCGGCTTACCAATCAGGTAAATCATCGCCAGACCGACCACCAGGCTGGAAATCAGCGGAATGATCAGGATCGGCTTCAGCGCTTCCATACTCTGCGGCAGCTTGAGCTTCGAGCTGATGAGCTTCGCGACGTAACCGGCCAGGAAGCCCGCGATAATACCGCCGATAAAGCCGGAACCGGTGCTTACGGCCAGCATACCGCCGATAAGACCCGGCGTGAGGCCAGGACGATCGGCGATGGAGAAAGCAATAAAGCCTGCCAGGACGGGTACCATCAGTGCGAATGCGGAACCGCCACCAATCTGCATTAACGCAGCGGCCAGCGTGCCTTGCTCTTTAAACGCGGTAATACCAAATGCGAACGAGAGCGCGATACACAGACCACCCGCAACCACCATCGGCAGCATGTAAGACACGCCGGTCAGCAGGTGACGATAGGCGCCTGCGGACTCTTTCTTACCTTCCGTCGCGGTCTGGCGCGCGCCAGTTGTCTGATACGGCTTCGCTTCCACCAGCGCTTTATCAAACTCCTGCGCAGTCTTTTTCAGCGCCAGGCCGGTAGACGTGCGGTACATTGGCTTACCGGCAAATTTCGCCAGGTCCACTTCGATATCCGCCGCCACAATCACCAGATCGGCCTCAGCCACTTCTTCAGGGGTGATAGCGTTGCCGGCACCGACGGAGCCGCGCGTTTCAACTTTAACCCACCAGCCGCGTTTTTTCGCTTCGGTTTCAATGGCTTCAGCTGCCATAAAGGTGTGAGCCACGCCCGTCGGACAGGCCGTCACCGCAACAATGCGTTTCGGGCCCGTGGCCGCAGCCGGTGCCGTCGCGACGGGCGCGCTGTAAACAGACGCGTGACCTTTCGCTTCGCTCAGGAACAGTTCCGGATGAGCCACCGCGCGATTTATATCGCCCAGCCACACTTTTTTGCCGTTCAGCGCACTGTCAGCCGGGATTTTATCGCCCAGGACAATGGCCAGTTCGGCATCGCCCGGGTTATCAGTCATCTCGAGATGTGCTTTGTTCGCCGCCGCTCCCAGCAAGGTCTTCGCCATATAGGCGCGAGCCTGTCCGAGACCGGAGTCAATGATCAGCAGCGTTTTCATTATTCCTCTCCTGCTGTTAGTTAAAAGGTTTTAAGTCAACGCGCGCCATCATCGCGGCTAACTGGGTACGATCGGTAATACCGACATTGCTCTGGCTTACGGCCAGGGCAGCAACGGCAGTGGCAAGACGTAAAGTATGTTCACTGGATTCACGCATCAGCAGGCCGTAAATCAGGCCGCCAACCATTGAATCCCCTGCGCCAACGGTACTCACAACTTCCATTGACGGCGGTTTGGCGATCCATTCGCCAGACGCGTTAACCCACAACGCGCCTTCTGCACCAAGCGAGATAACCACGTGAGCGATACCTTGCTCGCGCAGCGCATGGGCAGCGTCAATCACATCTTTTAGTTCTGGCAGCTTACGGCCCGCCCAGATTTCCAGCTCGCGGCGATTCGGCTTCACCAGCCACGGAGAGGCTTTGAGACCCGCGACCAGCGCGTCGCGGCTGCTGTCAAAAATAATGCACGGACACTGGCTGCGCAGGCGCGTCATCCAGTCGGTAAACGCTTCCGGGCTCACGCCGGACGGCAGGCTGCCGCTGACGCAGACCATGTCAAACTGACCCAGCCAGGTCAGAGAATCGTTAACAAAACGCTCCCAGTCTGACGGCGTCACTTCGAAGCCAGAGAAGTTCAGATCGGTCACTTCACCGTCTTTCTCAGTCAGCTTAACGTTGATACGGGTACGGCCCTGAACAACCTGAAAACGGTTGGCAATGCCCAGCTCGCTGAACAGCTGCTGGAAACCATCCTGGTTATCTTTCCCGAGGAATCCACCCACGGTGACGTCGATACCGAGATCCTTGAGCACTTTCGCGACGTTAATCCCTTTGCCCGCAGCATGCAGGCCAGTGGTACGCACGAGGTTGACTTCGCCGCGCTCAATTTCCGGGCAAAATCCTACCAGGTCATAAGCCGGGTTCAGCGTAATAGTCGCAACACGTCTGCTCATTATGCGCCCTCCCCCAGACCCGCCGCGATGGCGTCGCCAATCGCTTTCAGCGCCTGTTCAGCATCAGCACCCTGCGCGGTGAAACGCAGACGGTGACCTTTTTTCACGCCCAGCGCGACAACTTTCATCAGACTACGGCCGTTGGCCGGTTTGCCCGTGCCGTCAAGATTCGCCACGGTGATCTCACTCTCGAATTGTTTAATGGTATTCACCAGCATGGTACCCGGACGGGCATGCAGGCCGTGTTCGTTACGCACCACGAACTCCGCAGTTTGCACGTCATCCGTCAGCACATCATCACTGGTCAGCAGTGCCAGCACGGTGGAGGCATCAGCGTTCAGCAGTTTTTCAGCTTTGTTGTTCAGCAACAGGTCGCCCAGACGCTTCAGCACGGAAACCGGCTGTTCATCAGCCATCGCTACGGTCACCAGCATGGCCGCGCGTTCGCCTTCTACGTCAAATGCATTGGCCGCGCGGCTCACGGCGATAGCGCTGCGCAGGTTGCCTTCAGCACTGTCGTTCAGCCAGATACCCTGACCCAGATTCAACGGCTTATCGTTAATCACGCGCGTCACAAAGGTGGCATCCGCCGCGCCGGCTTCTTTCAGACGACCGGCGTTCAGCGCCTGCAGCGTCACCAGATCGGAAGCAACCACGTCCAGCGTCAGCGTTTCATTATCCAGTTTCAGCGCTTCGCTCTGTTTTTCGCCCATCAGCAAGGCACGCAGCTCTTCCGCTGTGGTGGCGGACTTAAGCTGTTCAGCCACCGCGTCATCACTCAGGACATGCGTCAGCTGACGCAGCAGACCTAAGTGTTCATCGCTGCTGGCCGCGATACCGATAGCCACATAGGCCACCTGACCGTCGCCCCAAAGCACGCCCTGCGGGAACTGATAAACCTTAACGCCGGTTTTCAACACCTGATCGCGGGTGTCGGTTGTGCCGTGCGGAATGGCAATGCCATTGCCGAGGAAGGTTGAGGTCTGCTGCTCGCGGGCCAGCATGCCGTTGACATAGCCGTCCGCGACGTTACCCGCCTGCACAAGCGCAGCGGCAACCTGGCGAATAGCCTCTTCTTTATCCCCGGCCTGAGCGCCCGGGTGGATATCCTGAACAGATAACTGGAACATGGTTCTCCACTCCTGCTGAAATTGAATCGTTTCAGCTTTAATGAGAAAAAATGCGCTAGCCTGCTCCGTTTGTTTAAACAAGATAGCGCTGAAACGTTTCAAAAAGTCTTGCGCTTTCTGCAATGCCTTGCAAGTAAACTCGTCTTTCTGATGTCAGAATTTAGAGATACAGCACATTTCTTCTTCGTTTAGCTGAATATTGCTGAAGTTCAGCAAGTCAGTTTCAGCTAAGTTCAGCCGGGGAAGGTGTAAGTTGAAATGCCATTTTGATTTTTCGTGTCGTTATTGACCGTACCCACTGTTTATTTTTTAGCTGCAGGCGTACACTCCGCCCCTCTCTGCTACTCGCTAATTATAAAACATGCATAATACCCCTGCTGCCGTCTCGCCTAAGCCCTTTGATTTGACCTCAGCGGCGTTCCTGATTGTTGCCTTCTTCACGGGCATTGCCGGTGCGTTACAGACGCCGACATTGAGCCTATTTCTGACAAACGAGGTTCACGTCCGTCCGGCGATGGTGGGCTTCTTTTTTACCGGAAGCGCCATCATCGGCATCCTGGTCAGCCAGTTTCTGGCGGGACGCTCCGACAGAAAAGGCGATCGTAAAAGCCTGATCGTTTTCTGCTGCCTGCTGGGGGTCATGGCCTGCGTTCTGTTTGCCTGGAACCGCAACTATTTCATTCTGCTCTTCGTCGGGGTATTCCTGAGCAGCTTTGGCTCAACGGCGAACCCCCAGCTGTTCGCCCTTGCTCGTGAACACGCGGACCATACCGGACGTGAAGCGGTGATGTTCAGCTCTGTCCTGCGTGCTCAGGTGTCGCTGGCATGGGTGATTGGCCCGCCGCTGGCCTACGCGCTGGCGATGGGTTTTGGCTTTACGGTGATGTACCTGAGTGCCGCTGTCGCGTTTGTGGTATGCGGCGCGCTGGTGTGGTTCTTCCTGCCGTCCATGCGCAAAGAGCCGAAAGTGACAACGGGCGTGCTGGAAGCACCGCGCCGCAACCGCCGCGATGCCCTGCTCCTGTTTGTTGTCTGCACGCTGATGTGGGGCACCAACAGCCTGTATATCATCAATATGCCGCTGTTTATTATTGATGAACTGCACCTGTCGGAGAAGCTGGCGGGAATCATGATGGGCACCGCGGCCGGGCTTGAGATCCCGACGATGCTCATTGCGGGCTATTACGCAAAGCGCTTCGGAAAGCGTTTTTTAATGCGCATTGCCGCCATCGCCGGTCTGCTGTTCTATGTCGGCATGCTGACGGTACATACGCCGGGGCTATTGCTGGCTTTACAGCTGCTGAACGCCATCTATATTGGCATTCTCGCGGGGATAGGCATGCTCTATTTCCAGGATTTGATGCCGGGCCAGGCAGGCTCTGCCACCACCCTTTATACTAATACCACCCGCGTGGGGTGGATTATCGCGGGCTCAATGGCCGGTGTTGTGGCCGAAATCTGGGACTATCACACGGTGTTCTGGATTGCGCTGGTGATGTGTACGCTGACGATTGGCTGTCTGGCGAGGATTAAAGACGTTTAAGGTGCGGTGAGCGCCTCAAGCTCAAGAAGGTACGTCATCGCCTGCTCGCGCGTGCTGCCGCACATTTCGGCCGTGGGCTGAAGCCCGGAGCAAACTTTCGGGCGCAACGGTGAGCCAAAGATCTTGCAAAGATTATTTTCAGAGAGCTGAACGCAGCGGGTATTGGCAGGCTTGCCCTCGGGCATTCCAGGAATGGGGCTTGAAATGGACGGTGCAGTGCAGCACGCGCCACAATCGGGACGGCAATCCATAAATGCTCTCTTCGCTGACGATCGCCCGCGCAGTCGGGCATCGCGCGCACAGTAACACCTTTTGCGTATTGATAGCAAAAGCCACGAATTCCTCTTGCCTGAAAGGCCGCGCGCGAGTAATTTGGCGCGATATTTTTTACCTCCCGTAAACAGGATTACTGCAATGCCAAGAGCGAACGAAATTAAGAAAGGTATGGTGCTGAATTACAACGGCAAACTGCTGATTGTGAAAGATATCGACATCCAGGCACCAAGCGCCCGTGGTGCAGCAACGCTGTACAAAATGCGTTTCGCCGATGTGCGTACCGGCCTCAAAGTGGAAGAACGCTTCAAAGGTGACGATATTGTCGATACCGTGACCCTGACCCGTCGCTATGTTGATTTCTCCTACATCGATGGCAACGAATACGTGTTCATGGACAAAGAAGATTACACCCCGTACATCTTCACCAAAGATCAGATTGAAGAAGAGCTGCTGTTCATTCCTGAAGGCGGTATGCCTGACATGCAGGTTCTGACCTGGGATGGCGTGCTGCTGGCGCTGGAACTGCCTCAGACCGTCGATCTGGAAATCGTTGAAACGGCACCAGGCATCAAAGGCGCATCCGCCAGTGCCCGCAACAAACCGGCTACCCTGACGACCGGCCTGGTGGTGCAGGTGCCGGAATACCTCTCCGCTGGGGAGAAGATCCGCATCCATATCGAAGAAAAACGCTATATGGGTCGCGCCGACTGATTGCGGCGTTTGTCGGGTGGCGGCTTCGCCTTATCCGACCAACAAAAACACAAAAACCGGCTCTCAGGCCGGTTTTTTTGTAGGCCCGGTAAGCGTAGCGCCACCGGGCAACGGGTCTTAAAGCAATTCCGGATACTTCGTCATCTTCAGCGCCAGCTCAACGCCGCGCACTTCCGCCATCCCTTTAAGACGGCCAATCGCAGAATAGCCTGGGTTGGTTTTCTTACGCAGATCGTCCAGCATCTGATGGCCGTGGTCTGGACGGAACGGAATAGGACGCACATCGCCAATCTGCTTGCGACGCGCCTCTTCGGCCAGAATGGCGTCTACCACCGCCACCATATTCACATCGCCGCCCAGGTGAGCCGCCTCGTGGAAGGTTTTTGGGTTCTCTTCACGGCAGGTCGCGCGCAGATGCGTAAAATGAATGCGGTCGCCGAAGGTTTCAATCATCCGCACCAGATCGTTATCTGCCCGCACGCCGTAGGAGCCGGTACACATGGTGAAGCCGTTATAGATGCTGTCGACCGTCTCTTTCAGCCACTGCATATCTTCAATTGTGGAAACAATGCGCGGCAGGCCGAGGATTGGACGCGGTGGATCGTCCGGGTGCACGGCCAGGCGAACCCCTACCTCTTCCGCAACCGGCACGATTGCGCGCAGGAAATACGCCATGTTTTCACGCAGCTGGTGCTTATCAATATTGCCGTATTCCGCCAGGCGGGAGCGGAACTGATCCAGCGTATACCCCTCTTCGGCACCCGGCAGGCCCGCAATAATATTACGGGTCAGCTTTTCGATGTCCGCGTCGCTGGCTGCATTGAACCATTCGAGTGCCTGCTCCTGCTCTTCCGCGGTGTAATCCGCTTCGGCGCCAGGCCGTTTCAGGATGTGCAGCTCGAACGCTGCAAAGGCAATCTGATCGAAACGCAGCGCTTTTGAACCGTCCGGCATCTGATATTCGAGGTCGGTTCGCGTCCAGTCGAGGATGGGCATAAAGTTATAGCAAACCGTATCAATACCGCAGGCCGCGAGGTTACGAATGCTCTGCTGATAGTTAGCAATCCAGGTCTGATACTCCCCGGAATGGGTTTTGATATCTTCATGAACAGGAATGCTTTCCACCACAGACCAGGTTAATCCCTTCTCCGCCAGCAGCGCCTGACGCGTCTGTATTTCCTCTACCGGCCAGACCTGACCGTTAGGAATATGATGCAGCGCCGTGACGACACCCGTTGCGCCAGCCTGACGCACATCATCAAGAGAAACCGGATCGTTCGGCCCGTACCAACGCCAGGTTTGTTCCATTGCCTCACCCTCTTAAGTTGTTATACCAATATGCGTTACTGCAATGACGACTACCATACATGTTTGCTGTGAAGGGTCAATACACCGCCACACATTGATTGATCAAACTCACATAACGGGGATATTTACGGCTCACCAATTTTATTTGCTGTCATATAACTTTACACTGGCATTGTTAATTAATGGTTAATCAGGTGTGTATCTCATGAAGACAATTGCCTCTACCGTCCTTCCTGCCGGGGTTCAGCAACCTCGCTACGATCGCCAGTCATTACGCTCCCGCATCGTTCACTTTGGCTTTGGCGCGTTTCACCGTGCGCACCAGGCTTTGTTAACAAATAGGGTGCTGAATGAAAAAGGCGGCGACTGGGGGATTTGTGAGATTAGCCTGTTCAGCGGCGACGTGCTGATGAGCCAGCTGCGCGCGCAGGAGCATCTGTTCACCGTGCTGGAGAAAGGGGCTGAAGGAAATGAGGCGATTATCGTCGGCGCCGTCCATGAGTGCCTGAACGCAAAGCTGGACTCCCTGCCCGCCATTATTGAGAAATTTTGCGAGCCTCAGGTCGCGATTGTATCGCTCACCATCACGGAAAAAGGCTATTGCATCGATCCCGCGACCGGAAAACTCGATCTGAATAACCCCCGGATCGTCCACGACCTTGAAAACCCCTCAGAGCCACATTCTGCCCCAGGGATCCTGGTCGAAGCGCTCCACCGCCGCCGCGAGCGCGGTTTGCCTGCGTTTACCGTGCTCTCCTGCGACAACATCCCGGATAACGGGCACGTGGTCAAAAACGCGGTGCTGGGCATGGCGCAAAAGCGTTCCGCGGCGCTGTCTGAATGGATTGATAGCCACGTGAGCTTCCCGGGAACGATGGTTGACAGAATTGTTCCCGCCGCGACGGAAGCATCGCTTGCGGAAATCACCGACGCGCTCGGCGTTGAAGATCCGTGCGCCATCAGCTGCGAACCGTTTATTCAGTGGGTGGTGGAAGATAATTTTGTCGCAGGCCGTCCCGAGTGGGAAGTGGCGGGTGTCCAGATGGTGCAGGATGTTCTGCCGTGGGAGCAGATGAAATTACGCATGCTCAACGGCAGCCACTCTTTCCTGGCGTATCTCGGGTATCTTGCCGGCTACGCGCATATTAATGAATGCATGGAGGACGCGGCGTTCCGTGAAGCCGCCCGTCGGCTGATGCTGAACGAGCAGGCCCCCACGTTACGGATTAAGGATGTCGACCTCACCGCCTACGCCGATAGCCTAATTGAACGCTTTGCCAACCCGGCCCTCCAGCATCGGACCTGGCAAATCGCGATGGACGGTAGCCAGAAGCTGCCCCAGAGAATGCTTGACGGGATCCGCGTTCATCTTGAGCGAAATACGCCGTGGCCGCTGATGGCTCTGGGCGTGGCCGGCTGGATACGCTACGTCAGCGGTATCGACGACCGTGGCAATGCGATTGACGTTCGCGATCCCCTCAGCGATAAAATCCGCGCCATCGTCAACGCCAGCAGCGACGCCGACCGCGTTAACGCGCTGCTGGGGCTGAGTGAGGTCTTTGGTCACGATCTCGCACAAAACAGCGTCTTTGTGGAGACTGTCCGCCAGGCATACCAGCGCATTATCCGCAACGGCGCACGTCAGGCTGTTATCGAAACGTTAAATATTTAACGATTATTGCGCTTAACGCGAACGGATGAGGCCTCCGTTCGCCCTTCCCCTTCTCACAGGTCACGTTTTTCGCCAGGATAGAGAGAATAGTGTTATAGCATCACAATTCTGATCTGGAGCGCACGTGACCAAAACCAACCTCATCACCGGTTTTCTCGGCAGCGGTAAAACCACCTCAATTCTCCACCTGCTGGCGAATAAAGATCCGGCCGAGAAGTGGGCCGTGCTGGTCAATGAATTTGGCGAGGTGGGCATTGACGGCGCGTTGCTGTCATCCAGCGGCGCGATGATTAAAGAGATCCCCGGCGGATGCATGTGCTGCGTCAATGGCCTGCCTATGCAGGTCGGCCTCAATACCCTGCTGCGTCAGGGCAAACCTGACCGCCTGCTGATTGAACCTACCGGGCTGGGTCACCCTAAGCAAATCCTTGATTTACTGACCGCCCCGGTTTACGAGCCTTGGATCGATTTGCGCGCCACCCTGTGCCTGCTCGATCCGCGTCAGCTTCTGGATGACAGGGCGGTGGCCAATGAGAACTTCCGCGATCAGCTCGCCTCCGCTGACGTTATTGTTGCGAATAAAGCAGATCGCGCCACGGCTGAAAGCCAGGCCGCGCTGGATGCGTGGTGGCAACATTTTGGCGGCAATCGCACACGGGTGGAAACTACCCAGGGGAATATTAATAGCGCCCTGCTTGACCTTCCACGTCTGAACCTCACCGCGCTGCCCGCCAGCGCGGAGCATTCGCACAGTCATCCGGTTAAGCAGGGTCTGGCAGCTCTGAGTCTGCCGGAACACCAGCGCTGGCGTCGTAATCTGAATAGCGGCCAGGGATATCAGGCCTGCGGATGGATTTTTGATGCTGAAACCGTTTTTGACACCATCGGGATCCTGGAGTGGGCCCGTCTTGCGCCCGTCGATCGCGTGAAAGGGATCATGCGCACCCCGGACGGACTGGTGCGGATCAACCGCCAGGGCGACGATTTCTTTATTGAAACGCAAAACGTGGCGCCGCCTGACAGCCGTATAGAGTTAATTAGTGCGGTTAACGCCGACTGGAATGCCCTCCAGTCCAGTCTGTTGAGGATTCGTTTAAGTTCGGGCGGCTAACGTTGCCCCAGTTTTCACTCTATGCATAACGTTATGACAACTCGTTTTCCCCTGATATTACTGCTTAATGTCGCCGGTCTGGCGCTTTTCTTCTCCTGGTATATCCCGGCAGATCATGGTTTCTGGTTCCCGCTGGATTCTGCCATTTTTCACTTCTTCAATCAGGAGCTGGTGAAGAGCAACGCGTTCCTGTGGCTGGTGGCAATTACCAACAACCGCGCCTTCGACGGCTTCTCGCTGCTGGCGATGGGCTGCCTGATGCTCTCTTTCTGGCTGAAAAAGGACAAAGCCGGGCGTCGGCGTATTCTGATTATCGGTCTGGTGATGCTGCTGTTTGCTGTCGTCATTAACCAGCTGGCCACCGCGATTATTCCGGTTAAGCGTTCCAGCCCAACGCTCTTTTTCACCGATATTTATCGCGTCAGTGAGCTGCTGCATATTCCAACAAAAGATGCGTCGAAGGACAGTTTCCCTGGCGATCACGGCATGATGCTGCTTATTTTTTCCGCAATTATGCTTCGCTATTTCGGCAGAAAAGCGTTTGCCATAGCCCTGATTATTTTTGTGGTTTTTGCCTTCCCGCGCGTAATGATTGGCGCTCACTGGTTCACCGATATTGCCGTCGGTTCGCTCTCCGTTGCGCTGATTGCGCTGCCGTGGTGTTTGATGACCCCACTGAGCGACAGGATAATAGCGCTGTTCGATCGCTATCTTCCCGGCAGAGCGCAACAACAATTAAACAAATAACTAACCTAAATTAACGTGAGCTATCAGGGATCGACATGATCCCCGATAGCCTTTCCGCCACGATCTTTTCCCAGCGTCATATTCTTGTCATCACATTCATGATAAAAATGAAGCAATTGCGCGATAAAGCTTCGGATCTGTCCGCATTTTAAGCAATTACGGATTTTTACTTTCTGTATCACATTTTCTTATAAAAAAAAGGCTTTTTTTTCTCGCAATACCCCAGGCAATCGGTTAATCTCGAACTCGTTTTGCCCCATAGAGATAATTATTTCGCTGGCGAATAATTTTGTGCGCTGTACCACAAATGTGACCAGAAAGAATTGTCTCAATGTGAACAGATAATTAGTCTCGTCACGTTTGGCATTTTTATAACGATATTTGTCGTTAAGGACTTCAAGGGAAAATAAACAAAATGGTCAAATCTCAACCGTTTCTGAGATATATCTTACGGGGGATCCCGGCGATAGCAGTCGCGGTACTGTTGTCTGCATGTAGTACATCGAACACCGCAAAGAATATGCATCCTGAGACGCGTGTTGTGGGAATGGAAGATTCCTCGTCACTGCAAGCCTCTCAGGATGAATTTGAAAATATGGTACGTAATCTGGACGTGAAGTCCCGCATTATGGACCAGTATGCTGACTGGAAAGGCGTGCGCTATCGTCTTGGCGGCAGCACAAAAACAGGTATTGATTGTTCCGGTTTTGTACAGCGTACATTCCGCGAGCAATTTGGGTTAGATCTTCCGCGTTCAACCTATGAACAGCAGGAGATGGGCAAGTCGATTTCACGTACCAAACTGCGCACCGGTGATCTAGTCCTGTTCCGTGCCGGTTCTACAGGTCGACATGTTGGCATCTACATTGGTAATGACCAGTTCGTACATGCCTCAACCAGCAGCGGTGTCACCATTTCCAGCATGAATGAACCGTACTGGAAAAAGCGCTACAACGAAGCACGCCGCGTACTGACCCGCAGTTAATATGACTATCGTATCGTTGGTTATCCCTTGGCTGGCGATATGATGAAAAAAAGCACTGCTTCGGCAGTGTTTTTTTTTGCCCGTTACACTGAATACATCCAGCGGCATTTCAGGAATTACGACGTCTATGTTCACCCGCTATTTCTCCAGCAATCGCAAGATACTGATCCTCAGCATCATCACAGGCCTGATCGCCGCCCTGCTCCTGGGTTCGTTGCAATTTTTCTGGAGCTACCACAAGCGGGAAGTCAAATTCGACACCCTGATCCACGATGTGAGCATCTATATGGAGAGCTATTTCGATGAGTTAAAAAATTCTATCGATGTGCTCCAGCCGCTCACGTTAAACAATTGCCACGACGTAAATCAGGAACTCACCTCGCGCGCTGCCTTTAGCGTTAACGTTCGCGCATTCCTGCTGGTCAGAGACAAAATGGCGTTCTGCTCTTCTGCTACGGGTCCGATGAATTCCCCGATGGAGGAGCTGATACCTGAGCTGCACATCGACAAACAGATTGATATGGCGTTGCTTCCCGGCACTCCGATGTTGCCCAACAAGCCCGCCATTGCCATCTGGTACCGTAACCCGCTAGTGAAGGACGGCGGCGTATTTACCTCAGTGAATCTCAACCTGACGCCTTACCTGCTCTACACGGCTCGCCAGGACGAATTTGCCGGCATCGCCATCATCATTGGCGATCATGCGCTGTCAACGCGGTCCAGCATGCTGGTCAACGCGCACGATCTTCATGAAACGCCGGCCCGTACCGCAACGCTGAAAGACGTTCCCCTGACCATAAATCTGTATGCGGACGCCTGGACCAGCGATGAAATTCTTTACGCCCTGTTCTTCGGGCTGGTATGCGGCATTTGTGCCGGCTCGCTCAACTACTATATCCTCAGCATTCGCCTCAACCCGGGTAAAGAGATTTTGAGCGCGATTAAGCGCGGCCAGTTTTATGTAGTCTATCAGCCCGTCGTCGATGCTAAATCGCTCCAGATGACCGGGCTGGAAGTACTGATGCGCTGGAAACACCCGACAATGGGGGAAATTCCGCCCGACGCGTTTATCAATTTTGCCGAAGCGCAGAAGCTCATTGTCCCGCTGACGCTGCATCTTTTTGACCTTATCATTCACGATGCTCCCGTGTTACAAACGCTGTTACCTCCGGGCGCAAAGGTGGGCATCAACATCGCGCCGGGGCATCTGCATGCGGAAAGCTTCAAGGACGATATGCGCACCTTCAAAGCGTTACTGCCGCCAGATTACTTCCAGATCGTGCTGGAAATTACCGAGCGCGATATGCTTAACCATCGGGAAGCCAACAGCCTCTTCGAATGGCTGCATAACGAAGGGTTTGAAATCGCCATTGATGATTTTGGTACCGGCCACAGCGCGCTGATTTACCTTGAGCATTTCACCATGGACTACCTCAAGATAGACCGCGGATTTGTTAATGCGATAGGGACTGAGACGGTAACGTCGCCGGTGCTGGATGCCGTTCTGACGCTGGCAAGACGACTGAATATGTCGACCGTCGCCGAAGGGGTAGAGACACCGGAACAGGCCGCCTGGCTGCGCGAACACGGCGTTAATTTCCTGCAGGGATACTGGATTAGCCGCCCGATGCCGCTGGCGCAGTTCCGCGAATGGCGGCCTGATATTTCGGCCGAGGGTGATTAATTTCACATTGCCCGTGACGTCACTTATTATTCAGCTTAACCGAGCCGGTCTGTAAAGAGGGAGCTGCCGCGAGATGCTTATGCGCTTTATGTTGCTGATGTTGGCATTCACGAGCCTGTCCAGCCAGGCGCAAGCCATCAAAGAAAATATCGCCTTCGCGGTGATTGGCGAGCCGAAATACGCGGTCAATTTTACGCACTTCGATTACGTCAACCCTGCCGCGCCGAAGGGCGGAAAGGTCACGCTTTCCGCCACGGGAACCTTCGACAACTTCAACCGCTTCGCCCTGCGCGGCGTGGCGGCCGCGCGGACGGAATCGCTTTACGATACGCTCTTTGTCACCTCCGATGACGAGCCCGGCAGCTACTATCCGCTTATTGCCGAGAACGTGCGTTACGCCGATAACTTCGCCTGGGCGGAGATCTCCCTTAACCCTCGAGCTCGTTTTCATGATGGTACGCCGGTTAAGGCCAGCGACGTTGCGTTCACCTTTCATAAATTTATGACCGAAGGCGTTCCCCAGTTCCGCATCGTGTATAAAGGCGCGTCGGTCAGAGCCATTGCGCCGCTTACCGTGCGCATCGAGCTGAGCGAACCAAATAAAGAGAACATGCTCAGCCTGTTCTCGCTGCCGGTGATGCCGGAATCGTTCTGGAAAAGCCACAAGCTGAGCGACCCGCTTTCCACGCCTCCTCTGGCTGGCGGCCCCTACCGCATCACCGACTGGCGCATGGGGCAATATGTCGTCTATTCCCGCGTCAAAGACTACTGGGCAGCCAATCTGCCGGTAAACCGCGGGCGCTGGAACTTCGACACCCTTCGCTATGATTACTACCTTGACGATAACGTGGCGTTTGAAGCGTTCAAAGCGGGGGCCTTCGATTTGCGGGTCGAGAGCAGCGCCAAAAACTGGGCGACCCGCTATATCGGCAAAAATTTCGCCAAAGGCTATATCGTCAAAGACGAGCATAAAAATGAGTCTGCGCAAGACACGCGATGGCTGGCGTTTAATATTCAGCGTCCGGTATTTAATGACCGCCGGGTGCGGGAAGCCATCTCCCTGGCCTTTGATTTTGAGTGGATGAACAAAGCGCTGTTTTACGGGGCTTACAGCCGCGCCAACAGCTATTTCCAGAACACGGAATATGCCGCGCGTGATTATCCGAAAGCCGACGAACTGGTTCTGCTGGCACCCCTTAAAGCAGAGGTACCGCCAGAGGTGTTTACAACGGTGTTTCAGCCGCCGGCTTCAAACGGTGACGGTTACGACCGCGACAACCTGCTCAAAGCCAGCAAGCTGCTGGATGACGCGGGCTGGCATCTGAAGAATCAAAAACGTGTTGATGCCAAAACGGGAAAGCCTCTCAGCTTTGAGCTGCTGCTCTCGTCCGGGGGCAACGACCAGTGGGTGCTGCCGTTTAAGCACAATCTTGAGCGGCTGGGCGTGACCATGAACATTCGCCAGGTGGATAACGCGCAGATCACCAGCCGCATGCGCAGCCGTGATTACGACATGATGCAGCGCCTGTGGCCCGCCCAACCATGGCCCAGCTCGGACCTGCAAATCTCCTGGGCCTCCAGCTACATCGACTCCTCGTACAATGCGCCGGGGGTAAAAAGCCCGGCGATTGACGCGCTGATTGCGAAAATCGTGGCGGCGCAGGGGGATAAAGAAAAGCTCCTGCCGCTCGGGCGCGCCCTCGACAGGGTCTTAACCTGGAACTACTACATGTTGCCGATGTGGTATATGGGCGAAGATCGCCTTGCGCGCTGGGACAAGTTCTCCGTGCCTGCCGTGCGCCCTGTCTACTCCCTGGGCTTTGATACCTGGTGGTATGACGTTAACAAAGCCGCCAGACTTCCCGCTGAGCGGCGATAAGGAATCATCATGGGTGCCTATCTTATCCGTCGTCTCCTGCTGGTCATCCCCACCCTGTGGGCCATCATCACGATTAACTTTTTTATCGTGCAAATTGCTCCCGGCGGCCCGGTCGATCAGGCGATTGCCGCCATTGAATTTGGCAACAGCGGCGGCATGCCCGGCGGCGGAGGTGAAGGCATGGGTGCAAGCCATGCGCGAACCGGCGTTGGAAATATCAGCGAAAGCCATTATCGCGGCGGACGCGGGCTGGATCCGGAAGTGATCGCCGAGATCACCCACCGCTACGGCTTTGACAAACCGATTCACGAGCGCTATTTCAAAATGCTCTGGGATTACATCCGCTTTGATTTTGGCGATAGCCTGTTTCGCAGTGCGTCAGTGTTAACGCTGATCAAGCAAAGCCTGCCGGTTTCGATCACGCTGGGGCTGTGGGGAACGCTGATTATCTATCTGGTCTCTATACCGCTTGGGATCCGCAAAGCGGTGTATAACGGTAGCCGTTTCGATATCTGGAGTAGCACGTTCATTATCATCGGCTATGCCATCCCGGCGTTTCTGTTTGCCGTCCTGCTGATCGTCTTTTTTGCCGGGGGAAGTTATTTTGACCTTTTCCCGCTGCGAGGGCTGGTCTCCGCCGATTTCAGTTCCCTGCCGTGGTATCAGAAAATCACGGACTACCTCTGGCATATCACACTGCCGGTTCTGGCCACGGTCATTGGCGGGTTTGCGGCCCTGACCATGTTGACCAAAAACGCCTTTCTCGATGAAATTCGTAAGCAGTACGTTGTTACTGCCCGCGCCAAGGGCGTGAGCGAGAAGCAGATCATGTGGAAACACGTGTTCCGCAACGCCATGCTGCTGGTAATCGCCGGGTTTCCGGCCACGTTCATCGGCATGTTTTTTACCGGCTCGCTGTTGATAGAGGTCATGTTCTCGCTCAACGGACTGGGGCTGCTGGGCTATGAGGCTACCGTATCGCGCGATTATCCGGTGATGTTTGGCACACTCTATATTTTCACCCTGATTGGCCTGCTGCTGAATATCATCAGTGATATCAGCTATACGCTGGTCGATCCCCGAATCGATTTTGAGGGCCGCTGATGCCGCGTTTAAGCCCCGTCAATCAGGCCCGCTGGGCCCGTTTTCGCCACAACCGCCGCGGCTACTGGTCGCTGTGGATTTTTGCCGTGCTGTTTGCCTTAAGCATGTGTTCGGAGCTGATCGCCAACGACAAGCCGCTGCTGGTGCATTTTAACGATCGCTGGTACGTGCCGGTCTTCGCCAGCTACAGCGAAAGCGACTTTGGCGGCCCGTTTGCGACACGGGCGGAATATCAGGATCCGTGGCTTCGCCAGCAGATTGAGCAGCACGGCTGGGCGCTCTGGGCGCCGGTGCGCTTTGGCGCAAACAGTATAAACTTCGCTACCACGACCCCCTTCCCTTCCCCGCCCTCCGCGCAAAACTGGCTGGGAACGGATGCTAACGGCGGCGACGTGCTGGCACGCATCCTGTACGGCACGCGAATATCGCTTCTCTTTGGGCTGATGCTGACGCTCTTCTCCAGCGTGATGGGCGTTGTGGCGGGCGCCGTTCAGGGTTACTACGGCGGGAAAATTGACCTGTGGGGCCAGCGTATCATCGAAGTCTGGTCTGGTATGCCAACGCTGTTTCTGATCATCCTGCTTTCCAGCGTGGTGCAGCCGAACTTCTGGTGGCTATTAGGCATCACCGTCCTGTTCGGCTGGATGGCGCTGGTCGGCGTGGTGCGGGCGGAGTTTCTGCGCACCCGCAATTTCGACTATATCCGCGCCGCGCAGGCGCTTGGCGTTAGCGACCGGAGTATCATCTTCCGCCATATGCTGCCCAACGCCGTGGTGGCAACGCTCACCTTCCTGCCGTTTATTCTGTGTAGCTCCATCACCACCCTCACCTCGCTGGATTTTCTCGGTTTCGGGCTACCGCTGGGTTCCCCGTCGCTTGGCGAACTGCTGCTGCAGGGTAAGAACAACCTCCAGGCACCGTGGTTAGGCATCGCCGCCTTTCTTTCCGTGGCCGTGCTGCTGTCGCTGCTGATTTTTATTGGCGAAGCCGTGCGCGATGCCTTTGATCCGAACAAGGCGGTATAAGATGACCCAGCCTCTTCTGAGTATTGATAACCTGTCGATTGCTTTTTCAAAGCAGGGCGAGACGCGTACCGTTGTCAACGATTTATCGCTGCAGATCCAGCCCGGGGAAACGCTGGCTCTGGTCGGTGAATCGGGTTCAGGCAAGAGCGTTTCGGCGCTCTCCATCCTGCGGCTGCTGCCTTCTCCGCCGGTGAGCTATCCGCAAGGGGACATTCTTTTTCACGGCCGTTCGCTGCTGCATGCCGACGAACATACCCTGCGCGGCATTCGCGGCAACAAAATCGCGATGATCTTCCAGGAGCCGATGGTTTCACTTAACCCTCTGCACAGCCTCGAAAAACAGCTTTATGAAGTGCTTTCCCTGCACCGAGGGATGCGCAAAGAGGCCGCGCGGGGAGAAATTCTGGATTGTCTTGAACGAACGGGCATACGCAATGCGGCCAAACGGCTGAATGATTTTCCGCATCAGCTCTCCGGCGGCGAACGCCAGCGCGTGATGATCGCCATGGCCCTGTTGACGCGCCCCGAACTGCTGATTGCCGACGAGCCCACAACGGCGCTTGACGTGACGGTACAGGCGCAAATACTGACGCTGCTGCGGGAACTGCGTGACGAGCTGAACATGAGCCTGCTGTTTATCACGCACAACCTGAGCATTGTGAGAAAGCTGGCCGACAGCGTCGCGGTGATGCAAAACGGACGCTGTGTTGAACAGAATACGGCGTCCGCGCTGCTGAGTGCCCCACAGCACCCCTATACGCAGCGCCTGCTCGACAGCGAACCCTCCGGCGACCCGGTTCCTCTCGATGCGGACAGCACGCCGCTGCTGCGCGTTGAGGATCTGTCCGTCTCGTTCCCGATCCGCAAAGGTATTCTGCGACGCATTGTCGATCGCAATCCGGTGCTGAAAAATATCCGCTTCTCGCTGCGCCCGGGGGAATCCCTGGGGCTGGTGGGCGAATCCGGCTCGGGCAAAAGCACCACCGGTCTGGCGCTGCTGCGCTTAATTGCTTCCCAGGGCGAGATCCTCTTTGACGATATGCCGCTGCACCGCTGGAACCGCCGCCAGATGCTGCCCGTGCGTCCCCGCATGCAGGTGGTGTTTCAGGATCCCAACTCCTCGCTTAACCCACGGCTCAGCGTGTTACAGATTATCGAAGAGGGTCTGCGCGTCCATCAGCCCGGCCTGAGCGCGCAGCAACGCGAGCAGGAGGTCATGCGGGTCATGACCGAAGTGGGTCTAGATCCCGAGACGCGCCACCGCTACCCTGCGGAATATTCCGGTGGGCAGCGCCAGCGTATCGCCATTGCCCGCGCGCTGATCCTGAAACCGGAGCTGATTATTCTGGATGAACCGACGTCATCGCTGGACAGGACCGTACAGGCGCAGATCCTGGCGCTGCTGAAAGGGTTACAGGAAAAGCACCGGCTGGCCTATATCTTTATCAGCCATGATTTACAGGTGGTGCGGGCGCTATGCCATCAGGTGATTGTGTTGCGTCAGGGAGAGGTGGTCGAGCAGGGTGATTGCCAGCGCCTATTTAGCGCGCCAACGCAGCGCTACACGCGCCAGCTGTTGTCGTCAGACTAGCGCTCAGAATGGATACTGGCCGGAGAAAGGCTCTGCAATAGCAACGCCAAAATTTTTCAGGCGGCAGGTAGCAGCAAACTCGTCCTGGCTTTTCACAAACAGGCACGGCTCACCTTCGCACTCCAGTACGGAGCTGTCCACTTCGATATCCGTCAGGGCCTGACTGAGACGCTCCATCACCCGCCAGGCATTTTCGTCGCTCGGGCTCAGCAGCTTGAGCGCCACCAGGCAGTTTTCACAGCCCGCGACGTTTTGCGGAATCGGTTCAACTTTCGAACCAGCAAAACCCGCCGACCAGCGATAGCTCTGGGGCAAGCGATGGACAATAGAAAGTTGTAATGTATTCACGTTCGTTCCCCGGAAGCAAAACTTACTTCACAATTTATTTACATTTATAGTAACACATCATCGTCAGCCTGCACTATTCAGCACTTTTTTATCGGTATTCAGGCTCGCGTCGGCGCTATATGTACCCGTTTCTGCGATCTAACTCAACCTTTTTGAATACAATGATGTGACTTTTTACACAAATAGATTTTACATAAAATAAACAAACACGGAATAAACGAACGGGGGTTTGGTTGATATGCATCAACAAAAAAGGCCCTTCCGGGCCTTCTCTGCGTTTTAGTGGGCCGCTTTTCGCGGTCGACTGGCGTAAAGATAGAAGAGTATCGAGCTGGTTGCGCAAAAAGCCATCGCCCACAGCATGGGCCATGCCGTCGTAAAGGTGGCCATCGAAAGCAACGCCCCGACGATAGCGCCGATGCCGAAGCGGAACGTCCCTGCCAGAGATGATGCGGTTCCTGCCATGTGCGGAAACTCATCCAGGATCACCGCCATCGCATTGGACGACACCATCGACACGCAGCCAACAAAGGCCGCCACGCCGACCACCAGCGCCCAGAAGCCCACGCCCAGAAACGCGCTCACCACCAGCCAGATCGCCATCACAAACTGGATCCACAGCCCGGCGCGGAACATGTTCAGCGCCCCCACCCGCCGGACAAAGCGGCTGTTGATGATGGTCATGATGAACAGGAAGACGATGTTAAGCGCAAAGTAATAGCCGAAGTGCTGCGGCGAAACGTGGTTCAGCTCGATATAGACAAACGGCCCGGCGCTCAGGAAGGAGAACATTCCGGCGAAGCTGAACCCGCTTGCCAGCATATAGCTGAGCACGCGCTTGTGGCGAAACAGCGAGGCAAAGTTGCCGATGGTGGTACGGATGTGAAACTTCTGGCGGCGCTCGACGGGAAGCGTTTCATCAATAAAGAAGAAGATCATCGCGGAGGCCAGCAGCGCGGCCAGGGCCAGGATCCAGAAAATCACATGCCAGCTGAACCACACCAGCACCGCACCACCGGCCATTGGCGCCACCAGCGGCGCAATCGTCGTCACCAGCATGACAAACGACATCATGCGGGAGAACTCTTCTTTGGGGTAGATATCGCGCATCAGGGCGTTAATCACCACGCTTGCCGCTGCCGCCGCCAGACCGTGGAAGAAACGCATGATAATCAGATGATCGATAGTCTGCGCCAGCGCGCAGGCAACCGCTGCGGCCGCAAACACCAGCGTCCCGCCCAGAATGACCGGCTTGCGTCCAAGGCTGTCGGCCATCGGGCCATAAAACAGCTGGCCGAGGGCAAAGCCGAGAATATAGGTGCTGAGCGTCATCTGCGCGCTGCCCGCCGGGACGCCAAACTGCGCGGAAATGACCGGCAGCGCGGGCAGATACATATCAATTGACAGCGGCATCAGCATGGCCAGCAGGCCAAGAATGAAGACGATTTTGAACGACGAGTGTGGCCTGGTGGTCACAGAGTTCTCCTGAAATTAGTGCGAAGGCAGACCGACGCTGGCGATCTCTTCTTCCGTTAACGGGCGATATTCGCCAGGCGCCAGGTCGGGATCGAGTTCAATCGCACCAATCCGTTCGCGATGCAGGCCAACAACGTGGTTCCCCACCGCGGCAAACATACGTTTCACCTGATGGTAGCGCCCTTCGCTGATGGTCAGGCGGACCTCCGTCGGAGTGATGACTTCGAGCACCGCCGGTTTGGTCAGATCTTTTTCATTATGCAGCTGAACGCCTTTCGCGAAGTGCTCTGCCGTGTCATCCGACACCGGTGACTCCAGCGTCACGAGATAGGTTTTCTCGCAGTGGTGGCGTGGAGAGGTGATGCGATGCGACCACTGACCGTCGTCGGTCATCAGCACCAGCCCGGTGGTATCGATATCGAGTCGACCTGCGGCGTGCAGCTTGTGCGCCACCGGCTCGTCGAGGAAATAGAGCACCGTCGGGTGATCCGGATCGTCCGTTGAGCAGACGTAGCCTTCCGGCTTATTGAGCATGAAGTAGCGCGGACCGTGCTGCTGGGTCAGCGGATTGCCGTCATACTCCACCTGATGGTCAGGTTGCAGTTTGAACGCGCTGTCTCTCACAATGTCGCCATCCACGGTAACGCGGCTGGCGCGAATTTCGCGCCCGGCAATAGCGCGGCTTACGCCGAGTTGCTGAGCGATAAACTTATCAAGTCGCATGAAATCTTTTTAGCCTTAATGGTGCAGGAAGTCGGACAACAGGTCCGAAAAAAGAAGCAGTATGGAACGGTTCAGTATAATGGTCTGGTTGCGCCACTCAAGGGAAAAAGTTTCGTGGCATACTATGTGCGGAATAACGAAACCGAGACCCCATGACTTTTACACTTCGTCCCTATCAGCAGGAAGCCGTTGACGCCACCCTCGCCTGGTTCCGTAAACATCGCGAGCCGGCGGCGATTGTGCTCCCAACCGGCGCAGGCAAAAGCCTGGTCATCGCCGAACTGGCGCGTCTGGCCCGCGGCCGCGTGCTGGTGCTGGCGCACGTTAAAGAGCTCGTCG
This sequence comes from Enterobacter sp. 148H3, assembly GCF_034107425.1. NCBI lineage: Bacteria > Pseudomonadati > Pseudomonadota > Gammaproteobacteria > Enterobacterales > Enterobacteriaceae > Enterobacter > Enterobacter sp. 148H3. The sequence goes on along the minus strand of NZ_JAWNEI010000001.1, from coordinate 336,217 downwards.
CGCAAAACCATGCCAAGTATTGTGCGCTTGGGCTGGAAGCCGATATTTTCGCCGCCGGGCTAAAGCGTAAAGAGAGCCACGGCAAAGTGGTGTTTGGCAGCGTGCAGTCGGTGGCGCGCAATCTGAACCTGTTTCGCAGCGAATTTTCGCTGCTGATTGTCGACGAGTGTCACCGCATCAGCGACGACGACGACAGCCAGTATCAGCAAATCCTGTCGCACCTGAAAGAGGTGAACCCTCACCTGCGCCTGCTGGGCCTGACGGCGACCCCGTTTCGCCTGGGGAAAGGCTGGATCTATCGTTACCATTATCACGGCATGGTGCGCGGCGATGACAAGGCCCTGTTTAGCGACTGCATCTACGAGCTTCCTCTGCGCTACATGATTAAACATGGCTACCTGACGCCACCTGAGCGGTTGGATATGCCGGTGGTGCAGTACGATTTCAGCCGCCTGCAGGCGCAGAGCAACGGGTTATTCAGCGAAGCGGATCTTAACCAGGAGCTGAAAAAGCAAAAGCGCATTACGCCGCATATCATCAGCCAGATAGAGGAGTTCGCCGCGACGCGCAAAGGGGTGATGATCTTTGCCGCCACCGTTGAGCACGCGCGAGAAATCACCGGGTTACTGCCCCCCGGCGACGCGGCGCTCATCACCGGCGAGACGCCCGGCCCCGAGCGCGACCGCCTGATTGAGGCCTTTAAAGCCCAGCAGTTCCGCTATCTGGTTAATGTATCGGTATTGACCACCGGCTTTGACGCCCCGCACGTCGACCTGATCGCTATTTTGCGTCCGACCGAATCGGTCAGTCTGTATCAGCAAATTGTTGGCCGCGGCCTGCGTCTGGCGCCGGGGAAAACCGACTGCCTGATTCTGGATTATGCCGGTAACCCGCACGATCTCTATACGCCTGAGGTCGGCGCGCCAAAAGGGAAAAGCGACAACGTGCCCGTGCAGGTCTTTTGCCCTGCCTGCGGGTTTGCCAACACCTTCTGGGGAAAAACCACCGCCGACGGTACGCTGATCGAACATTTTGGCCGCCGCTGTCAGGGCTGGTTTGAAGATGATGACGGGCATCGCGAGCAGTGCGATTTTCGTTTCCGCTTTAAAAACTGCCCGCAGTGCAACGCCGAAAACGACATTGCCGCTCGCCGCTGTCGGGAATGCGACACGGTGCTGGTTGACCCGGACGACATGCTGAAAGCGGCATTAAAGCTGAAAGATGCGCTGGTGCTGCGCTGTTCCGGCATGGCGTTGCAGCCCGGCGCCGATGAAAAAGGTGAATGGTTGAAAATCACCTATTACGATGAAGACGGGGCGGACGTCAGCGAGCGCTTCCGGCTCCAGACGCCTGCCCAGCGAACGGCCTTCGAACAGCTGTTTATTCGCCCGCACATCCGCACCCCGGGAGTGCCCCTGCGCTGGATCACCGTGGCGGATATCGTGCGCCAGCAGGTGCTATTGCGCCATCCGGATTTTGTGGTCGCCCGCAAAAAAGGCCAGTTCTGGCAGGTGCGCGAGAAACTCTTTGACTACGAAGGTCGCTTCCGTCGCGCCAACGAATTGCGCGGTTAGCGGGACTTTTCATTGATGTGGGGGGCATTTGAGTATAAAATGCCGCCCGCTTCACATCCGTGAGGCAGAACACTCACCTGCTGCTGGGTCGCCTGTAGTAGGGTTTTAAATACAGAGAGAAATCAATGTTCACTATCGAAGCAGAAGTACGTAACGTGCAGGGTAAGGGTGCGAGCCGCCGCCTGCGTACCGCTAACAAGTTCCCGGCTATCGTTTACGGTGGCGAAGCTGCTCCAGTTGCCATCGAACTGGATCACGACAAACTGTGGAACCTGCAGACCAAAGCTGAATTCTACAGCGAAGTTCTGACCATCGTTGTTGGCGGTAAAGAAGAAAAAGTGAAAGTTCAGGCTGTTCAGCGTCACGCGTTCAAGCCAAAACTGACTCACATCGACTTCGTTCGCGCGTAATCGCAAACCTGTCGAAAAAACCCCGCTTCTGCGGGGTTTTTTGTGCCTGCTATTTACCGCCCGAGGTGCGGCGCTGAAGCTGATCGCGCAGATTCGGCGGCGTACCTTTAATGGTCAGCGTATCGGTGGCCGGATCCCAGAAGATACGTTCACCCAGCAGCATCGCATCAAAGTTAATGGTTAACCCACCGCCGCTGCCGGCAAACTTGGTTAACTGACGCAGCGTGCTGCGATCCGCCGGGAAGCTCTCTTCAAGCTCATAGCCCTTCTCTGCGGTAAACTCCTGGAAGCTGACTTCGCTGACGCCCGCCAGCTCTTTTGACAGTGACTCCAGCTCAATCTCTTCCCCTGCCTGCAGCTGTTCGTTGCAGTAGCTGTAAACCTGCTGGCGCACCGTCTGGCGCTCAGATTTATCAAGCTGCGCTTCGGCTGTGAAATCGTCAACCGCCTGGAGCAGCCCTTTGTTCTGCGCTTTGGCGTTAAGCCCTTCACTGGCACCGAGGAAGTCCATAAAGAAATCCGCCACTTTGCGGCCCACGCGTCCCTTCAGGAAAGTCAGGTAGCGGGTCGACTCCGGGTTGGTTTCCCACTCGGTCAAATCAATACGCGCCACGATATCCGCATGGTTAATGTCCAGATAATGCGTCGAGCTGATATCCAACTGCTCGTTCACGCGCATGCTGCTTAAGTTATTCAGCACGGTAACCAGCAGATACTCGACCGCCAGATAGCGGTAGTGGCAGAACAAGACAATCCCGCCGTCGGCGAACGGATATTTAGCCAGCTCGTCGCGGAGACGCCCGGTTGCCGCACGGCTAAACGCCAGGAAATCCTCTTCACCCTGGCGCTGCAGGCGCAGGCTATCGGCCAGTTCGCTGTCTTCGCTGAAAAGACCATAGGCTTTATTTTTGGCGCTGTAGACGCGATGCAGCTCTGCCATCATCTCCACCACGGTCGCCGTGGGTTCCAGTAACGAATCGCGCAGCACCACTTCAAGGGTTTGCTCATCACGCTTGATAAGCTGGTGCAAGGCAATCTGGTTGATTTCCAGACTCATGATAAACTCTCCTTTTAGACCGGGCGGTATTCAACCACCACCAGGACATGTGTGCAACAACAGATAAAAAAGGGGAAAAAAAGCTGTTGCTACGGTAATATGTTGCCCTTTCATCAACAAACTGATTTTGATTTATGCCACAACATTCCCGCTACAGTGATGAACACGTTGAACAACTGCTCAGTGAGCTGGTCAACGTACTGGAAAAACATAAAACGCCGACCGATCTCTCCCTGATGGTTTTGGGAAATATGGTCACCAACCTGATTAACACCAGCGTTGCTCCGGCTCAGCGTCAGGCGATCGCAAAATCTTTCGCCCAGGCTTTACAGTCGTCCGTCAGCAACGACCCGGCCCATTAAGGGATACGAACAACAGTTTATGGTGACGAATCGTCAGCGCTACCGTGAAAAAGTCTCCCAGATGGTCAGCTGGGGGCACTGGTTTGCCCTGTTCAACATTCTGTTGGCGACGGTCATTGGCTGTCGTTATCTGTTTGTCGCAGACTGGCCAACAACGCTAACCGGGCGTGTCTACTCCTGGATAAGCGTTGTCGGTCACTTTAGCTTTTTGGTTTTCGCCACCTATCTGCTGATCCTGTTCCCCCTGACGTTTATCGTCATGTCGCAGCGTCTGATGCGGTTCTTATCCGCCATCCTCGCGACGGTGGGGATGACGCTGCTGCTTATCGACAGTGAAGTGTTCACCCGCTTCCACCTGCATCTTAACCCCATCGTCTGGGAACTGGTGATTAACCCCGACCAGAACGAAACGGCCCGTGACTGGCAGCTGATGTTTATCAGCGTCCCGGTGATCCTGTTGATTGAGATGCTGTTTGCGACGTGGAGCTGGCAAAAGCTCCGCAGCCTGACCCGGCGACGCCATTACGCGAAGCCCGTCGCCGCGCTCTTTTTCGTCTCCTTTATCAGTTCGCACATCATGTATATCTGGGCGGATGCGAACTTCTATCGCCCTATTACCATGCAGCGCGCGAACCTGCCGCTCTCGTACCCGATGACGGCCCGTCGTTTCCTCGAGAAACACGGCCTGCTTGACGCTCAGGAGTACCAGCGCCGTCTTATCGAGCAGGGTAATCCGGAAGCCGTCAGCGTGCAGTATCCTCTGAGCGATCTACGCTATCGCGATATGGGGCGCGGGCAAAACGTCCTGCTGATCACCGTTGATGGCCTGAACTATTCCCGTTACGAGAAGCAGATGCCTGTGCTGGCCGATTTTGCGAGGCAAAACGTCTCGTTTACTCAGCATATGAGCTCCGGTAACACAACCGACGCGGGCATCTTTGGCCTCTTCTATGGCATTTCAGCCGGATACATGGACGGCGTACTCTCTACCCGCACGCCTGCGGCGCTGATCACCGGGCTGAATCAGCAGGGCTATCAGTTAGGGTTATTCTCATCCGATGGCTTTAACAGCCCGCTCTACCGCCAGGCACTACTGTCCGATTTCTCACTGCCAGCGGCACAAAATCAGTCCGATGCGCAGACCGCCGGCCAATGGATAAACTGGCTTCAGCGCTACGCGCAGGAAGATAACCGCTGGTTCTCATGGGTTGCCTTTAACGGCACAACGCTTGCTAACAGCAATAAGAATGATTTCGCGCGCCGCTATGGCCGCGCGGCGGGTGATGTTGATGCGCAGATTGGCCGCGTGCTTGACGCGCTACGTGAGTCCGGCAAGCTGGATAACACCGTGGTGATCGTGACCGCAGGCCATGGCGTCCCGTTAGGTGACGAGACGAAGAGCATGAGCTGGTCACGCCCGAACCTGCAGGTTCCGCTGGTGATCCACTGGCCTGGCACCCCGGCGCAGCGCATCAATATGCTTACCGAGCATAAAGATGTGATGACTACCCTGATGCAACGCCTGCTGCATGTCAGCACGCCAGCGAACGAGTATTCGCAGGGACAGGATCTCTTCAGCGCTGCGCGCCGCCATAACTGGGTCACGGCTGCCGGGAATGACACGCTGGTGGTGACCACACCGAAGCTGACGCTGGTGCTGAACAGTAACGGGAATTATCAGACGTATAATCTGCAGGGTGAACGGTTGAAAGACCAGAAACCGCAGCTGAGCCTGCTGTTGCAGGTCCTGACGGATGAGAAGCGCTTCATCGCTAACTGATTAATAATAAACCAGTTAGCGACAGATTCCCTTGCATTCAAAACGGAATCGAGTAGTATTCTTTTTATGCGTCGGCACGTAGCGCAGCCTGGTAGCGCACCGTCATGGGGTGTCGGGGGTCGGAGGTTCAAATCCTCTCGTGCCGACCAAAAACATACTGAAAACCAGCCTGATGGCTGGTTTTTTTATTTCGCCTCGTCCGGGGTTTTGCGCAGATACACCAGCGTAGCCAGACAAATCACCGCTCCGGCATAAAACGTATATTCCGCGCCAAACGTTTCCCATATCGCGCCGGCTCCCACGCTGGCGATTAATAATCCCACGCCGCTGACCAGACTAAAAATACCGAAAGCAGTGCCGCGCAGATCGGGCGGTGCGGTTTTAGCGATCATTGCCGCCAGTAATCCCTGGGTCATACCCATATGTACTCCCCAAAACGCGACGCCCAGAAGGACTCCAAACCATTGGCTACTCAGTGCCAGAACAACATCTGCGGCAATCAACACCATCAGCCCCCACTGCAGAAGTCGGGTATGGCTCATACCATCAGAAAGTTTGCCAAAAGGATAAGCCGAAAGGGAATAGAGTACGTTCATGACCACCATCACCAGCGGAATAAGGGCCAGAGGAACGCCCGACTGCTGCGCACGAAGTACGAGAAAAGCCTCGCTAAACCGGGCAAGCGTGAACACTGCACCAAGGCCAATAACCCACCAGCACGCTTTACCCAGCCGCCTTAAATTCTCTCGTTTAATGGGATTAGTACGTTTATGTTCGAGGGGCGTTTTCGGCTCCTGAAGACCAAAATAGAGCAAAGCGACTGAAAGCAGACCGGGGATAAGGGCTATCCAGAAAACTGTGCGAAAGTCATTATCGAGCAATAGCATTAAGCTTACAGCCAGTAATGGACCAAGAAATGCCCCTGTAGTATCCATTGACTGACGCAGGCCATATGCCGCACCACGCATTTCCTGCGGCGTAACGTCTGCAACCAAAGCATCCCGCGGTGCGCCCCGAATTCCCTTCCCCGTACGGTCCATCAGACGTGCGCCTAAAACCATCCCGGAAGAGGAAGCTAAAGCGAAAAGGGGTTTGCTTAGCGCCCCCAGGCCATATCCTAACAAGGCCAACCCCTTGCGCTGGCCAAGATAGTCGCTTATTGCCCCCGAAAAGACCTTAATAAAAAGCGCAGTAGCCTCCGCCAGCCCTTCAATCAGACCGATAAACAGCACGCTCGTACCGAGGGTGGTCATCATAAAAAGTGGCAGCAGGCTGTGAATACTCTCCGACGAGATATCCATCAACATACTGACTCCCCCCACAACCCAGACGCCTTTGGGGATCTGACTGAGCACTGGAAATCTGGAACGCATCTACCGCTCCTGCTTTAAAAACAGTTGCCTGAATGCTTACAGGATAGGATATCCCGGATTAAAAAAACCTGAGGAGAGTGAGATGAGACCATAAAAAAGCCACCCCGCAGGATGGCTTCGATATCGCAAATCGGCGTCTAGTGTTTATCACGTCCGCCCAGGAAGAAAATGCCCAGCGGGATAGCCAGCAGAACGGTGAACACCAGGCTGTAGACAAAGATCATCGCCGACTGAAGGACATACATGCTGGTTGTCCAGGCAGAGAGAGGAATGTTGTACTGTTCGATAACGCCTACAATGGTGGCCCGCCCCACGCACGCGGCAGCAATCATAAACACGACCAGCAGCGCCAGGAGGAACTTGCGGCCTTCAGGCGTTTTCAGTTTTGCACGAACCATCTCTCTTCCCTTTTACAGATGAATAACATTATAGGGGGTCTAAAATAACACAAACCCCTGCCAGACTCTACGACAGCACAAACATCTAATCAAATGACTTGCACGTGGTTTATTACGCTATTCATATTGAAAATGTAAGTAAATAACACCAGTCATTCATGACTGATATGTTAACCTGTGCAGGATCGTTTTGACATAAAGGAATGACAATGAAAAACGCACCTAAATTTGCCATCGCACTCATCGCCGCCGCGTGTGTCAGCACCAGTGCTTTCGCCAGCGAAACATCTAAAGAGCAGCCGCTGGAAAAAGTCGCCCCGTACCCGAAAGCGGATAAAGGGATGAAGCGTCAGGTGATCCAGCTACCGGCACAGCAGGATGAAGCGAATTTCAAAGTGGAGCTGTTGATTGGCAAGACGCTGGAAGTGGATTGCAACCAGCATCGTCTGGGCGGTCAGCTGGAAAGCAAAACGCTGGAAGGCTGGGGTTATGACTACTACGTCTTTGATAAAGTGACCTCTCCGGTCTCCACCATGATGGCCTGCCCGGACGGCAAGAAAGAGAAGAAATTTGTGACAGCGTATCTGGGCGACAATAGCCTGCTGCGCTACAACAGCAAGTTGCCGATCGTGGTTTATACGCCTGAAAACGTGGAAGTGAAGTATCGCGTGTGGAAGGCTGAAGAGAAGATTGAGCAGGCTGTCGTACGTTGAAATTAAGTCGGGTGGCGGCTTCGCCTTACCCGACCTACAAAACAACACCGAACATAGGCCGGGTAGGCGTCAGCGCCACCCGGCTTTTTTACCTTACAGCGCGATATCCGCAACCGGTTTGTTTTCCGGCTGAGGCTTCAGCTCCGCTTTCGGCGCAGCATCCGCAGCCTGCGGTTTGATGTACTGCAGCTGCAGTACGCGGCTGGTGTATTCCAGCTCCTGCTCCGTCGCGTCCACGTTACCGTTCAGCTTCGTGCCGTAGGATGGAATAATGGTTTTCAGCTTCGCCTGCCATTCCGGACTGGCGACTTTATCTTTAAACACTTTTTCCATCAGGTGCAGCATGATTGGCGCAGCGGTAGACGCACCCGGTGACGCGCCCAGCAGCGCGGCGATTGTGCCATCCTTATCGCTCACCACTTCGGTACCCAGACGCAGCACGCCACCCTCTTTCGGATCGCGCTTGATGATCTGAACGCGCTGACCCGCCTGCCACAGACGCCAGTCTTCTTTCTTCGCCTGAGGATAGTACTCTTTCAGCGCTTCGAAACGGTCGTCGTCAGAGAGCATCACCTGGCTAATCAGGTATTTCACCAGATCGAAGTTATCCAGACCCACGTCCATCATCGGCTTGACGTTAGAGGTGGTGGTTGCGCTCAGCAGATCCCACAGGGAGCCGTTTTTCAGGAATTTAGTGGAGAAGGTCGCGAACGGTCCAAACAGCACCACGCGTTTGCCGTCAAGCATACGGGTGTCAATGTGCGGAACGGACATTGGCGGCGCGCCCACGGAAGCCTGACCGTACACTTTTGCCAGATGACGATTCACCACTTCCGGGTTATCGGACACCAGGAACTGACCGCCGACCGGGAAGCCCGCGTAGTCGTCAGCTTCCGGAATACCGGACTCCTGCAGCAGCTTCAGCGCCGCGCCGCCCGCACCGATGAAGACAAACTTCGCCTTGATGACGTGTTCAGCTTCATTGTTTTTCAGATCGGCAACGGTCACGCTCCAGCTATTATCCGCGTTGCGCTTGAAACCGCGCACTTCGGTGCTGAGCTGCAGATTGAAGTTCTCTTTTTTCTTCAGAGACGTCACCAGCTGACGGGTAATTTCACCGTAGTTAACGTCAGTACCAATTTCGGTTCGGGTCGCCGCCACTTTCTGGTTCGGGTCACGGCCTTCCATGACCAGCGGAGCCCACTCTTTAATCTGCGCGTGGTCTTCAGAGTATTTCATCCCGCGGAACAGCGTGCTCTGCTGCAGAGCGGCGTAGCGCGCGCGCAGGAAGTTGACGTTCTGCTCGCCCCACACAAAGCTCATGTGCGGCACGGTGTTGATGAAGGAGTGCGGGTCGTGCAGCACGCCGCTGTTGACCTGATGAGACCAGAACTGGCGAGAAACCTGGAATGCTTCGTTGATTTCTACTGCCTTCTCGATACTAATGGAACCGTCCTTTTTCTGCGGCGTATAGTTCAGTTCCATGAGTGCCGAATGGCCGGTACCGGCGTTATTCCAGCCGTTCGAACTCTCCTGCGCCACGCCATCAAGGCGCTCGACCATGGTCATAGACCAGTCCGGCTGCAGTTCTTGCAGATAGGTTCCCAGCGTGGCGCTCATGATCCCGCCACCGATTAAAAGGACGTCCGTTTCCTGCTCTTTTGGTGCGTCAGCTTTCGCCGCCATGGAGACGGTGTTAAGCCCCACGGCCAGAGAAAAGAGCATGGCAGTCATTTTTTTCATAATTTATGCCTTAGTGTAAAAGTGCTTGATGCGTGGAAATTGCAGGTGAAAAAAGCTGCGGTGGCACGGTAACAACTTTTAAATATTGTTTAAAGGTTACGAAATTATTGTAATTGTGAAATTTAATGATGGATTGTTTGTGAGGAATTAGCGATGCGTCTGGTAAAGCGCGGTTTTACTGGCTAGTATGTTGCGTTTTGTGATCGCGCGCACGGAAGCCTGCCCTAACCAGCGAACTGTTATGTCCTTACCCCATTCTGCTGTATCCCCCGAAGAGCGCGTAGCCAACGTGCTGCGTTCCCCTAAGAAGCTGACGCGCGAAACGCTGGCAGGCGTGATTACCGCCCTGGCTCTGATCCCCGAAGTCATCTCGTTTTCGGTGGTCGCGGGCGTTGACCCGAAGGTCAGCCTGATCGCTTCCGTAGTGCTGTGTCTCGCCCTGTCCGTACTCGGTGGTCGTCCGGCGATGGTCACGGCAGCGGCCGGTTCCGTGGCGCTGGTCATTGGCCCGATGGTGTATCAGCACGGCGTGCAGTACATTCTTCCCGCCGTGCTCATGGCTGGCGTGATTCAGATTCTGTTTGGCGTGCTGGGCATGGCAAGGCTGATGCGCTTTATTCCCCAGTCGGTCATGACCGGGTTTGTTAACGCCCTGGGCATTTTGATCTTCTTAGCTCAGGTGCCGCATTTCTGGAGCCGAAGCCCGCTGATTGTGGGCCTGTTCGTGCTGACGCTGCTGATCGTGCTCTGGGTGCCGCGATATATCAAAAGCATCCCTTCCCCGCTGATTGCGATTGTGCTGTTAACCTTGTTTACCGTTTCAACCGTGCAAAGCCTGCCGACCGTGGGCGATGAAGGCTCAATGAGCGGCAGTTTGCCGGGACTTAGTGAACTTCTGGTCCCCCTCAATTTACAGACGCTGAGCATTATCTGGCCGTGCGCGTTGAGCATCGCCTTTGTCGGCCTGCTGGAGTCCCTGCTCACGGCAAAGCTGGTGGATGAACTGACCGCGACACCGTCAAGTAAACGCCGCGAAAGCATTGGATTAGGCGTCGGCAATATTCTGGCCGGATTTTACGGTGGTATTGCAGGCTGCGCGATGATAGGACAAACCATCGTTAACGTGGAGATGGGGAAAGGCCGAAGCCGCATTTCAACCTTCGCTGCGGGCATCGTGCTGCTGATCCTGGTGACGGCGCTCAGCGAGGTGATGGCCAACATCCCGATGGCGGTGCTGGCGGGCATTATGGCGATCGTCGCCGTCAAAACCTTCAGCTGGCACAGCCTTCAGCCCACCACGCTGAAAACGGCCCCGATAGCGGAAACGGTCGTCATGCTGGTCACCGTTGCCGCCACGGTATCAACCGGCAATCTGGCAATTGGCGTGCTGGGCGGAATTATCGTCATGGCACTCCTCCCCGCCCGCATTAAGCGTCGGCTTAAAGAAGAAAAATCGTCGCCAGTCCAAGAAAAATAAAGAAACCGCCGGTATCGGTGATGGCGGTGATCATCACGCTCGACCCCACCGCGGGGTCGCGCCCCAGTTTGGTCATGGTCAACGGGATAATGACGCCCATCATCGATGCCACCAGCAAATTCAGCACCATCGCCAGCATCATCACTCCGCCTAACGCCATATCGTCATACAGCCACCAGGTGATGCCGCCCATAATGCCGCCCCATACCAGGCCGTTGATCAACGCCACCCCCATCTCTCTGAAGATCAGAAAGGCGAAGTTGCCGGGCTGAATATTTTCCAGCGCCAGCGCGCGGACGATCATGGTGATGGTCTGGTTTCCGGTGTTGCCGCCAATCCCGGCCACAATCGGCATCAGCGAGGCCAGCGCCACCAGCTGCGAAATAGTGTGTTCAAAGCCGTCAATCACGCGGGAGGCGATAAACGCGGTACACAGGTTAATGGCCAGCCACGCCCAGCGCGTTTTCACCGCCTTGCCGACGGAGGCATGGACGTCATCTTCTGCGCTGATCCCTCCGAGCGCACGCAGATCGTTATCGGTTTCTTCGTAGACCACGTCAACGATCTCGTCGATGGTCAGACGCCCCATCAGTTTGCCGACGGAATCCACGACGGCAGCACTCACGAGGTCGTCACGTTCGAAGGTTCGCGCCGCTTTCTCCGCATCGTCTTCCGGGGAGAAGACCATCGGCTCGTTTTCCATCACCTCGCTCACCTTCCGCTGGGTGCTGTTGAGCAGGATGGTTTTCAGCTCCAGCTCGCCGAGCAGGGTTTTGTCCCGGGAGGTGACAAACAGTTTATCGGTGTTATCCGGCATTTTGCCCAGGCGACGCAGATAGCGCTGTACGGTACCGAGCGTCACGTCCGGTCGCACCGTGATAACGCCGAACTCCATGATCGCGCCGACGCTGTTTTTCTCATAGTGCATCACCTGACGCACGCGCGCCCGCTCCTCCGCAGGCAGTGACGCCAGCAGGCGACCGGTCAGGTTTCGCGGCAGGTGCTGAACGAGGTAAATCTGCTCGTCGATATCCAGCGTTTGCAGAGCGTCGAGAATATCCCGGTCGCTCATCTCGTCAATCAGGTCGTCCCAGACGTTTTCGGAGGCCTCAAGCAGCACCTGTCCGCGCTCGTGATCCTGTACCAGACGCCAGAGGGCGTGACGTTCTTCCGAGGGAAGCGCTTCAAGGGTGTCCGCCAGATCCGGCGGGGGTAAGTGAGCAACCAGCGCACCTACCTCAGCAATATCGTCGGCCAAGGTGCCGACATCATATTGCTCAGCCAGGGTGAGTTTGCCTAATAGCGTAGAAGTGACCGCTTTATCGGTCGTGAGGAGCCAGATGAGTCGCGCGCGCTCCTGGTCACGCTGTCTGGCGCTGTTTTTCTTTAATACCGACATCAATCATAAATCCATTAAATGAGTTGGGGTTAAGCATAGCGCGGGGATATGTAAATAAGAATAAACAACGGGCCGGGATGGAGAAAAAAGCGGCATTACGGCCACGATCTCTCCCCTCTCCCTGTGGGAGAGGGTTTGGGTGAGGGCATCAGGCCGTACGCGCCACCGCGTCACGCGATGCCGCATCGCGCTCTTCACCGGTCAGCTCGCTCAGCCTGCCGTCGCGCATCTCCAGCAGGCGGTCAGCATGAATGAAGTAGTGATCGTCGTGGCTGATGGCGAAAATGGTTTTGCCCATCTCCTGCATCAGCGGCAGCAGCACCTGATAAAATTCGCGGCGGAAATGCGGGTCCTGATCCGCTGCCCACTCGTCGAGCAGGATGATGTCACGCTCTTCCGCCAGCGCCAGCAGCAGCGCCACGCGCTTTTTCTGCCCTTTGGAAAGCTTCAGGTTGAGGATCTTCCCGTCCTGTAACTCCAGCTTGTGCGACATCTGCAGCTGCGCCAGCCATTTTTCCACCAGCGCCGGATTAGCCTGCTGCCCATCCGGCCCCAGCAGCCGATCGAACAGCCAAACGTCGGTGAATACCGCCGAGAAAAGCTTGCGGTAATCTTCGGGCTTCTCCGCGCTCAGCGCCCTGCCATCCAGCAAAATCTCGCCCGACTGCGGCTGATAAAGCCCGGTGAGCAGCATAGCCAGCGTCGATTTACCGCTGCCGTTGCCGCCAATCAGGAACAACAGCTCGCCGCGGCGGATCGTCAGGTTGACCGGCCCCACGGAGAAGGCGCTGTCCTGATAGCGGAACGTGACGTTACGTAGCTCGAGCGTCTGCCAGTTCGGGAAGGCCTGCGGGCGCGGAAATTCTGCCTGGAACGGCGCGAGATCGAATTTTTTGAGCTTATTAAAGGCCACCTGCGCACTCAGTAAGGTGGGCAACGCGCCGACCGCCGAGAGCAGCGGCGTGCGCAAAAACAGCAGCGTCAGCGAGTATGTTGCCGCTACGTTGGTGTCCGCCCAGCCCAGGCTGTTCGCCATCCAGAATACCAGGCCAATGGCACCCAGCATCATAATGTTTGACCAGTTCACCGCGCTCAGGTGGAAGGTATCAGCGCGAATAATGTGATGCCGGTATTCGCGCGCGTCCGGGATATAGAGATTGTTAAAGATATACTCAGCGCGCTCGCGGTTCAGGGTGAGTTCTTTACGCCCTTCCAGTACCGTCTGGTAATCGTTATAGAGCTTATCTTCGGTTTCGCGCAGCACCGCCATATGTTTATAGACGCGTGACACCAGCATAAAACCGCCCCAGATGGTGATGGCGATCCACAGTGCAGTCACCGCCAGCATTTTGGTGGAGAGCCAGGCGAGATAGGCCGCCGAGCCAAAGGTCAGAATGATCCCCTGCACCAGCTCCGGCAGACGAACGAACGCGATGGTAATGGCGCGCACGTCGCTGGTCAGCCCCGCCAGCAGGGAGGCGCTGCCGAGCTGCTCAACGCGCTCTATTTGGGTGTCCAGGATCCGCTTGATAAACTCACTGCGCAAACGAAAAACGAAATGGTGGCCAAGCGTGGTCAGCGCCAGCTGTGAGCCGAGCGTAACCGCCATCAACAGCAGCAGAAGGCCAAGAAACTCCGGCAATACGGAGAGCGAGGTGTCGACCATTTCTATCAACCGCACGTTAATAAACGCGATGAGGCCAATACCCAGCGCGGCGCTGGCAAGGCTTAACGCCATAACGGCGATGAAGGGCCAGCGATACTGACGCCAGACGAGGAGAAGTAGTTGCATGCAGGCAATCCGGACATTAAAAAAACAGCCAGCAGTGTAAACTGCCCTGCGCGGACATCAAGAATAATTCTTATTTTAGTTTATTCATCCCCGCCTGACGGAAGGTCAGATTAAAGCGGTACTCACCCGTGAGGGGGTGGACGCCGGGTTTCAACGGCTGAATGCCGTGATAATAAAGCCGCGATTCCCTGCCCCACACCACCACATCGCCATGTTCCAGCATGATGCGTTTGAGCGGATCGTTGCGGCGTAATCCCCCAAACTGGAAGACGGCGGGCAGACCTAACGATACCGAGACGATAGGCGCGCGCAGATCGGGTTCATCCTTATCCTGATGCAGCGAGAGCTTTGCGCCAACGGCATAGCGGTTAATCAGGCAGGCATCCGGCCGAAAGTCAGGATACTCGGCTGCCACGGCGGCCTCATGGCAAAGCGCCTGAAAAACCGCAGGCATCGGAGGCCAGGGCTGGCCGGTCGCAGGATCGTTCGGGGCATACAGATAGCCCCGCTCGTTCGTCGCCCAGCCCAGTTCGCCGCAGTTGGCCATGGCCACCGACATGGTGTAGCCGCCCGGCGTCACCATATGGCGAAACGGTGAAACCGCTGTGACCTCTTCAATTCCGGCAAGCAACGCCTCCGCACGGGAGAGAGCAAAGCGACGCAGGATAACCGCCCCCGGCGCAAGCGGCTCCTGCCAGGGTTCAGCATCCGCAAAAAGATCGAGCATTATCCCTCCCGGCGTTTCGCCTCACGTTTCAGTAATAGCGCTTTTCGCGCCGTTCCCCAGCGGTAGCCCGACAGCACGCCGTCGTTGCGAACCACGCGATGACAGGGGATCACAATTGCCAGCGTGTTTGCCGCACAGGCTCCGGCAACGGCGCGTACCGCCCTGGGCTGGCCAATCGCCTGCGCCACCTGCTGGTAACTTGCCGTTTCGCCGCAGGGAATGTTGCGAAGTGCCTGCCAGACGCGCTGCTGGAAAGCGGTTCCACGAATATCCAGCGGCAGCGCAAGCGGTACATCGCGGTGATCGATACTGGCAATCACCTGCTTGACCCGCTGTGCGAAATCCTCTTCCAGCGGCGCATGCGCTGCTTTTGGAAAATGCGCGGCAAGCTCTTCGGCTAATTCTTCATCACTGTCACCCAGCAGGATCGCGCAGATCCCCCGCTCGCTTTCCGCAACCAGACAGCGTCCTAACGAGCAGTCGCTGATGGCATAACGCACTGCCGCATCCCCTTTGCGGTACTGCTTCGCCGTCATGCCCAGCGCATCGTTGGCTTTACGATAATAGCTGCTGCTGTCGGGAAATCCCGCCGCCAGCACGGCGTCGGTAATTTTGTCTCCCTGCGCAAGCGCGGTGCGCAGACGCTGACCCCGCGCAGCCTGCTGCCAGGCTTTTGGCGTCATGCCGGTCACGGTTTTAAACAGACGGTGAAAATGGAAAGGACTCATGGCGACCTGCTCCGCCAGCTTCTCCAGGGTTAACGCAGGATCCTGCTCCAGAAGCCGGCAGGCATGTTCCACTTTTGCCAGCTTCTGCGCCTGCGGATCGCGTTTGTCCGGCATGCAGCGCTTGCACGGGCGAAACCCTGCCTGAACGGCATGCCGGGCATCAGGATAAAAACGGACATTTTTACGCAGCGCGTGGCGGGCGCGACATGACGGACGGCAGAATATACCCGTCGTCTGCACGGCGAAGACAAACTGATCGTCAGCGAGCGGATCGCGGGCCAGCACGGCCTGCCAGCGATCCTCATTGGTTATTAAGGTTGGGTTTTTCATGATCGGCTCCTCGTATAAGCATACATAGAGCGTGCCTGAGCGCCACCGATAAAAAACCCGCAACCTTGCTTTTTAATTTTTGTCGCTGACCAGGAAACTGTTGAACTGCGGCGAGCTCCAGGTTTTAAACCCGTCGCCCTCTTTAACAATCATATAAACCGCCAGCCCTTCCTGACGGACCACCTCTTTAGCTTTTTCCGGGCCGAGAACCATTAACCCGGTATCCCAGGCATCCGCTTCCAGCGCGGTGGGGGCAATGACCGTCACTGAGACCAGATTATGCGTGATGGGGCGCCCGGTCTGCGGATCGATAACATGTGAAATACGCTTCCCGTCAAGCTCGTAATAGTTACGATAGCTTCCGGATGTACTGATGCCATGTCCGTTGATATCCACTATCGCCTGCACGGCATTTTGCCGATCGGTTGGTTTTTGAATCGCTACGCGCCACGGCTTATCGCTGGCGTTCATGCCCCGGCTGACCAACGCGCCGCCAACCGAGACCAGATAACGGGAAATGCCTTCCTGCGCCATCAGTGCAGCAAGATGATCCGCCGCATAGCCTTCCCCGACCGTTGACAGATCGACAAACAGATCGGGAATATCTTTTTGCAGGTACTGCTGCCCGTACTGGTTGATCACCGTCAGATGCTGCAGCCCCGTTCGGGCGCGGGCGTCATCAATGGCCGCCTGTTCAGGCGTCTTCACAGGCTGTTTATTCGGGCCAAATCCCCAGAGGTTCACCAGAGGGCCGACGGTCACATCCATCGCCCCGTTAGTTTTGTAACCCACGCGTATGGATTCAGTCACGATATCGGCCATCGCCTCGCTCACCGGCCACAGAGAGGTACTGGTGGAGAGATTAAAGCGCATCAGCGCCGAGTCATTTTTATAGGTTGAGAGCAGCTGATCGTCGGCGTCCAGCTGCGCCTGAATTTTGCTGCGAAGCTCATCCGTGCGAGTTTTATCGAGGTTCATCACGCTGACGCGCCAGAAGGTTCCCATCGTTTTGCCTTCGAGCACCGTCGCGGCGGGTGCATCGGTTTTCGCCACGGGCGCGGGATCGTCACACGCGGTCAGGAAAAAAAGCATAGCCAGAAAGCTGGCGCGTAAAAAAGTCATGTCCATTCATTATTATCCTCATGCCAGGGCGGCAAGAGTACACCAAAACGGGTGAGTAGTGAGCATCGGGGAAGCACAAAAAAGGGGCCATCAGGCCCCTTACGTCACACGATAAAGCGATTAGAACTGGTAAACCAGGCCCAGCGCTACGATATCGTCAGTACCGATACCCGCCTGACGGGTGAATTCATTTTCATCAACCAGGTTGATTTTGTAATCCACATAGGTGGACATGTTTTTGTTGAAGTAGTAAGTCGCACCAACGTCAACATATTTCAGCAGATCCTGATCGCCGTAACCTTCGATGTCTTTGCCTTTAGACTGCAGGTAGGCCACGGATGGACGCAGACCGAAGTCGAACTGGTACTGAGCAACCACTTCGAAGTTCTGCGCTTTGTTAGCAAAACCGTAAGCGGTAGTCGGGCTGTCGCCATTAGAGGTACCGAAACGGGTTGCGTTGTAGGTCTGGGAGTACTGCGCTGCCAGATAGATGTTGTTGGCATCGTATTTCAGGCCGCCAGAATAAACTTCTGCGTTATCGCCATGACCGTAAACGCTTGCACCGTTCTGATCGGCGGTACGTTTGGAGGAGGACATTGCGCCACCTACGCTGAAGCCTTCGCCCAGGTTATAGGTCACGGAAGCACCGTAGCCGTCGCCGTTCTGTTTCAGCAGGCTGCGTCCACCCACGTTTTCACCGCTTACGCTGCCGTTTTTACCCTGATACTGCAGAGCAAAGTTCAGACCATCCACCAGACCAAAGAAGTCCTGGTTACGGTAGGTCGCAACGCCGTTAGCACGGGACTGCAGGAAGTTGTCTGCGCCGTAGGTATCGCCACCAAATTCTGGCAGAACGTCAGTCCAGGAGGTTACGTCGTAGATTACGCCGTAGTTACGACCGTAATCGAAAGAACCCGCGTCACCGAATTTCAGACCCGCAAACGCCACACGCGTCCATGCATCATTTTCGCTTTCGGAGGTGTTGCCCTGGATCTGGTATTCCCACTGGCCGTAGCCGGTCAGCTGATCGTTAACCTGAGTTTCGCCCTTGAAGCCGAGACGCATGTAGGTCTGGTCGCCGTCGGCACCCTTGTCGTCAGAGAAATAGTGCAGACCATCAACTTTACCGTACAGATCTAATTTGTTGCCATCTTTGTTATAAATTTCGGCCGCATTTGCTGCGCCTGCCACCAGGAGTGCTGGTACCAGGAGGGACAGTACTTTAACTTTCATTTTATTAACCCTCTGTTATATGCCTTATAATTGCCACTGCTTACTGGTTAACCCTCATTAACCAGTCGGCAATTTCATTCTCCGCAAAATTACAGAATAATCCAATGCGAATATGATACGAAAACTTTGAAGATGTTTCATTTATCTATCAACATGTTTCAAAATGTAAATATCAAGGAACTTTTACAAAGCACAAATAGCTTAGAAAATTAGCACTTATAATCAAACGTAAAATACAACACATATAAATCAATAGGTTACAATAAAATCCGTTACAGCACTGAATGACAAAACAAGATCGCACCTAATCTCTAAAATAACTCTCGCTATCATCATTAACTTTATTTATTACCGTCATTCAATTTTGAATGTCTGTTTATCCCTAATTGAGCCGAATGCTTCGCATTCGGTTTTTTTTTACCTTTCTTTACGTAACTTCTCATTTTTTGTGCTACCGATCCGAAATTGTAACGACTATTAACTAATTTCTCACCGGCTATCCTTCTCTGGCACGCAAATGATATAGCGCTTAATTTCTTGTTAATTCGTGCTATTTGCTGGCTTAGCGCACTTATTATTTGTACGCGCACGGCGAGTTTGTACACGTTTATTGCTCCATCCACCGCCGATATTGTCCAGTGAAAAAGTCGCCTCTTCCCGGACAGTGGCGCTGGAAATTCAGTTATTACCCTTTATACTGCCCTATCGCCACAGAGCACGACCACAACGGGTTAAAGATATCAATGAGTCAGACTGAAACCACCGCCCCGAGCAAATTCTCCCTCCTTCCCGGGAGCATCACCCGTTTCTTTCTTCTTTTGATCGTTGTGCTGTTAGTGACCATGGGGGTGATGGTACAAAGCGCGGTTAATGCATGGCTGAAGGATAAGAGCTATCAGGTCGTCGATATCACCCACGCCGTCCATAAGCGCATAGATACCTGGCGCTACGCCACATGGCAGATTTACGACAATATCGCGGCCGCGCCTGCCTCCTCGTCCGGAGATGGACTTCAGGAGACGCGGCTTAAGCAGGATGTCTATTACCTCGAAAAACCGCAGCGTAAAACCGAGGCGCTTATTTTTGGCTCTCACGACAGCGCGACGCTTGAGATGACGCAGCGTATTTCGACCTATCTGGATACCCTCTGGGGTGCGGAAACGGTGCCATGGTCGATGTATTATCTGAATGGTCAGGACAACAGCATGATCCTGATCTCTACGCTACCGTTAAAAGATCTCTCTTCCGGGTTTAAAGAGACCACCGTGGGCAGCATCGTCGATTCCCGCCGGGCAGAGATGCTGCAGCAGGCGAATGCGCTTGATGAACGTGAGAGCTTCTCTTCTCTGCGCCGTCTGGCATGGCAAAACGGTCATTATTTTACTCTGCGCACCACGTTCAACCAGCCAGGACATCTGGCGACGGTGGTCGCCTTCGATTTACCGATAAATGATTTAATCCCACCGGACATGCCGCTCGATAGTTTCCGTCTGGAGCCCGACAGCAGCACTCAGAACATGCGTGCGGCATCTGACAAAGAGGCCGCAGAGAGCGTATCGATCTCCTTTAACGGCTCGAAAATCGAAATTGCCTCATCCCTGAACTCGACCGGTATGCGTCTGGTGTGGCAGGTGCCGTTTGGCACGCTGCTGCTGGATACCCTGCAAAATATCCTGCTGCCTCTGCTGCTGAATATCGGTCTGCTGGCGCTGGCCCTGTTTGGGTACAGCACCTTCCGTTTCCAGTCGGGGCGTCAAAGCGACGCCTCTGCGGTTCCTGCCGGCACCAGCAATGAGCTGCGCGTATTACGCGCGCTGAATGAAGAGATTGTTTCCGTGCTGCCGCTTGGGGTCTTAGTTCACGACCAGGAAGCGAATCGCACGGTGATGAGCAACAAAATTGCCGACCATCTGCTGCCGCATCTTAACCTGCAGAACATCACCACCATGGCGGATCAGCACCAGGGGGTGATTCAGGCCACCATCAACAATGAACTGTACGAGATCCGCCAGTTCCGCAGCCAGGTGGCTCCACGCACGCAAATCTTCATCATCCGCGATCAGGATCGCGAAGTGCTGGTGAATAAAAAGCTCAAGCAGGCGCAAAGGCTGTATGAGAAAAACCAGCAGGGGCGCGCCGCATTTATGCAGAACATTGGCGATGCCTTCAAGCAGCCGTTAAAAACGCTGGCGACCCAGGCGGCGGCGTTAAATACGTCAGAAAGCCACCAGCTTGCCTGTCAGGCCGACTCGCTGGTCAGAATGGTTGATGAGATCCAGCTGGCGAACATGCTGGAGAATGATTTCTGGAAGGGAACGCCAAGCCTTTTCTCTATTCAGGCTCTGATTGATGAAGTGGTTCCGGAAGTCCTGCCCGTGATTAAGCGCAAAGGTCTGCAGCTGCTGATCAATAACAATCTCCCGGCAAATGACGAACGCCACGGCGATCGTGAAGCGCTGCGCCGCATACTGTTGATGATTATTCAGTACGCGGTGACTACCACGCAGATTGGCAAGATCACCCTTGAAGTCAGTACGGAAGAGTCGGCAGAAGACCGCCTGACGTTCCGCATCCTGGACACTGGTGAAGGCGTCACCACGAGTGAAATTGATAATCTGCACTTCCCGTTCCTGAATGACACACAAAGCGATCGCTACGGCAAGGCAAATGCCCTTACCTTCTGGCTATGCGATCAGCTGGCGCGTAAGCTCGGCGGCCATCTGAATATCAAGGCCCGTGAATCCCTCGGCACCCGCTATTCTCTGCACGTCAAAATGGCCGCCAATCCGCAGGAAGAAGATGAAGAACGTCTGCTCGATGATGTCGTGGTGATGGTCGACGTTACGTCGAACGAGATCCGCAATATTGTCGTTCGCCAGCTAGAAAACTGGGGTGCGGCCTGCATCACGCCGGATGAAAGACTTGCAAGTCAAGAATTTGATCTGTTTTTAACTGATAATCCGTCTAATCTTACTGCCTCCGGCTTGCTTTTAAGCGATGATGAGTCAGGCGTGCGGAAAATCGGCCCTGGCCAGCTGCGCGTCAACTTTAATATAAGCAATGCGATGCAGGAAGCTGTACTACAACTAATAGAAGAGCAGCTGGCGCAGGAAGAGATAGCGGAATCCCCGCTTGGCGGTAATGAAAATGCCGAGCTTCACGCCAGCGGATACTATTCACTCTTTGTTGATACAGTACCAGATGATGTTAAGCGGTTGTATACTGAGTCCGCTGCGAATGATTTTGCAGCGCTGGCACAGACAGCACACCGACTTAAAGGGGTGTTTGCCATGCTTAATCTGGTTCCCGGCAAGCAGTTATGTGAAACGCTGGAACATCTAATTCGTGAGAAAGATGCCTCTGGCATTGAAAAATACATCAGCGACATTGACGCCTACGTCAAAAGCTTGCTGTAGCAAGGTAGCCTTATACATGAACAATATGAACGTAATTATTGCCGATGACCATCCGATTGTACTGTTCGGTATTCGCAAATCACTTGAACAGATCGAGTGGGTGAATGTAGTCGGTGAATTTGAAGACTCTACAGCACTGATCAATAACCTCCCAAAGCTTGATGCACACGTGCTCATTACCGACCTCTCCATGCCTGGAGACAAATACGGTGATGGGATCACGCTCATCAAATATATTAAACGTCACTTCCCGGATATCTCGATCATTGTTCTGACCATGAACAACAACCCGGCGATCCTGAGCGCGGTACTGGATCTGGACATCGAAGGGATTGTGCTGAAACAGGGTGCACCGACCGATCTGCCAAAAGCGCTCGCAGCGCTGCAGAAAGGCAAGAAGTTCACGCCTGAAAGCGTTTCTCGTCTGCTGGAAAAAATCAGCGCGGGTGGCTACGGTGACAAACGCCTGTCTCCGAAAGAGAGTGAAGTTCTGCGCCTGTTCGCAGAAGGTTTCCTGGTGACCGAGATTGCCAAGAAGCTGAACCGCAGTATTAAAACCATCAGCAGCCAGAAGAAATCAGCGATGATGAAGCTGGGCGTGGACAACGATATTGCACTGCTGAACTATCTCTCCTCCGTCACGCTGAGCGCAACGGACAAGGATTGATCCCGACGGGTGTGCGGCCTGATGCCCTCACCCCATCCCTCTCCCACCGGGAGAGGGGGAAAAACATAAAAGGCCCTTGCGGGCCTTTTTTATATTCTGGTTTTTCTCACGCGCTCCGCGTAAATCGACAAGGTCTGCTTCAGCACGTCCAGCGTCACCGGTTTGGACAGACAGCTGTCCATCCCTGACTCCAGACAGCGCTGCTTCTCTTCCGCCAGCGCGTTCGCCGTTACGCCCACCACCGGCAACGTCAGGCCAAGCTGCCGGATGCGCTGCGTCAGACGGTAGCCGTCCATGTTAGGCATGTTGACGTCACTCAGCACGATATCAATATGATTCTTACTCAGCACGTTCAGCGCATCCACGCCGTCATTGGCGGTTTTGCACTGATAGCCCAGCGATCCAAGCTGGTCAGCCAGCAGGCGACGGTTAATTGGATGGTCATCCACCACCAGAATCATCATATCGTCATTCACCGACGCCAGAGACTCCGGTGACGGCAATCCGCCCGCGCCGTCGCTCTCTTCCAGTTCCACTTTGTAGATGCGCGCCAGCAGGCTCAACAGTTCGTGCGGGGTTGCGACACTGTGTACCCATTCTCCTGGCGCACGCTCAACCGGGATACCGATGTGGCGACGGCAGAAGAGCACTGACCCTCTCCCCTGCCACGGCAGCTCCAGCATCTCGTCGGCGATCAGCACATCGTCCACGTCCGGCGTTTGACCTTCATAGCGGCACACTCTCACTCCGCTGTGGGTAAGCAGCGCCGTCAGATAGTCATTCAGCGAGGCGTTATGCACCGCCAGCCAGCAGCGCTTGTCGCTCAGCCCGTCTACCGTCGCTTTAGCCGGATATTGCGCCGAATAAAGCGGAATGCGAATGGTGAACTGGCTGCCCATGCCGGGCTCGGTATCCACAGAGATATCGCCGTCCATCATGCTGACGAGCTTCTCACAAATCGCCAGCCCCAGTCCGGTTCCCTGGAAGTTACGCTGCACGCCGGTACCGACCTGGAAGAACGGGTCGAACAGACGAACCACCTCCTTCGCCGGAATGCCGACCCCCGTGTCGCGCACGCGAATGCTCAGGTAATCTCCTGCCCGGCAGACGTGCAACACAATACAGCCGGTATCGGTGAATTTGATGGCGTTGCTGAGCAGGTTTGAGATGACCTGCTGCAGGCGCATCGGATCGCCGTGCAGCGTCAGCGGCACGTCCGGTTCGATAAAGCAGTAGAGTCCCAGCTGTTTACGCACGACCAGCGGCAGATAGTTGGCGCTGATGTGGTTCATCACCTCGCGCGGTGAGAATTCCCGCGGCTCAATTTTCAGCTGCTCAGACTCAATTTTAGAGAAGTCGAGAATATCGCTAATGATTTTCAGCAGCAGGCTGGAGGAGTTGTTCATCGCCGTCACCAGTCTGTCGACTCCTTTCGGCAATTCCTTCGTCTGCAGCAGATCGAGGTTACCGATAATCCCGTACAGCGGCGTACGCAGTTCGTGGCTTACGGTCGCAAGGAACATGGATTTCGACTGACTCGCCTGCT
This sequence comes from Enterobacter sp. 148H3, assembly GCF_034107425.1. Classification (NCBI taxonomy): domain Bacteria; kingdom Pseudomonadati; phylum Pseudomonadota; class Gammaproteobacteria; order Enterobacterales; family Enterobacteriaceae; genus Enterobacter; species Enterobacter sp. 148H3. The sequence goes on along the minus strand of NZ_JAWNEI010000001.1, from coordinate 312,370 downwards.
CTGCGGCCTGCGCCATCTCCTGTAACGACTCTTCCATTTTCACGCGCGCGGAAACATCTACCAGCACGCAAATCGCCACGTTTTCATTGCGATAGCGGGAATGCACGAAGCTGATCTGCAGATTGGTGTGCGTACTGGTCAACACGTCGACGAAGTTAACCTGCTGGCCGCAGATAATTTGCGTCAGCCTCTGCCGGTCTTCATGCGTCAGCATGTTCAGGTAGTTATGCGCCAGTTCATTACTCAGGATATTGGTTCCGTCCTGGGTACGCAGAATACAGATCCCCACCGGCGCCGAGGCGACAATCTTGCGGTTAAACTGCTCGTGTTCCTCGAGCCGCTGGGCGTCGCTTTCTGCGGGAATAAAGATTTTCCGCTCATACATGCGCGCCAGCGTGAACAGCGCGCCCCCCGCCAGCAGGTTCAGCAGAATCGCATTCATGATAAGAATGCGTATCCGCTCAAGCACCATATCTACCGGCAGCGAATAGACGATACTCAGCGACGAAGGCGGCAGGCTCTTCTTCAGGACCAGCTCGCGGAAACCCGAGGTATAGCCAAACCACGACCGCTCCTGCATCCAGTGTGGTTCGACGTTTAGACGGTTATCGGGCCCGGCAAGCGAGATCAGTTGATGACCATTTTCATCCAGAATGGTCACCCCCATTGGCAGGCTGCCCGGGGTGAAGAAGTTCTCCATGCGAATGGTCTGCTCAATCCCCATCAGCGCCTGCAGGCGATTGCCCAGATAGACCGGCGTCAGGGCGTAAAAATAGCCCACGCCCGGGCGCGGACCCTGGCTAACCCAGAAGATGTTATTCCCGCGCTCGTCCTGCGGCGCATTGCGGTATTTCACAATACGTTCATGCAGGCTTTTCAGCGCATCATCACGCTCAACGGGCACATCGCGCAGGCCAAAGTCAGCCATGCAAAGATTCTCGCTGCCAATCAGGAAGACGCGGTTCAGGTCATAGGCGGCGGAGAAATTGTCGCGCCAGTAGCGCATAAACCAGGCAAGGGATTCCAGCGACCCGCGCCAGGTATTGCTCATGGCGGAGCAATCGGAATCCGGGAACAGCGGCTGGAAGTCCGGGACCTCGGTTTTGTCATCACGCCCGCGAAGCGCAAGGATGCCGTTTTCCGCCGTCAGACGATTTTCGGCAATATACTTCAGCTCCTTCATGACGTCAGACGTTCGCTGAATGTAGCGCTGGGCCTGGTCGGAGCTTAAGTTAAACTCCTGGCGGATCTCCGCTTCTTTCTGGTGCAGGGCGTTAACGATGTAAAACACCGAGAACAGGGCCACCAGCAGCCAAAGCAGGAGCGCCAGCGCCCGAAACAGATAGCGAGAGACTTTCAGCGTAGTACGAAAGGAGACGAGGTATTTCAAGGGGGCGAGGCTCCGCCGTCGGGGTCAAAAGAATGTGGTTAAGGTAGCGGTAAACGCGCCAGGTCGCAACGTTGACTTATCTGCTAATGCAAAAGAAAAGGGCCGGAATCCGGCCCTTTTTTGCATCAGGAGACATTACTCGTCAGCGTCATCCGCTACGTCATCGTCGGTGTCGGCTTCCGGCGCGATATCATCATCGCCTTCCGCAACGCTGCCGTCGATGGAGTCGAGCTCTTCGTCATCCACCGGCTCGGCAACGCGCTGCAGACCCACCACGTTTTCATCTTCCGCTGTACGGATGAGGATCACGCCCTGGGTGTTACGACCCACCACGCTGATCTCAGACACGCGGGTACGCACCAGCGTACCGGCATCGGTGATCATCATGATCTGGTCCGCATCATCCACCTGCACCGCGCCGACAACGGAACCGTTGCGCTCGGTCACCTTGATGGAGATAACGCCCTGCGTACCGCGAGACTTGGTTGGGTATTCCCCTTCCGCCGTACGTTTACCGTAACCATTCTGCGTCACGGTCAGGATAGCCCCTTCACCGCGCGGAATAATCAGAGAAACAACGCTGTCTTCGCCAGCCAGCTTGATACCACGCACGCCCGTCGCGGTACGGCCCATTGCACGGACGGCGTCTTCTTTGAAGCGCACCACTTTACCGGCCGCAGAGAACAGCATGACTTCATCAGATCCCGAGGTCAGATCCACGCCAATCAGCTCGTCGCCTTCGTTCAGGTTCACGGCGATAATACCGGCAGAACGCGGACGGCTGAATTCGGTCAGCGCGGTTTTCTTCACGGTACCGCTGGCGGTCGCCATAAAGACGTTCACGCCCTCTTCGTACTCGCGTACCGGCAGAATAGCGGTGATACGTTCGTTCGCTTCCAGCGGCAGCAGGTTAACGATTGGACGACCACGCGCGCCGCGGCTTGCTTCCGGCAGCTGATAGACTTTCATCCAGTACAGACGACCGCGGCTGGAGAAGCAGAGGATCGTGTCGTGGGTGTTCGCCACCAGCAGGCGGTCAATAAAGTCTTCTTCTTTAATACGTGCTGCAGATTTACCTTTACCGCCACGACGCTGTGCTTCGTAGTCCGTTAACGGCTGATACTTCACGTAGCCCTGGTGAGACAGGGTCACAACAACGTCTTCCTGGTTGATCAGGTCTTCGATGTTGATGTCCGCGCTGTTGGCGGTGATTTCGGTGCGGCGCTCGTCGCCGAACTGATCGCGGACCAGCTCCAGCTCTTCGCGGATCACTTCCATCAGGCGCTCTGCGCTGCCCAGAATGTGCAGCAGCTCAGCAATCTGTTCCAGCAGCTCTTTGTATTCGTCGAGCAGTTTTTCATGCTCAAGGCCGGTCAGTTTCTGCAGACGCAGATCCAGAATCGCCTGGGCCTGCTGTTCCGTCAGGTAGTACTGACCGTCACGCACGCCGAATTCAGGTTCCAGCCACTCAGGACGCGCCGCGTCATCGCCCGCACGTTCCAGCATCGCGGCGACGTTGCCCAGATCCCACGGACGGGAAATCAGCGCAGTTTTCGCTTCTGCCGGGGTTGGCGCACGACGGATCAGTTCGATGATCGGGTCGATGTTGGCCAGCGCAACCGCCAGCGCTTCAAGGATGTGCGCACGATCGCGCGCTTTGCGCAGTTCGAAGATGGTACGACGGGTCACCACTTCACGGCGGTGACGGACGAACGCGCTCAGGATCTCTTTCAGGTTCATGATCTTCGGCTGACCATGGTGCAGCGCAACCATGTTGATACCGAAGGAGACCTGAAGCTGAGTCTGGGAGTACAGGTTGTTCAGGACGACCTCACCCACCGCGTCGCGTTTGATCTCAATCACGATGCGCATACCGTCTTTGTCAGACTCGTCACGCAGCGCGCTGATGCCTTCAACACGTTTTTCTTTTACCAGCTCGGCGATTTTTTCAATCAAACGCGCTTTGTTCACCTGATACGGGATCTCGTGAACAATAATGGTTTCACGGCCGGTTTTAGCATCCGCTTCCACTTCGGCGCGGGCACGGATGTAAATCTTGCCGCGGCCGGTACGGTACGCTTCTTCAATGCCGCGACGACCGTTGATGATCGCCGCCGTCGGGAAGTCCGGGCCCGGAATGTGTGTCATCAGCCCTTCAATGCTGATGTCTTCATCGTCGATATAGGCCAGGCAGCCGTTGATCACTTCCGTGATGTTGTGCGGCGGAATGTTGGTTGCCATACCGACCGCGATACCGGAAGAACCGTTAACCAACAGGTTCGGGATCTTGGTTGGCATCACATCTGGGATGCGCTCGGTGCCGTCGTAGTTATCGACGAAATCAACGGTCTCTTTTTCCAGGTCGGCCATCAGCTCATGAGCGATTTTCGACATACGGATTTCCGTATAACGCATCGCCGCAGCGGAGTCGCCGTCGACTGAACCAAAGTTACCCTGACCATCTACCAGCATGTAGCGCAAGGAGAATGGCTGCGCCATACGAACGATGGTGTCATAAACGGCGGTATCACCATGCGGGTGATATTTACCGATGACGTCACCGACGACGCGGGCAGATTTTTTATAGGCTTTATTCCAGTCATTGCCCAATACGTTCATGGCGTATAGTACGCGACGGTGTACCGGCTTCAGGCCATCGCGGACGTCCGGCAGCGCACGGCCAACAATGACCGACATCGCATAGTCCAGATAGGAGCTCTTCAGCTCTTCCTCGATGTTAACCGGTGTAATTTCTCTCGCAAGGTCGCTCATCTAACCGCTATCCCTCTACTGTATCCCGGATTCAAAGGTCGCAAATTATAACACAGCCGAGGTGATTGAGGTAAACCTATACGCTTTATTCACGGGGATTGCCTGATATACTCCTTTGTCTTGCTAAATAAGGAGTAAAAGCGCCCATGAATGCCGAAAAATCCCCGGTGGCTCACAACGTTGACCACGAAGAGATTGCCAAATTTGAAGCGGTGGCGTCCCGCTGGTGGGATCTCGAAGGTGAGTTCAAACCGCTGCATCGCATTAATCCGCTGCGTCTGGGCTATATCGCGGAGCGTTCCGGCGGCCTGTTCGGTAAGAAAGTGCTCGACGTCGGCTGCGGCGGCGGCATCCTGGCGGAAAGCATGGCGCGCGAAGGGGCGAACGTCACGGGCCTGGATATGGGCTTTGAACCTTTGCAGGTTGCCCGTCTTCATGCGCTGGAGTCTGGCATACAGGTAGACTACGTGCAGGAAACCGTGGAAGAACACGCGGCAAAACACGCCCATCAGTACGATGTGGTGACATGCATGGAGATGCTGGAGCACGTACCCGATCCGCAGTCGGTGGTACATGCCTGTGCAAAACTGGTGAAGCCGGGCGGCCAGGTCTTCTTCTCAACCATCAACCGTAACGGTAAAGCGTGGCTGATGGCCGTCGTTGGCGCGGAGTATGTACTGCGCATGGTGCCGAAAGGGACGCACGACGTGAAGAAATTCATCAAGCCTGCGGAGCTGTTAAGCTGGGTTGACCAGACGTGGCTCAAAGAGCAGCACATCACCGGCCTGCACTACAATCCGCTAACCAATAAATTCAAACTCGCACCGGGCGTTGATGTTAACTATATGTTGCACACAACCGCCAAAAACGACTAACGTCATTCGTTATTCTTATAAAGATTGCGCGACATCATGTTGCGCAATTCTGACCTCCCGTTGAAGAAATCAGCACTCGATCAAATTTTGAATTTTTTTTCTTAATTATTGACATGTCTTCCAGGCCTTACGGTACGAGGACTTAGCCTTTTTTACCCTTTCACAACCTCAATTTAACGCCAAAATCAACCCTTGTGCTGAAAAGATTCGATACTAGAATACTCACCATATAGCGTTTTTCTTATCGCAAACCCCCTACATGTAGTATTTATCCACAGAGTTAGTCACAAGACGGATCTGTGGATAAACGGGGGATATTTTTTATTTCACGGACAGGTAAAACCCACATGAATCAGAGTCTGCTGGTGACAAAGCGCGACGGTACTACCGAGCGTATCAATCTGGACAAAATCCATCGAGTTCTCGACTGGGCAGCAGAAGGACTGAACAACGTATCTATCTCCCAGGTTGAACTGCGCTCCCACATTCAGTTCTACGACGGCATCAAAACGTCTGATATCCACGAAACGATCATTAAAGCAGCGGCAGACCTCATCTCCCGCGAAGCACCGGATTATCAGTACCTCGCTGCACGTCTGGCGATTTTCCACCTGCGTAAAAAAGCCTACGGTCAGTTTGAGCCGCCGAAGCTTTACGATCACGTGGTGAAAATGGTTGAGCTGGGCAAATACGACACGCATCTGCTGGAAGACTATACGGAAGAAGAGTTCGAGCAGATGAACGGGTTTATCGATCACTGGCGCGACATGAACTTCTCCTACGCGGCGGTGAAGCAGCTCGAAGGCAAATACCTGGTTCAGAACCGTGTAACCGGTGAGATCTACGAAAGCGCCCAGTTCCTCTACATTCTGGTGGCCGCCTGCCTGTTCTCAAACTATCCGCGTGATACCCGTCTGGATTACGTGAAGCGTTTCTACGATGCGGTATCCACGTTCAAGATTTCTCTGCCGACGCCGATCATGTCTGGCGTGCGTACCCCAACCCGTCAGTTCAGCTCCTGCGTACTGATCGAGTGTGGTGACAGCCTGGATTCAATCAACGCCACCTCCAGCGCCATCGTGAAATACGTCTCCCAGCGTGCCGGTATCGGCATCAACGCCGGTCGCATCCGTGCGCTGGGCAGCCCGATTCGCGGCGGTGAAGCGTTCCACACCGGCTGTATCCCGTTCTATAAACACTTCCAGACGGCCGTAAAATCCTGCTCTCAGGGCGGCGTGCGCGGCGGTGCTGCGACCCTGTTCTACCCGATGTGGCACCTGGAAGTGGAAAGCCTGCTGGTTCTGAAAAACAACCGTGGCGTGGAAGGCAACCGCGTGCGTCACATGGACTACGGCGTGCAGATCAACAAGCTGATGTACACCCGTCTGCTGAAAGGCGAAGACATCACCCTGTTCAGCCCGTCCGACGTCCCGGGCCTGTATGACGCGTTCTTTGCCGATCAGGACGAGTTCGAGCGTCTGTACACCAAATACGAAAAAGACGACAGCATCCGTAAGCAGCGCGTGAAGGCAGTAGACCTGTTCTCCCTGATGATGCAGGAACGTGCCTCTACCGGCCGTATCTACATCCAGAACGTTGACCACTGCAACACTCACAGCCCGTTTGATCCGGTGGTTGCGCCAGTGCGCCAGTCTAACCTGTGCCTGGAGATCGCCCTGCCGACCAAACCGCTGGAAGACGTGAACGACGAAAACGGCGAAATCGCGCTGTGTACGCTGTCCGCGTTCAACCTGGGCGCGATTAAGAGCCTGGACGAGCTGGAAGAGCTGGCCGTGCTGGCGGTTCGTGCGCTCGACGCCCTTCTGGACTACCAGGATTATCCAATCCCGGCCGCTAAACGCGGTGCGATGGGCCGCCGTACCCTGGGTATCGGCGTGATCAACTTCGCCTACTGGCTGGCGAAAAACGGCAAGCGTTACTCTGACGGCAGCGCCAACAACCTGACGCACCAGACGTTCGAAGCGATTCAGTACTACCTGATGAAAGCGTCCAACGAGCTGGCGAAAGAGCAAGGCGCGTGCCCGTGGTTCAACGAAACCACCTACGCGAAAGGCATTCTGCCAATCGACACCTACAAGAAAGACCTGGATGCGATTGTCAGCGAGCCGCTGCATCTCGACTGGGAAGGCCTGCGCGAGTCCATCAAGACTCACGGCCTGCGTAACTCCACGCTCTCTGCCCTGATGCCGTCTGAGACCTCTTCGCAGATCTCTAACGCCACCAACGGTATTGAGCCACCGCGCGGCCACGTCAGCATCAAAGCGTCGAAAGACGGCGTGCTGCGTCAGGTGGTACCGGATTACGAGACGCTGGGTGACAACTACGAGCTGCTCTGGGAAATGCCAAACAACGACGGCTACCTGCAGCTGGTGGGTATCATGCAGAAGTTTATCGACCAGTCGATCTCTGCCAATACAAACTATGACCCGACGCGCTTCCCGTCAGGCAAGGTCCCGATGCAGCAACTGCTGAAAGACCTGCTCACCGCCTACAAATTTGGCGTGAAAACCCTGTACTATCACAACACCCGTGATGGTGCGGAAGACGCGCAGGACGACCTGGTACCGTCAATTCAGGACGATGGCTGCGAAAGCGGCGCATGTAAGATCTAATGAAGGGCGGGGATATCCCCGCCTTTATTTCGTAAGACAGGACACACTCATGGCATATACCACCTTTTCACAGACGAAAAACGACCAGCTCAAAGAGCCGATGTTCTTCGGCCAGCCGGTCAACGTGGCACGCTACGATCAGCAAAAATATGACATCTTCGAAAAGCTGATTGAAAAGCAACTCTCCTTCTTCTGGCGTCCGGAAGAAGTGGACGTATCCCGCGACCGTATTGACTACCAGTCGCTGCCGGATCACGAAAAACATATCTTCATCAGCAACCTGAAGTACCAGACGCTGCTGGACTCTATTCAGGGACGTAGCCCTAACGTGGCGCTGCTGCCGCTGATCTCGATTCCTGAGCTGGAGACCTGGGTGGAAACCTGGGCATTCTCCGAGACCATTCACTCCCGCTCTTACACGCACATTATCCGCAACATCGTGAACGATCCGGCGGTGGTGTTTGACGATATCGTCACCAACGAGCAGATCCAGAAGCGCGCGGAAGGCATTGCCCACTACTACGACGAGCTGATCGAGATGACCAGCTACTGGCACCTGCTGGGCGAAGGCACCCACCACGTGGATGGTAAAACCATCACCGTGAACCTGCGCGCGCTGAAAAAGCAGCTGTACCTGTGCCTGATGAGCGTCAACGCTCTGGAAGCGATCCGCTTCTATGTCAGCTTCGCCTGCTCCTTCGCCTTTGCCGAGCGCAAGCTGATGGAAGGCAACGCCAAAATCATCCGTCTGATTGCCCGTGATGAAGCCCTGCACCTGACCGGCACCCAGCACATGCTGAACCTGCTGCGCAGCGGTACGGACGATCCGGAGATGGCTGAAATCGCTGAAGAGTGCAAGCAGGAGTGCTACGACCTGTTCGTGCTGGCCGCTCAGCAGGAGAAAGAGTGGGCAGACTACCTGTTCCGCGACGGCTCCATGATTGGCCTGAACAAAGACATCCTGTGCCAGTACGTTGAGTACATCACCAACATCCGCATGCAGGCTGTTGGTCTCGACCTTCCGTTCCAGACACGCTCTAACCCGATCCCGTGGATCAACACCTGGCTGGTGTCCGATAACGTGCAGGTTGCGCCGCAGGAAGTGGAAGTCAGCTCTTATCTGGTCGGTCAGATTGATTCTGAAGTCAACACCGACGACCTGAGCAACTTCCAGCTCTGATGTCACGCGTCACGTTAAGTCTTTCCGGCACTGAGGTACTGTGTCGGGAGGAGCACCCTTCTCTGCTGGTGGCGCTTGAGGCGCATCAGGTAGAAGTAGAGTACCAGTGTCGTTCCGGCTACTGCGGCTCCTGCCGCTGCCGTCTGGTCGCCGGCCAGGTGGACTGGCTGACCGAGCCGCTGGCCTTTATCAACGAAGGGGAAATTTTGCCCTGCTGCTGCCGGGCAAAAGGCGATATAGAGATCGAGATGTAAAAAAGGGCCTTACGGCCCTTTTTTCTATTTTAAGAACGTTACCGCTTTATCCGGGAAATCCGTAAACAGTCCGTCCACGCCCGCCTGGTTATACAACACCTCATAAAGCTGATTCACGTCCGTGGCATATGGCGGCAGCTGGTCTGCACGCACGGTATACGGGTGCACCTGCATCCTGCTGGCATGCGCCTCTTTCACCATCGCAGTCAGCTTCACGTGACCAGGCGTTGAACCTTCCGCCACCAGCATGTGGTAATCCGGCCCGATGCCGTCGGCGTACTGCGCAATCTGCTTCATCGCGCCCGGCTTAAACATCCAGTCGTAGTTGTAGTTAACCCACTTCCCGTCCGGCTGCTTCTCCTGGGTTTCATTCCAGTCGGTATAGGCAATCAGCTGAACCAGATTGAGATCCATCCCCATCTTCGGCTCCAGCTCGGTTTTGATGCGTTTCAGCTCGGCGGCATCAAAACACTGCAGGTAGACCTTGTCCTTCTTGCCGGTGTAGCCGTACTGCTTCAGCACCTCGAGCGTCTTCGCGGCAATATCTTTTCCTTCCTGATGGTGGAACCACGGCGCTTTGATTTCCGGGTAGATGCCGATGTTTTTACCGGTGGAGTGGTTCAGCCCCTGCACAAACTCAATCTCTTCCTGGAAGGTATGAATACGGAAGTCAGATTTGCCCATCGGGAAACGTCCTGGATATACCTGCACCTTCTTGCCGTTTTCAATCTCAAAGCCCTCGGTAAACTTCAGGGAACGGATCTCCGCCAGCGTGAAGTCGATGGCATAGAAGCGGCCATCTTTGCGCGCGCGGTCCGGGAAACGATCCGCCACGTCCGTCACGCGGTCAAGATAGTGATCGTGCAGGACGACCAGCTGGTCGTCCTTCGTCATCACCAGATCCTGCTCCAGGTAATCCGCACCCTGCGCATAGGCCATCGCCTTCGCCGGCAGCGTATGCTCCGGCAGATAGCCGCTGGCGCCGCGGTGGGCAATAACAATTTTATCCGCCGCCAGCGCGGACCCGGTCATCAGGCCCGCCAGCAGCAGGCCGGTTGCAAGTTGGGTTAATTTCATCGCTAAGCTCCTTATTGACGACGCGCCAGCACTTCCGCGTGGTGACGTTTCTCACCGATCATCACAACAATCAGCAGCAGTACCGCCAGCACGCTACCGCCGATCATCACCATAAAGCCGCCGTCCCAGCCAAAGAAGTCAACGGTGTAGCCCACGATGGCGCTCGCCGCGACCGAACCGCCCAGGTAGCCGAACAGGCCGGTAAAGCCCGCCGCCGTGCCCGCCGCTTTTTTCGGCGCCAGCTCCAGGGCATGCAGACCGATCAGCATCACCGGACCGTAAATCAGGAAGCCGATGACGATCATGCAGGCCATATCTACTGATGGGTTGCCCGGCGGGTTGAGCCAGTACACCACGGTAGCAATGGTCACCAGAGTCATAAAGAACACGCCCGTCGCGCCGCGGTTACCCTTAAACACCTTGTCCGACATCCAGCCGCAAAGCAGCGTGCCCGGGATCCCGGCATATTCATACAGGAAGTACGCCCAGGAGGATTTATCCAGCGCGAAGTGCTTCACCTCTTTCAGGTAGGTTGGCGACCAGTCGAGGATGCCGTAGCGCAGCAGGTAAACGAACACGTTCGCGACCGCGATGTACCACAGCAGCTTATTGGGCAGCACGTACTTCATGAAGATCTGTTTCGCAGTCAGCTCTTCTTCGTGCTCCTTGCTGTAATCATCCGGATAGTCGTTTTTGTACTCTTCAATGGGCGGCAGGCCGCAGGACTGCGGCGTATCGCGCATCAGGGCGAAGGCAATAATCGCCACCAGAATGGCGCCAAAGGCAGGCATATAGAGCGCCGCATGCCAGTCGTTGAACCAGGCCATCCCCAGCAGGAACAGCAGAGGCGGAATACCGCCGCCCACGTTATGGGCGCAGTTCCACACCGACACGATGCCGCCGCGCTCTTTCTGCGACCACCAGTGCACCATGGTACGCCCGCACGGCGGCCACCCCATCCCCTGGAACCAGCCGCAGAGGAACAGCAGCACGAACATGATGGCAATGCTGGAGGTAGCCCACGGCACAAAGCCCATGAACAGCATGACCGCGGCCGCCAGGATCAGACCGGCGGGCAGGAACACGCGCGGATTCGAGCGATCCGACACGGAGCCCATGATGAATTTGGAAAAACCGTAGGCGATGGAGATCCCCGACAGCGCGAACCCCAGATCGCCACGGGAAAAGCCCTGCTCCACCAGATACGGCATGGCGAGCGCGAAGTTTTTACGTACAAGGTAGTACGCCGCGTACCCGAAGAAGATCCCCAGGAAGATTTGCCAACGCAGACGGCGATAGAGCGGATCTATTTCTGCCTCTGGCAGACGCGCCCTGTGCGGCGCAGGTTTGAAGATACTGAGCATAACAGCCTCCGTGGCCTTGAAATGAATGAGCAGGTGGCTCGCACCTGAATTCCAGAGGCGGGGATGTTAAGAAATCACGGTGATTGTTACTGTGAATCAACGCACAGATTGTTACAGAAATATGACAGAATGCGCAAAAAGGCGCATGAAATCACGTTTCACTTTCGAATTCCGCGCGTTTATGTTCGAAATCAAACAAACCACAAAATTAATATGGCTAAATGATAAAAAACGAACATAGAGGGTAAACAATGACCAGTCACGATCCTCGTTATAGTGATGTGATAATCATTGGTGGTGGCGCAACCGGCGCCGGGATCGCGCGCGATTGCGCCCTTCGCGGCTTAAGCGTCACGCTTCTGGAACGCCATGATATCGCCACGGGCGCAACCGGACGTAACCACGGCCTGCTGCACAGCGGCGCCCGGTATGCGGTCACCGACGCTGAATCCGCGCGCGAATGTATTGCTGAAAACCAGATCCTCAAGCGTATCGCCCGCCACTGCATTGAGCCGACTGACGGCCTGTTTATCACTCTTCCCGAAGATGACCTCACCTTTCAGGACACCTTTATTACCGCCTGCTGTGCAGCGGGCATTCAGGCTGAGGCCATGGATCCGGTTCTGGCGCGGCGGCTGGAACCGTCGGTTAACCCGGCGCTTATCGGCGCGGTTAAAGTGCCTGACGGCACCGTTGACCCCTTCCGCCTGACTGCCGCCAACATGCTGGACGCCCGCGAACATGGCGCTCACATCCTGACCGGACACGAAGTGACCGGGCTTATCCGCGAGGGAAACCGCATCTGCGGCGTACGGATTGTTGATACGCAATATAACGAACACAGCGAACTGTATGCCGCCGTGGTGGTCAACGCGGCGGGGATCTGGGGGCAGCGCATCGCGGAATACGCGGACCTGTCGGTGCGCATGTTCCCGGCGAAAGGCTCGCTGCTGATCCTCGACCACCGCATCAATAACCACGTAATTAACCGCTGCCGCAAACCGTCAGATGCCGATATTCTGGTGCCGGGCGACACCATCTCATTAATCGGTACGACCTCAACCCACGTGGACTATAGCGAGATTGACTACAACCGCGTGACCGCTAAAGAGGTCGACATCCTGCTGCGCGAAGGGGAAAAACTGGCCCCGGTGATGGCGCAGACGCGTATTCTGCGCGCCTACGCAGGCGTGCGTCCGCTGGTCGCCAGCGATAACGATCCGAGCGGGCGTAACGTCAGCCGAGGCATTGTGCTGCTCGATCACGCCGAGCGTGACGGGCTGGATGGGTTTATCACCATCACCGGCGGCAAGCTGATGACCTACCGCCTGATGGCCGAGTGGGCGACCGATGCCGTCTGCCGCAAGCTGGGCAATACCGAACGGTGCGTGACGGCAGAACAACCCCTGCCCGGCTCGCGTCAGTCCACCGAAAAAACGCTGCAAAAAATCATCTCCCTGCCCGCGCCGCTGCGCGGATCCGCTATTTACCGCCACGGCGACAGAACGCCGCAGTGGCTCGGTGAAGGGCGCCTGAGCCGCAGCCTGGTGTGCGAGTGCGAAGCCGTCACCGCCGGTGAGGTGCAGTACGCGGTGGAAAGTCTGACGGTTAACAGCCTGCTCGATCTTCGCCGCCGCACCCGCGTCGGAATGGGGACCTGTCAGGGCGAGCTGTGCGCCTGTCGTGCCGCCGGACTGCTGCAGCGCTTTCATACCACCACCGCCACCCAGTCGCTCGATCAGCTCAGCGCGTTTTTAAACGAGCGCTGGAAAGGCATTCAGCCTGTCGCCTGGGGCGATGCCCTGCGCGAAAGCGAATTTACCCGCTGGGTCTACCAGGGGCTTTGCGGTCTTGAGAAGGAGCAACGCGATGAAATTTGATACCGTAATCGTCGGCGGCGGGCTGGCAGGCCTGCTCTGCGGCATCAGGCTCACCAGGCAGGGGCTGCGCTGCGCCATTATCACACGGGGCCAGAGCGCCCTGCACTTCTCGTCGGGCTCGCTGGATCTGGTGGACGAAACGTACCGCGATAAGCTGCCGCCGGAGCACCCCTATCACCTGATTGGCGCGCACAACGTTGACCGCTTTGCGCTGGAAACGGAAGCGCTGCTGGCGGACTGCGGCGCGCGTCTGAAGGGGAGCGCCCGGCTCAATCACCAGCGCGTCACGCCGCTCGGTACCTTACGCTCTGCCTGGCTCAGCCCGGAGGAGGTGCCCGTTGCCCCCTTCAATGCCGCGCGCGTTCGGGTCGTGGGTATTAGTGGTTTTCTGGATTTTCAGCCCCATCTCGCGGCGGCGTCGCTTTGCCGCCAGGGTATCAATGCCGAAACGGCAGAGATAGAGCTACCTGAGCTTGATGTCCTGCGCGATAACCCGAGCGAGTTTCGCGCGGTGAATATCGCCCGATTTCTGGATAACGAGGACAAATGGCCGCTGCTGTATGACGCGCTCAGGCCCCTCAGCGACAGCTGTGACGCCCTGCTGATGCCCGCCTGCTTTGGCTTACGCGACAACCGGCTCTGGCGCTGGCTCTCGGATCGTCTGCCCTGCTCGCTCGGCCTGCTGCCAACGCTGCCTCCGTCCGTACCCGGCATTCGTCTGCATACCCAGCTCCAGCGCCAGTTTGTCGCGCAGGGCGGCGTGTGGATGGCGGGTGATGAGGTGAAAAAAATCACTCTGACCGGCGGCGCGGTGAGCGAAATCTGGACGCGCAACCACGACGATATTCCGCTTCGTGCGCGCTATACGGTGCTGGCAAGCGGCAGCTTCTTCAGCAACGGGCTGCTGAGCAGCCGGGAGGGTATCCGGGAAGCTATTATGGGACTGGATGTTCGCCAGCATGCCTCCCGCGCGGACTGGTATCAAAGTGATTTCTTCTCGCCGCAGCCCTGGCAGCAGTTCGGCGTGATTGTCGATAACCACCTGCATCCGCAGCTTGCCGGTAGACCTGTCAGTAATCTCTTTGCCATCGGCTCGCTGCTGGGCGGGTACGATCCTATTGCTCAGGGGTGCGGTGGCGGCGTCTGCGCCGTCACGGCGCTGTATGTGGCAGAGCAGATTAGCCAGCGCACGGAGGCTGAACAATGAACGATACCCGTTTTGAAAGCTGCATCAAATGCACGGTGTGTACCACCGTCTGCCCGGTCAGCGGCGTGAACCCACGCTATCCCGGACCAAAGCAGGCCGGACCGGACGGCGAGCGTCTGCGCCTGAAGGACGGCAAGCTGTATGATGAAGCGCTGAAATACTGCATCAACTGCAAACGCTGCGAAGTCGCCTGCCCGTCGGATGTGAAAATCGGCGATATCATCCAGCGCGCCCGGGCGCGCTACAGCGCGCAAAAGCCGTCGCTGCGGGACGCGATTCTGAGCCATACCGATCTGATGGGCAGCGTCTCTACGCCGTTTGCCCCGCTGGTGAATGCCGCGACCTCCCTCAAACCGGTGCGCCAGCTGCTGGATGCCACGCTGAAGATAGACCATCACCGCAGCCTGCCGAAATATTCTCACGGTACGTTCCGCCGCTGGTATAAATCCGTCGCGGCGAAACAGGCGCAGTACGCCGAGCAGGTGGCCTTTTTCCACGGCTGCTACGTGAATTACAACCACCCGCAGCTGGGTAAAGACCTGCTGAAGGTGCTGAACGCCATGGGAACGGGCGTTCAGCTACTGAATAAAGAGAAGTGCTGCGGCGTACCGCTGATCGCCAACGGGTTTACCGATAAAGCGCGCAGGCAGGCTCAGAGCAATGTCACGTCACTGCGCGAAGCGATTGTTGATAAAGGTATTCCGGTGCTGTCGACCTCGTCCACCTGTACCTTTACCCTGCGCGATGAGTACCCGCATCTGCTGGACGTGGACAACACCGGACTGCGCGAGCACATCGAGCTGGCGACACGTTTCCTGTGGCGCAAGCTGGATAGCGGGCAGACCTTGCCGCTGAGGGAATTATCCCTGAAGGTGGTGTATCACACACCTTGTCATATGGAGAAGATGGGCTGGTCGCTCTATACGCTGGAGCTGCTGCGGCTAATCCCGGGGCTGGAGCTGACGGTGCTGGACTCGCGCTGCTGCGGGATTGCGGGAACCTACGGCTTTAAGCGTGAAAACTACGAAACGTCACAGGCGATTGGCGCCCCGCTGTTTCGTCAGATTGAGGAGAGCGGCGCAGATATCGTAGTAACGGACTGCGAAACCTGCAAATGGCAGATTGAGATGTCCACCAGCAAGCGCTGCGAACATCCGATTACGCTGCTGGCAAAGGCGCTCGGCTGAACATGGCCGGGGCGAAAGGCCCCGGCGCAGGTGTTACTCCACGAACAACGACTCAACCACGTTAATCCAGCCGTGCTCGCTGGCCACCTCTTTGCCATTCAGCCAACGGCGCAGCATATTCAACGCCATCATGGCGCACACCTCCTGACGCACCGCCAGGCTGTGGCGGGTAATGCTCATTTTTACCCGCAGGGCGTGGGTGCCCTCGGGCGTCGCCAGCGCGAAGTTGAGATGTTCTTCATCAAGCCCGCCGACAAACAGCGCCAGACCGGCAAAATGCTTCACCCTTCTCTCGGACGCCCAGCGTGCGGTCTGCGCCAGGGTCTCCTGCTGGAACGGCACAACTTCGCTGGCCAGCAGCGGCGCGTTGACGCGCGACAGCTGCAGCGCCAGCAGGCCACCGGTGAACTGCTCGCTTAAGGTCACGCTGAGCTGACGCGCCTGCAGATGCTTCGCAATCTGCGCGGGCAACCCTTCCGTACCTTCAAAGATCAGGCTTTCACCAGCCACGCGCTGCACCTCGGGCCACAACGCCAGCATCGCCTCTTTCTGCTCGGCCGGGCCTGTCAGCTTAAGTTCAATGATCGGCATGGAGGAGCGATAGCCCATGGACACGCCCGGCGGCAGCGGAAGGTGATCGAGGCTCTGGGCCAGATCGCTTTCCGAGCGGCCAAAGGTGGTCAGACGCAGGCACAGCGGCGGTTCCGGCAGGGTAAAACGCTGGCGAAGGCGCGGCAGGATCTGCTGCTCGACCATCACTTTAAATTCTGAGGGCACGCCCGGCGTGAAGAACATCAGGCAGCGGTTCAGCTGCATGGCAAATCCGCACGCGGTACCCACCGGGTTATCAACCAGCTCGGCGCTGGCGGGAATTTCAGCCTGTTTGCGATTGCTGGGGGCCATGACGCGGCCACGTTCGGAGAAAAAGCGCTCCATCTGCGAAAGCCACGCCTCGTGCAGCACAAGCCCTTCGCCTTTTGCGGTCGCGGCGGCCAGCGCGCTGAGATCGTCACTGGTAGGGCCGAGCCCACCGTTCACAATCAGCACGTCACAGTGCTCACTGCGTTCACGCAGAATAGCGACCAGTGACTCAAGATTGTCGCCCACCGTATTGCGGCGCGTTAACGGTAATCCTTGCTCAAAGAAAAGATCGGCAAGCCAGGCAGCATTGGTATCAATAATTTGTCCATGCAGCACTTCGTCGCCGGTGGATAACATCTCCACGTTAATCATTATGTTCTCCCGCTTATTTGGTCAAAACACTATAACGCAAACGCGGGGTGGATAAGAGAGAAACTGGCGCGACAGATTGCCGCGCCGGAGTGATTAAAAGCCTGCGCTGACGCCCACGTACGGGCCGTCGGCCAGCGCGTTGTCGCGGTTGCCGTCTTTACCGGCCAGGTTCAGATAGCGATAGCCCGCTTCGATGGTAATCGGACGCATGATGGTCCAGCGCGCGCCGGCGTTAGCCTCTTCATAGCTTTCGATACCGCTTGAGAGGGAGTCCGGCGAATAGTAGTACTCACCAAACAGGCCGAAGCTGTCGCCAATTTTCCACTGCAGGCCGCCGCCCACTGCCGCCGCGTACCCTTCGTCACCGTCATTTGGGTTGGTATAGATACCTTTACCGCCGACGGTGGCCAGGAACGGGCCAAGAGGAACGTTGAGACCCAGGCCGAGGCTGGCCGCGTCGCCGTCATCATCGTTATGCGTCCAGCCGCCGGTCATCGCCAGACCCGAAGTCTCGGTACCCATGCCAAAGCCAAGGTGGGTATAATCCTGACCCGCCGATCCGTTAATGCTGATGGCGTTAGCCGCCGCAGATACAACCATCAGGCCTAAGCCCACTAATGCCACTTTTTTCATTGTCGTGATCCCGCACAATTATTATAAAGAAGTCCCAAAACCGCGAGATTTTAACCGGAGTCTCCCGGGGATCAAGCACTCTGCGTGCGGCAGGTCATTAGATTGTAACTATTTGAAACGGCTATTATCCCTTCAGCGATGCGTTCACCCATTGCTGCAACGCGCGGCGCGAGACTTTAATACCGCCATTTTTGAGTTCGGTCGGCAACAGCAGCCAGCGGACGGGTTGCTCAAAACGCGCCACCTTATCCCTCACCCAGTCAGGTAAACAGGTGATATCCGTTCCCGGCTCACACTCCACCACCGCCACCGGACGCTGCCCAAACTCGGCGTCGTCCAGCGGAACAATAAATACCTGGTTAACCTGCGGGTGCGTGGCGATAACGCGTTCCAGCGATTCCGGCTGGATCCCTTCTCCGCCGCTAAAAAAGAGGTTGTCCATGCGGCCCAGGATCGTCAGACGTCCGTTATGCCATTCGCCGCTATCGCGTGTGGCGAACCATCCCTGCGCGTTGGTCAGCGGAATCAGTTCGCCATCCCGCCAGTAGCCAGAGGCCATGCTTTGCGCCCTGATCCAGACTTCCCCGTTAACCACCTGAACCTCTCTGCCCGGCAGCGCATAGCCCACGTCCGGCTCGCCGTCCGCCTCTTTCGCGCAGACGGTAGAGGCAAACTCGGTCAGGCCGTAGCCGCAGAAGGTGCGAATATCCTGCTCTCTCGCCTGTTCGGTCAATTCAACAGGGATGGCCGCCCCACCCAGCAGCACCGCTTTCAGTGCAAAATGCTGGTGTGCATTAAGCAGACGCCAGAGCTGGGTTGGCACCAGCGAGGCGTGGGTGCAGCCGCACAGCGCCTCCGCCAGCGGCTGTTTCTCGCGCACGGTTAACCGCGCGCCGGCCTGCAGCCAGCGCCATAAAATCCCCTGGCCGGAAACGTGAAACAGCGGCAGCGAAAGCAGCCAGTCGTCGTCTTCACCGTAGGGGATCAGCGACAAAACGCCGCGCGCGCTGGCGAGATGGGCGTCGCAGGTATGGACCGCCGCTTTCGGCAGCCCGGTGGAGCCGGAGGTCAGCGTCATGGACGCCAGCCGCGCCGGTTGCCACGCAGCGCTATACGCATCGGTGGTCTCGCGCATGCACAGGGCAGGAAGAGCGTCGTAGCTGCCGTCCAGCACCAGCGCAAAGCGCAGCGTCATCTGCGGGAGCAGCACGTCCAGCAGCGGGCGCGGCAGCTGCGGATTCACGGGAAGAATACGCGCCCCGCACTGGAGCAGCGCCAGCCACGCCAGCAGGGTGTGCGGATGATTATGGGCCAGCAGCAGCACGCCGTCGTCCTCCTCCACGCCCTGACGGTGAAAGCCCGCCGCAAGGCGGTCAATGCGCGCGCACAGCTGTTGCCAGCTGAGCACCTCGTCGTTCAGACTCAGGGCCGGTTTATCGGCAAACTGCGCACACCAGTGCCGCCACGGCCAGTCGGTAAAACTCATTGCAGCGGCTCCAGCGCCGTAACGTCGAGGCACGGCAGCGCGCTGTCCGGCCACGGGCGGAGAAGCTGAGCCTGCATCAGGTTCAGCGTGTCGAGACCAGGGACCGTGTCAGGCGTTAACCAGGAGGCAATGCGCGCCAGCTGGGTTAGCCCAAGGCTGGACTCAATCGACGAGCTGATGACCGCCGTCAGCCCTAAGGCGTGCGCCGCCGCGACCTGCTCGCGCACTTTCGCCAGGCTGCCGGTCAGCGTTGGTTTAATCACCACCGCGCTGACGCCGGGTTCGGCGACAAATTCAAAATCGGCCTCGCGCAGGCTTTCATCCCAGGCGATGGCAATCCCCGTTTCGCGGGCAAACGCACGCGAATCCTCCCGCGTCTTGCACGGTTCTTCGAGGAAGGCAATGCGGCTGCGGTACGCCGGATTGACGTACTTCGCAAACTGCTGCGCCTTAAGCGGCGTCCAGGCGCGGTTGGCGTCCAGACGCAGATGAAGATCGGGGATCGCTTCCAGCAGCAGGTTGGCGACCATGCCGTCGCGCACCGCCTCATAGAGCCCAACTTTGATTTTCGCGACCTTCTCGCCCGGCATAGCGGAGAGCAGCGCGAAGAGTTCGTCCGGATCGCCCGTGCAGAGCGGTGCCGCGCGGTAATTTCCCGCTTCCGGCAGGCTGCCGTCCAGCTCCGCGAGCGCGCAGCTGATACCAAAAGCCGCGGAAGGCACATCCGGCAATGCCGGATTCGTGCCCTCACGCCACGCGTCTGCCCACGCCAGCAATGCTGACTGCGCGTCTTCCAGCGACTCCATGCTAAAGCCCGGCAGCGGTGAAATCTCGCCCCAGCCTTCCCGCTCGTCCTGCTGCAGATGCACGAAGAAGCCGTCACGGGTTTTTAACCGCCGTTCACGCAGCACCACACCCGCGTCCATCGGTATCTGCCAGCGGTAAACCTGCGCGCGACGCATTACGGGTTCCGTTTGTATTTGCTGAAGTCCGGCTGGCGTTTTTCGTTAAACGCGTTGCGCCCTTCCTGACCCTCTTCGGTCATGTAGAACAGCATAGTGGCGTTGCCAGCCAGCTCCTGCAGACCCGCCTGACCGTCGCAGTCGGCATTAAGTGCCGCTTTCAGGCAGCGCAGCGCCATCGGGCTGTTTTGCAGCATTTCACGGCACCAGCGCACGGTTTCTTTTTCGAGTTCGGCAAGCGGGACCACGGTGTTCACCAGGCCCATATCCAGCGCTTCCTGCGCGTTGTACTGGCGGCACAGGAACCAGATTTCGCGGGCCTTTTTCTGCCCGACGATGCGCGCCATGTAGGAGGCACCCCAGCCGCCGTCGAAGGATCCCACTTTCGGGCCCGTCTGGCCGAAGATGGCGTTCTCGGCCGCAATGGTCAGGTCACACATCATGTGCAGCACGTGACCGCCGCCGATGGAGTAGCCCGCCACCATCGCCACCACCGGTTTTGGACAGGTGCGGATCTGACGCTGGAAATCGAGGACGTTCAGGTGGTGTGTACCCGCATCGTCCTGGTATCCGCCGTAGTCACCGCGCACTTTCTGATCGCCGCCGGAGCAGAACGCTTTATCGCCTTCGCCGGTCAGGACAATCACGCCGATGTTATCGTCGTAGCGCGCATCCGCCAGGGCCTGAATCATCTCTTTCACGGTCAGCGGACGGAAGGCATTACGCACCTGCGGACGGTTAATGGTGATTTTAGCAATGCCGTCGGTGGATTTGTGGTAACGAATGTCGGTGTAGCCTTCGGAGCAGTCTTGCCATTCAACCGGTGCATAGAGCATGTTTTCATCAGGGTAGATCATAGAGTGTCCTTTATGCGAAGACGCAGTATCTGAGCCAGACTTGCGGTAACCGCATCGGGATTTTCCCGGTGGGCGTTGTGTCCGGCGTTGGGAATTGCATGGCGAACGGCGTTCAGCTCAGCGGCCAGGGCCGCAAACTTCTCATCACGTTCGCCATAGAGATAATCAAAAGAGAAATCGCGCGCGCTCAGGGCAGCACGCAGGTCGGGCTGCACGGCCAGCGACGTTGCCTCGAGCATCATCGCCAGCGTCGCGCCGCTGTTCTGGCTGCGCAGAGTAATCAGCGCATCGCGCTGGGCGTCCGTAAGGGAGGCGAAAACGGGCTGTTGGTACCAGTCAGCGAATACTTTCTCCAGCGGTTCGGTACGAAAACGCGTTGCCCAGCGGCGGTCGGATGCCAGCCGCGCATTTCGCGCATCGGCATCCTGCAGGCCCGGATGCCCTCCCTCCACCAGCACGCCATGCAGCCCCTTTGGCTGCTGGCAGGCATGGAACATCGCAATGCGGCCGCCGAGGGAGTACCCGACAAGCCAGAATTTAAGTATGTTGTAACTAAGCAGGGTTCGGGTGAGCAACGCGCTCATCTCGTCAAACCCCTTCACACCCAGATTCCGGGATCCACCGTGCCCCGGCAGATCCAGATATAGCCTGGGATAATCGCTAAGTCCTTCACCGACCCTCTGCCACTCGCGACAGTCACCCGAAAAACCGTGCAAAAAGACCAGCCAGGGATAGCCTGGTTTTCCGGCCTGCAGCACACCCGAGAGGATCACAGCTGGCTCACCTGCGCCAGCAGACTTTGCAGGGCCTGCGCACCGTCAGCATCGTTCACCACAAGCTCAATCAGCGTCGCGCCCGGCTGTTTCCATGCGCTGTTTAACGCCGCGTCCAGCTGTTCCCAACTTTCCGGGCGATGGTATTTCAGGCTAAACATCGCCGCGGCGTGTTCGAACTGCACGTTCTGCGGCATCAGATAGAAACGCTCGCGCTCGCTCTGCGGCGTAGGCAGCAGGGAGAAAATCTGCCCACCGTTGTTGTTGACCACAATCAGCACAAACGGGGCTGACGCCTGACGCAGCAGCGCCAGCGCGTTGAGATCGTAGAGAGCGGAGAGATCGCCCACGATCGCCAGCGTCGATTTCGCGCTGGCGCGCTGCACGCCCGCCGCCGTGGAGATCAGCCCGTCGATGCCGCTGGCACCACGGTTGCTGTACACCGGGTAGCCCGCGGGCAGCTTCGAAAAAGCATCAATCAGCCGCACGACCAGGCTGTTGCCGACAAACAGCTGCCCCTGCTCGGGCAGGTACTGGCGAATACGGTGCGCCAGCCCGGCTTCGCTAAACGCTTCACAGTGCGCTTTGGTTAATTCCCACGCCTGGCGCGAAAGGTCCGGAATGGCCACCGCCCAGGGCTTGCGTTTCTCAGCCGGATGAAGCGTCAGCCAGGCGTCGATACTGCTCACCAGACGACGGCCGCGGTGGTGCGCCGGGTCAAGCCGCCCTTCCAGCGCGTCCACCAGCCAGTACTCGTCCGGTGTGCAGGTCGCCTGCCACTGCAGTAACCGTTTGCCGGTCAAGCTCGATCCAAGCTGGACCACAATCTGCGCCTGCGCCAGTTCGGTGACCGCTTTGGCATTACCCAGCCAGAGATCGGCGCACGGCAGCGGCTGACCGGTCTGGGAAAGCACGTCGCCTATCAGCGGCCAGCCCAGGGTTTGCGCCCATTCGGCAACCAGCTTGCCTTCAGAGGCGCTCATGCGCCCGGCGATAACCACGCCGCGCTTCTGTCGCCAGAAGAACCAGTCGCGCTGCTTCGCGCTCTCGAGATGCGTCTGCTCGCGCAACCACGGTTTTTCACTCTCCCACCAGTCGCCGAGGGTCTGCTGCCAGTCAAGACCCGTGTCGTCCAGCTCACCGTAAAGCGGCTCGGCAAACGGGCAGTTGATATGCAACGATCCGCTACGCAACGTCTCCATGGCGTGATCGACGGTAGAGACCAGCCAGCTTGCCGGAATATCCTGGGTGGGACGGGGCAGCGAAATCGTCTGCGAAGGATGCGAAGAAAAGAGTCCCGGCTGGCGAATGGCCTGATTGGCGCCGCAGTCGATAAGCTCAGGGGGACGATCGGCCGTCAGCAGAATCAGTTTTTCACCGGTTAACCCGGCTTCAATCAGCGCCGGATAGAGGTTCGCCACGGCGGTACCGGAAGTGACAATCACCGCCACGGGTTCTTTGCTGACCTTCGCCAGACCCAGCGCAAGATGGCCGAGGCCGCGCTCATCAAAGTGGGTGTGGTGAATTAACGCCCGGTTTTCGGCGGCCGCCAGCGTCAGCGGCGTTGAGCGAGAACCCGGTGCAATACACACGTGCCTGACGCCATGGCGCGTCAGGGCTTCAAGGATCACCGCCGCCCAGCGTCGGTTAAAAGAACTTACTGACATGAGATTGTCCGGTATCAAGAATGCGACACAGTATAAATAATAGAAAAAATTGGAATTTTGATATGAATCGGGAATGCGCGAATCTGTATTAATCCCTTAGGAGCAGAGAGCGCAATCCGGCGGCTTTGTTTTCAATCTCCTGCCACTCCTGCTCCGGGTCAGATCCGCTGACGATACCGGCGCCGGCGTAGAGCCGCAGGGAGTCCTCCTGAACGCGCGCGGAGCGCAGCGCCACGCAAAACTCACTCTGCTCGGGGGATAAATACCCGGCCGAACCGGCGTACCATTCGCGGTTAAAGGGTTCAACCTTCTGAATAAACTCGCGCGCAGGCTGTCGGGGTAATCCGGCAACGGCTGCGGTTGGCTGCAACATGAGCAGACACTGCTCGTCATCAGCCTGTTTAAGCTCGGTCCAGATACAGCGGCGCAAATGCTGCACTTTACGCAGGCGTACCACCTGGGGGGGCAGTACCTCGAGCGTCTGCGTAGAGTGCTGAAGACGCTGGCAAATATCCTCCACGACCAGCATATTTTCACGCTGGTTTTTATCATCGTTCAGCAGCCACTCGCCGAGACGCTGCGCCTGGCTATCATCGCTATGGCTGGCGACGGTGCCCGCCAGCGCTTCCGTACGCAGCAGCGTGCCGCGCCGCCGCCACAGACGCTCGGGGGTCGAGCCGAGAAACGCGTTGCTGGCGTCGAAAATCATGCAGAAATGGTAGCAATGTAAATTCAGGGCCCGGCTGGCTGCCATCAGCGCGACGGGGTTTACGCGCTGTGTAAAACGAATATCGGTTGCCCGGGCGAGAACCACTTTTTCAAATTCACCGCACGCAATGGTCTCTGTCGCCCTGCGGATAAGCGTCAGCCATTCGGCCTGCTGCGGCAGATGGGTTTCGTGCTCTACCTGAACGGACAGCGGGCGGATAGGCCTTGCAGGACGGAGCTGCTGTAAAAAATCCAGCGCGGCGCGGGCATCTTCCTGAAGAGAATAATTGCTCCACAACTGCAGGCGCAGCGTGGCGTTGCCGGCGGTACGTCGCCAGAGCAGCCGCGGTAAAAAGAGGCTCCCCTGCTCCGGATTAAAAGCGTTCAGGCCGCAGATACGGGTATCTTGTGCCGCATTTTGCTCGCGCAAAAACTGCGTGGCTAACGCCAGAGAGGAAAATTGGGTAACCGCCCCCAGCGCAGCCAGCTCTTCATCGCCGTTACGCTGTTGCCAGTAAAACTGCGGATAGCACTGCTGAGCCCCAAGCCAGGCGAGAGGGTCGAAGGCGTCGTTTAACGGGAAAGAGACGTCGAAATGACGTAAGCCGGGTGTTGCGGGTAACGCTTGCGAAAGCTGGGTACGCAATTGCTCCAGCGCGAGGAAAATCGAATTCACGCGAACCTCTCCCTGTTAAAACCTCGTATTATACGGGGTACTGACGATAAATAGCAGTACCCACGTATAGGGAGTGGTTAAGCGGTTTAGCGACGGGCCAGCAGCAGCCCCAGTACCAGCCCTACGGCAGCCCCCACGCCAATACCCTGCCATGGTTTTTCATGCACGTAATCATCGGCACGATACACTGCTTTTTTGGCCCGGTAGTAGTAGGTATCAGACGCATGGCTGACGCGGTTTTTCACTTCATGTAGCGCCTGCTCGGCGCGGGCTTTTAGCTCAATATATTTCTGATCGGCAGGGTCGCCCGAGGAACGTAACACCTCTTCCAGCGTTTCGCTCAGTAAAGCCAGGTCGTCGTCGATACGGGTATCCCAGGATTGAAATGACATATTTTTCTCCATGTTAGTACACCAGTCCGCTAACTATAGCCAACGACTCGCTATTACGCCTGCTTCGCTTCTCGCGCCATGCCGACGTGGGGAATGCCATCTTCATCGTACACATCGGTGACCGGCACGAAACCAAAGTGGCCGTAGAAGGACTGCAGGTGTGCCTGCGCGCCCAGGTATAACGCCTTGTCAGGCCACTGTTTCCGGCACGCCTCCAGCGTTTTTTCCATCAGCTGATAGCCCAGCTTTTCGCCGCGCGCCTTACCGCTGATGATGACGCGGCCAATGACGACAGGCTCAAAATCGTCTTCGCTTTTCAGAATCCTCGCATACGCCACCAACTCGTTATCCCGCCAGCCAAGAATATGGCGGTTCTCGCCGACAAGATCGTCGCCGTCGATGTCCTGATACGGGCAGGTCTGTTCAACCACAAACACTTCGCAGCGCAGTTTCAGCAGGGCGTAAAGTGAATGAACGGTGAGGTCACTATGGTGTAAATCTTGCCACTGGATCATGTCAGTCTCCTTCCTGGGGTTCATCACGTTATACTAAACCCCTCCCCGTTCGGCAAAGGGCTGATTGCGTTATGGAACTGATTTTTCTGGGTACGTCCGCTGGCGTGCCAACCCGCTCACGGAACGTGACGGCGATCCTTCTGGATCTTAAGCATCCCACCCGCGGCGGGCTGTGGCTGTTTGACTGCGGTGAAGGGACGCAGCATCAGCTGTTACACACCGCTTACCACCCCGGCAAGCTGGATAAAATTTTTATCACCCATCTGCATGGCGACCACCTGTTTGGCCTTACCGGCCTGCTGTGCAGCCGCTCGATGGCCGGTAACGCCAACCCGCTGACGATTTACGGGCCAGCGGGTATTCGTGAATTTGTCGAAACTACGCTACGCCTGAGCGGGTCATGGACAGATTATCCCCTGGAGGTCGTTGAGATTACCGAAGGCCTGGTTTTCGATGACGGCGAATATAAGGTGAGCGCTCAACCGCTCAATCATCCTGTCGAGTGCTATGGCTACCGTATTGATGCGTATGATAAACCCGGCGCGCTGGATGCCGCCGCGCTGATGGCCGACGGCGTAAAACCCGGGCCGCTGTTCCAGCGCCTGAAGCACGGTGAGACCGTCACGCTGGAGGACGGGCGCGTCATCAACGGCCAGGATTATCTCGCCGCACCGCAGCCCGGCAAAAAGCTGGCGATATTTGGCGACACGGCCCCGTGCCCGGCAGCGCTTCACCTTGCCCAGGGCGTGGATGTGATGGTGCATGAAGCAACGCTTGAAACAGCGATGGAAGAAAAAGCCAACAGCCGGGGCCATAGCTCTACGCGTCAGGCGGCGCAGCTTGCCCGTGACGCGGGCGTCGGGAGACTCATCGTCACCCATGTCAGCTCGCGCTACGACGCGCGGGGCTGTGAAAAGCTGCTGGCAGAGTGCCGCGCGCTGTTCCCGGAATGTGAGCTGGCCGAAGATTTCGCTCAGGTCAGCGTTTAGTCCTTCATTTTTCCCTCAGGATGCCGATAACGATTAAAAGGTCAGCATTTCTCTCGAGGGTAGAATGGATAATTTCCAGAAAGATATTGATGACAGGGCGAATCTGACCCTGTCGAACCGTTTTGAACTGTTGCTGTTCCGTCTTGGCACTTCTCTTAACGAAAATAAATCTGAGCTGTTTGGCATTAACGTCTTTAAACTGCGTGAAATTGTGCCGATGCCGGAGTTCACGAAACCTGCCGGGATGAAATCACCGCTGATGGGAATGGTGAATATTCGCGATCAGGTGATCCCGGTGATCGACCTGGCCGCCGTGGCGGGCTGTAAGCCCACCACCGGGCTGAATATCCTGCTGATCACCGAATATGCGCGCAGCGTGCAGGCGTTTGCCGTGGAGTCGGTTGAGAACATCATGCGTCTGGACTGGAAGCAGGTGCACGCGGCGGAAACCGCCGTCAGCGGTCGCTACATCACCAGCATCGCCTGCCTGGACGAGAAAACGGATACCAACGATCTGGCGATGGTGCTGGACGTTGAGCAGATCCTGTATGACATCACTCCGGCCAATCACGATCTGCACGCCACCAATCTGAAGACCACCAAATTCCATATTAAGCCGGGCGCAGTCGCAATCGTCGCAGAAGATTCGAAAGTCGCGCGCTCGATGCTGGAGAAAGGCCTGCAGGCGATGGAGATCCCGGCACAGCTGCATATCACCGGCAAAGATGCGTGGGAGAAAATTGGCGTACTGGCCGCTCAGGCGCAGGCTGAGGGAGTTCCCATCACCGATAAGATCGCGCTTGTGCTGACCGATCTTGAAATGCCGGAGATGGACGGCTTTACGCTGACGCGCAAAATCAAAACCGACCCGGTATTAAAGGACATTCCGGTGGTGATCCACTCTTCCCTTTCCGGTAACGCCAACGAAGATCATATTCGTAAGGTGAAGGCGGACGGTTACGTGGCGAAGTTTGAGCTGAACGAGCTGTCGTCGGTGATTGAGGAAGTGCTGGACCGCTCGATGAAGAAGATTGACGGGCCGCTTATAAGCAGGAAGCAGCTGGCTTAGTCGGGTGGCGCTTCGCTTACCCGACCTACAAAAATCGTAGGCCCTGCAAGCGTAGCGCCGCTGGGCAAACCATAAAAAAACCCGCCGAGGCGGGTTTTTTGTTTTACATCAGCGGCATCGCTCGCTGCACGATATCAATCAGCGGCTGCGGATAGATACCGAAGATCAGCACCAGCAGCGCCGAGATAAGCACTACGATACCACCGGCGCTGTACTGCCAGTTGGTTGGGGCATCACGGTTGAGCTGCTGAGGCGCACTCAGGTACAGGCTCACGGCCACGCGCAGGTAGTAGTAGAGACCAATCGCGGAACCGATCACCACGCCCGCGGTCAGCCACCACAGGTGCGCCTGCACACCGACGGCCAGCACGTAGAATTTACCGATAAAGCCAAGCGTCATCGGGATACCTGCCAGAGAGAGCATCATCACGGTCATCACCGCAGACAGGATCGGACGGTGCCAGAACAGGCCACGGTAGGAGAACAGTGAATCGGCATCCGGACCACGGTACGGGCTGGACATCAGGCTCACCACGCCGAAGGCGCCGAGGCTGCTGAACAGATAACCGGCCAGATACACGCCCACGGTTTCCATCGACATCTCGCCACTCTGCAGCGCAATCAGTGCCACCATCAGGTAGCCCAGATGAGAGATAGACGAGTAGCCCAGCAGACGCTTGATGTTGGTCTGGCTCAGCGCCATCAGGTTACCGAAGATGATGGAGACGAACGCGATAATGCCCAGCACCACGCGAACCGCTTCGCTGTCACCTACCGGCGCGTACAGGAACAGACGCATGACCACACCGAAGATAGCGATTTTGCTCGCCGTCGCCAGGAAGGTCGACACCGGAGCCGGAGCGCCCTGGTATACGTCTGGCGTCCACAGGTGGAACGGCACCAGAGAGAGTTTGAAGCCGAGGCCAACAATCATCATGCCCAGACCCGCCAGCAGCAGCGGCTCATGCAGCATGCCGTCGCCTAGGCTCTTGCCGAGCGCCATGAAGGAGAGATTACCGGACTGTGCGTACAGCAGCGCAATACCAAACAGCAGGAACGAGGATGCAGCAGCAGACAGAATAGTGTACTTGATGCTTGCTTCCAGGGAGCGCTTCTGACGGAAGGCGTAACCAATCAGGCCGAACAGCGGCAGAGATATCAGCTCAATGCCGAGGAACAGCGCGGCCAGGTGGTTCGCATTCGCCAGCAGAATGCCGCCCAGCGCGGCAATCAGAACCAGCAGGTAAAACTCTTCTTTATTGTCGTTGTAGCCTTCGAGCCACGGGTACGCAAAGGTACAGGTTGCCAGGCTTGCCAGCAGCACCAGTCCGGTATACAGCATGGCGTAACCGTCAACGCGCATCAGCGGGGTGACGTCCATCGCCCCACCCTGACCAACAAACCAGAGAGAGACTAACGCGGCGTTCAGGCCGATGACCGACAGCGTGGCATTCAGGAAGTGATTGCGTCGCCACGCAATGGAGAGCATCACAACCACCACCGTCAATCCGACGATCAGCAGCGGTAGCAGCGCGATCAGTTGTTGTGGAGTTATTGTCATGGCGAATTACGGCCTTGTAGTAGAAGCAGAATTAACAAACCACTGCTGGATGTTACCCATCGCGCTGTGCGAGGTATCCAGAATTGGCTGCGGGAAGAAGCCCAGCAGCACCAGCAGTACGACCAGCAGCAGGATGATGAACAGCTCACGCAGCGACATCCCCGGCAGTTCTTGTGCAGCAATTTCGCTCTTCGCTTTACCGAAGTAAGCGCGGTGCAGCATCGCCAGCGAGTATACGGAAGCGAACACCAGACCAAACGTGGAGATCACGGTAATCACCGGTACCACTTTGAAGCTGCCGAACAGAATCATAAATTCGCCGACGAAGTTACCGGTACCCGGCATCCCCAGGGTAGCCACCGCGAAGAACATGGACAGCGCTGGCAGCCACTTAATTTTGCTCCACAGACCGCCCATCATACGCATGTCGCGGGTATGCAGACGTTCGTACAGCTGACCGCACAGGATGAAGAGGCCGGCTGCAGACAGACCGTGCGCAATCATCTGGATCACCGCGCCCTGGTACGCCAGCTGGCTGCCGGTGTAGATAGCAATCAGCACGAAGCCCATGTGGGAAACGGAGGTGTAGGCAATCAGACGCTTGATGTCGTACTGCGTGAAGGCCATCCAGGCACCGTAGAAGATACCGATCACACCCAGCCACATGGCAATCGGTGCGAACTCTGCGGAGGCGTTCGGGAACAGCGGCAGAGCGAAACGCAGCAGACCGTAGGCCGCCGTTTTCAGCAAGATGCCCGCCAGGTCAACGGAACCCGCCGTTGGTGCCTGAGAGTGCGCGTCTGGCAGCCAGCCGTGCAGCGGAACGACCGGCATTTTCACCGCGAACGCGATGAAGAAGCCCAGCATCAGCAGATATTCAACGCCGTGCGACATTGGGGTCTTCAGCAGGTCTTCGTAGTTAAAGGTCCAGGTGCCGGTCGCGTTGTGGTGAACAAACACCAGCGCCAGAATGGCAATCAACATCACCAGACCACTCGCCTGGGTATAGATGAAGAACTTGGTTGCCGCCGTGATACGCGTTTTACCGTCGGACGCCTTGTGGCCCCACAGCGCGATCAGGAAGTACATCGGCACCAGCATCATCTCCCAGAAGAAGAAGAACAGGAACATGTCGATGGCAAGGAACACGCCGATTACGCCGCCCAGGATCCACATCAGGTTCAGGTGGAAGAAGCCCTGGTATTTTTCAATTTCTCGCCAGGAGCAGAGTACCGCCAGAACGCCGAGCAGACCGGTCAGCACCACCATCAGGAGAGACAGACCGTCAATCGCCAGGTGGATCGTAATGCCGAAACGCGGGATCCACGGCAGGATGAACTCAGACTGCCACTGCGGAATGCCCGCAGACTGGGTCAGTGAGTAACCGCCCTGCAACCACAGTTGCAGGCCAAGCGCGAGCGTCAATCCCATGGTGATCAGCGCAATCCAGCGCGGCATCTTCACGCCAAAGCGTTCAGTCTGCCAGCACAGGAAGCCGCCGATGAAGGGAATTAATATTAGCCAGGGTAGTAACATGGCGATTTACATTCCTTTTTAAGGCCCCCAGCAGGGGCCTGATTTTCAACGAATTCGAATAAAATTCACTTAACGATCAACGCAACACCATCAGCAGCGCAAGCACGACAACCGCACCGATGCTCATGGACGCCACATACCAGCGCAGGTAACCGTTCTCGCTGTACAGCAGGCCTTTACCTGCAAAGCGGGAAAGGATCGCCGGGATGTTCATCAGGCTGTTCAGCGGGTCGCGCTTCAGCAGCCACGCGATGCCCAGGAACGGCTTAACGAAGATCATGTCGTACAGCCAGTCGAAGCCCCACGCGTTGTACCACCAGGTGCCCAGCAGGCGGCCCGGCGCACTGTTGGCCACGGCAATGACCAGCGTACGTTTGCCCAGCCACAGCCATGCAGCGATCAGGATGCCCGCGATAGCGACCACACCGGAGGTGATTTCAAGCGTCAGAACGCGACCGTGCTCAAGCTCGGTGGTGTCTGGCAATACGCCCTGCAGCGGTGGCACAATCATCGCGCCAACGAAGGTGGACAGTACCAGCAGCACAATCAGCGGCAGGTGATGGGTAATCCCCTTCCCTGCGTGAGCGTGAATTTGTTCTTTACCGTGGAATACGATGAAAATCATACGGAAGGTATACAGGGAGGTCATGAACGCACCGACCAGACCTGCAACCATCAGATTGATATGACCATTCGCCATGGCACCCGCAAGGATTTCGTCCTTACTGAAGAAGCCCGCGGTGATCAGCGGCAGTGCCGCCAGCGCCGCGCCGCCCACCAGGAAGCAGACATAAACCAGCGGAATGGACTTACGCAGTCCGCCCATTTTGAAGATGTTCTGCTCGTGGTGGCAGGCCAGAATCACGGAACCGGATGAGAGGAACAGCAGCGCTTTAAAGAACGCGTGCGTCATCAGGTGGAAAATGGCCGCGTCCCACGCCTGAACGCCCAGCGCCAGGAACATGTAACCAATCTGGCTCATGGTGGAATACGCGAGAACGCGCTTGATGTCGGTCTGCACCAGCGCGGCAAAGCCTGCCAGCACCAGCGTGACCGCACCGACGATACCCACCAGATGCAGAATTTCCGGGGTCATCAGAAACAGGCCATGGGTACGCGCAATCAGGTAAACACCGGCGGTTACCATGGTCGCAGCGTGGATCAGCGCGGAGACAGGGGTTGGACCCGCCATCGCGTCGGCCAGCCACGTCTGCAACGGCAGCTGCGCGGATTTACCCACGGCACCACCCAGCAGCATCAGCGTTGCCCACCACAGCATGTTGTTGCCTGCGGCGAAGTGCGCCGGCGCCAGTTCCACCATTTCGCGGAAGTTCAGCGTGCCCAGTTCGTTGTAAAGAATGAACAGCGCGAAAGCGAGGAAGACGTCACCCACGCGGGTCACGACGAATGCTTTCATGGCCGCTGCGCCATTCTTCGGATCGGTATAGTAGAAACCGATCAGCAGGTAAGAACACAGACCTACGCCTTCCCAGCCCAGATACATCAGCAGCAGGTTATCGGCCAGCACCAGAACCACCATGCTGGCGATAAACAGGTTGGTGTAGGCGAAGAAGCGGGAGTACCCCTCTTCACCGCGCATATACCAGGAGGCGAACATGTGGATCAGGAAGCCGACGCCGGTGACCACGGAGAGCATGGTCAGCGAGAGGCCGTCCAGCACCAGGTTGAAGCCGATGTTGAAATCACCGACCGACATCCAGGTCCACAGCGGCACGCTGAAAGGCTGACGCCCGTTGTTAAAGAAGTCGATACCCGCATACGCCGTCACCAGCGCAGCCAGGCCAACAGAGCCCATGCCGACGGTCGCAGACAGATTCTCAGACCAGCGGCCGCGAGAAAACGCCAGCAGCACGAAGCCAATCAGCGGAAAAATAATGGTTAAGGCAAGCATGTTCATCCACGCAACTCACTTACTGAATCGATGTTCAGATTCTGGCGGCGACGATGGAGCTGCAGCAACAGCGCCAGGCCAATACTCGCTTCGGCAGCCGCGAGGCTGATGGCGAGAATGTACATCACCTGACCATCGGTCTGGCCCCAGTAGCTTCCGGCGACCACGAAGGCCAGCGCGGAGGCGTTAATCATGATTTCCAGCCCGATCAGCATAAACAGCAGATTGCGGCGGATAACCAGACCGGTCAGACCCAGAACGAATAAAATCGCAGCGAGGATCAGTCCATGTGTTAAGGGGATCATGCGCGCTCCTCCGTTTTTCTTTTCGCGCGGTCGTCAGTGCGGTTGCTCAGCACCTCGCCAGCACGCTCTTCGCGGCCAACGTGGAAAGCAACAACCAGACCTGCCAGCAGCAGCATTGAGGCCAGTTCAACCGCCAGAACGTATGGGCCAAAGAGCGTGATACCTACCTCTTTCGCGCCAATTGGCGTGCCGTCGATGCCCTGATCGTTAACACCCAGAATGGCGTACACGATCACCACCAGCATGATGGCCGACAAAATTGCCGGGCCGATCCACACCTGCGGTTTTAACCACTGACGTTCCTGCTCAATTTCAGAGCCGCCCAGGTTCAGCATCATCACCACGAACACGAAGAGCACCATGATGGCCCCGGCGTAGACGATGATTTCCAGCGCACCAGCGAAGTGCGCGCCCAGTGCGAAGAACACCCCGGAAATGGCCAGCAGCGAGATGATTAAGTACAGCAGCGCATGCACCGGATTGGTGTGCGTAATCACTCGCAGCGTAGCCAGGATGGCGATAAGGCCACAGATATAAAAAGCGAATTCCATTGCCCTCTCCTTACGGTAACAGGCTCTTGACGTCGATAGGCTTAGCTTCGTTCTCTGCTTCACCCTTATCTTTGCCGTCGATTGCCATACCCGCCATCCGGTAGAAGTTATATTCCGGGTATTTGCCCGGACCGGAAATCAGCAGATCCTCTTTCTCGTACACCAGGTCCTGACGCTTGTACTCACCCAGCTCGAAGTCTGGAGTCAGCTGAATCGCCGTGGTTGGGCACGCTTCTTCACACAGACCGCAGAAAATGCAGCGTGAGAAGTTGATGCGGAAGAACTCAGGGTACCAGCGGCCGTCTACCGTCTCGGCTTTCTGCAGAGAGATACAGCCTACCGGACACGCTACCGCACACAGGTTACAGGCAACGCAGCGCTCGGAACCGTCCGGGTCGCGCGTCAGCACGATACGGCCACGGTAGCGCGGCGGCAGATATACCGGCTCTTCCGGGTACATCCGGGTTTCGCGTTTGGCAAACGCGTGCAGGCCGATCATCCAGATACTGCGTACCTGGGTACCGAAGCCTACCAGTAATTCTTTTAAGGTCATGGTCTATTGCCCCTTATGGCTGCTGCCAGAGAATGACAGCGGCCGTTACCAACAAGTTGACGAGCGTCAGCGGCAGGCACACTTTCCAGCCGAAGGACATTACCTGGTCATAACGCGGACGCGGTAACGCTGCGCGAATCAAAATGAACATCATCATGAAGAACGCGGTTTTCAGCGCGAACCAGATGAACGGCGGTAAGAACGGGCCATGCCAGCCACCGAAGAACAGCGTTACCATCAACGCGGAAATGGTGACGATACCGATGTACTCGCCCACGAAGAACAGACCGAATTTCATACCGGAATATTCGATGTGGTAACCGTCGGCCAGTTCCTGTTCGGCTTCTGGCTGGTCAAACGGGTGACGGTGACACACTGCCACGCCCGCGATGGCAAAGGTAATAAACCCAAAGAACTGCGGAATAACGTTCCAGATGTCGGCCTGGTTGTTGACGATGTCGGTCATGTTGAATGAACCGGCCTGCGCCACCACGCCCATCAGGGAAAGTCCCAGGAACACTTCGTAACTCAGGGTCTGCGCGGAAGCACGCATCGCACCCAGCAGCGAGTATTTGTTGTTACTGGACCAGCCTGCAAACAGGACCGCGTAAACCGCGAGGCCTGCCATCATCAGGAAGAACAGAATGCCGATGTTCAGGTCAGCGACCACCCAGGTCGGGCTGACCGGAACGATAGCAAACGCCAGCAGCAGCGAGGTGAAGGCGATCATCGGTGCCAGAGTAAAGATCACGCGGTCCGAGAAGCGCGGGATCCAGTCCTCTTTAAAGAACATCTTGATCATATCCGCGACCAGCTGGAGTGAACCACCCCAGCCCACGCGGTTCGGTCCGTAACGGTTCTGGAACAAACCGAGCAGACGACGTTCACCAAAGCTCATGAACGCGCCGCAGGTGACCACCACCAGCAGGATTACAATCGCTTTCAGAATGCTCAGCAGGATGTCGATAAGATCCGGCGTTAACCAACTCATGCTTTTGCCTCCTGCAGATTATCAAGACGCGCACCCGCCAGAACCGGCGCGATGCCAGGCATACCCATCGGCAGACCCACCTGCCCTGCTGTCAGACTTTCAGAAATAATCAGCGGCAGGCTGATGGTCTGGCCGTCATAGCTAAAGGCGATGTTTGCACCCGCGTTAACGCCAAGCTTCGCGGCATCAGCCGGGTTAAGCTTGATGTACGGCTGCGGCATACGGGTCTGGAAGACCGGTGAACGCTGGGACAGCTCGTCGCTACCGAACAGGTGGTAGTACGGGGCAATACGCCAGCTACCGTCCTGCGCCTGGAAACTCGCCGGTACGGTGGTGAAGAAGTCCAGACCGGTTTCGGAGGCTTCAATCAGACGCACGCCCGGATCGCCGTGGCGCAGGGAGCCGCCCACTTCAGCCTGGAACTTGTTCCATGCCTGCGGGGAGTTCCAGCCCGGTGCCCATGCGAACGGGATTTGCGAACGCGGCGCAGACGGCTGGTTGTTCCCTTCCATCGAGAAGGCGAACATGGTGTCTTTATCCTGCGGCTGGCGCGGTTCGTGCACGCTGATGTTGGCACGCATCGCAGTACGGCCACTGTAACGGTGCGGTTCACGCGCCAGTTTCTGGCCGCGAATGCGGAAGCTTGCTTCAGGCGCGGCATCTTTAATGCCTGCCAGCTGAGGCAGTTTTTCGACTACCGCGTCGATAACGTGGTCGAGCTGCGTCCAGTCCACTTCACGGCTCTGCACGGTGCTGTGCAGGGAGTGCAGCCAGCGCCAGCTTTCCAGCATCACGGTGTTGCTGTCGTAGTACGCCGGGTCGTAAACCTGGAAGAAACGCTGCGCGCGGCCTTCGTTGTTGATAACGGTACCATCGCTTTCTGCGAAGCTTGCCGCAGAGAGCACCAGGTGCGCTTTGTCCATAATCGCGGTGCGCTGATGGTCAATCACCATTACCAGCGGCGCTTTGGAGAGCGCAGCGTCAACGCGAGCGGCAGAAGCATGACGATGCAGGTCGTTTTCCAGCACCACCACGGCGTCAGCGGCACCGGATTCCAGTTCGCTTAAGGCTTCTTCCAGCGAGCCGCCGCCAATCATGCCCAGACCAATGCTGTTCACCGCACGGGCAATCATGGTCACGCCGACGTCCGCACCACGGCCTTTCAGGGCTTTGGCCACGTTGGCTGCCGCCTGAATGATCTCTGCGCTACCGGCGTTGGTACCGGAAATAATCAGCGGCTTCTTCGCACCTGCCAGGGCCTGAACAATCACGTCGACCTTGTTTTGCAGGTCGCGATCCAGCTCAACGGCCGGTGAGCTGTTGTCCAGCGCGTGGGCAATCGCAAAGCCGAGGCGCGCCTGATCTTCAACCGGTGCGCAGTAGGTCCACGCGGCGATATCGTCCAGACGGGTGTTGTCGACGTTGGTCACAAACAGAGGATGCTTCGCGCGCTGGCCGATGTTCAGGATTGCCGCAATCTGCCAGTCAGCCACTTTCTGCGCCGCTGCCATTTCACGTGCTTTACCCTTCACCGCCTGGCGAACCGCCAGAGCCGCGCGTGCGCCGGTCTGCGTCAGGTCTTCACCCAGCACCAGGACCGCATCATAGGATTCGATTTCGCGCAGCGCAGGGGTATGGATACCGCCTTCACGCAGCACTTTCAGTACCAGCTGCAGACGTTCCTGCTCGCCCTGGGCGATACCGGTATAGAAGTTTTCCGCCCCAACCAGCTCGCGCAGGGCGAAGTTGCTTTCGATGCTGGCGCGCGGAGAGCCGATACCGATCACTTTCTTCGACTGACGCAGAATATCTGCCGCGCCCTGCATCGCCTGTTCAGCGTTCAGGGTAATGAAGTCGTCGCCACGGCGTTGAACCGGCTGACGCGGACGGTCCTTCAGGTTCACATAGCCATAGCCGAAACGACCGCGGTCGCACAGGAAGTAGTGGTTAACAGTACCGTTGTAACGGTTTTCGATACGACGCAGTTCGCCGTAGCGCTCACCCGGGCTGGTGTTGCAGCCGAGGGAACACTGCTGGCAGATGCTTGGCGCAAACTGCATGTCCCATTTACGGTTGTAACGCTCGGAGTGGGTTTTATCCGTGAAAACGCCGGTCGGGCAGATTTCTACCAGGTTACCGGAGAATTCGCTTTCAAGCGTACCGTCTTCAGGACGACCGAAGTAGACGTTGTCATGCGCGCCATACACGCCCAGATCCTGACCGTCTGCATAGTCTTTGTAGTAACGCACGCAGCGGTAGCAGGCGATGCAGCGGTTCATTTCGTGAGAGATGAACGGCCCCAGATCCTGGTTACGGTGGGTACGCTTGGTAAAGCGATAGCGACGGAAGCTGTGGCCGGTCATCACGGTCATATCCTGAAGGTGACAGTTACCGCCCTCTTCACAGACCGGACAGTCGTGCGGGTGGTTGGTCATCAACCACTCCACCACGCTCTCGCGGAACTGTTTGGCTTCTTCGTCGTCAATCGAAATAAAAGTGCCTTCGGTGGCTGGCGTCATACAGGACATCACCAGGCGACCACGCGTGTCTTCCGCGTTTTGATATTGCTTCACCGCACACTGGCGGCAAGCACCGACGCTGCCCAGCGCCGGATGCCAGCAAAAGTACGGAATATCGAGGCCAAGAGACAGACAAGCTTCCAGCAGGTTGTCCGCCCCGTTGACTTCGTATTCTTTGCCGTCTACATGAATCGTAGCCATTAGCATGCTTCCAGTTGGCTCGGTCGAAACCGAGCGTTAATCAAAATTCTTGTCGTTACCAGCGCGCTTTAAGCAGGTTCGGCTGAATCCCATTGATGGCATGGGTATTGCTGAACGGCTGCTTGATGCCTGCTTCGAACTCGTCGCGGAAATATTTGATCGCGCTCTGCAGAGGTTCGACGGCACCCGGTGCGTGGGCACAGAAGGTTTTACCCGGGCCTAAGAATCGACACAGTTGCTCAAGCGTCTCGATATCGCCAGGCTGGCCTTCGCCACGTTCGATTGCACGCAGGATCTTCACGCTCCACGGCAGACCATCACGGCACGGTGTACACCAGCCGCAGGACTCACGAGCGAAGAACTCTTCCAGGTTACGCACCAGCGAGACCATGCCGATCTCGTGGTCGACGGCCATCGCCAGCGCCGTACCCAGACGGCTGCCTGCTTTACCAATACTTTCGAATTCCATCGGCAGGTCAAGGTGGGCTTCGGTCAGGAAGTCTGTCCCTGCCCCACCCGGCTGCCAGGCTTTGAATTTCAGGCCATCACGCATGCCGCCAGCGTAGTCTTCAAGAATTTCACGTGCGGTGGTACCGAACGGCAGCTCCCAGACGCCAGGATTTTTAACGCGACCGGAGAAGCCCATCAGCTTGGTACCGGCATCTTTGCTTGAGGAGATGCCCTGATACCACTCCACGCCGTTGGCGAGGATAGCCGGAACGTTACACAGGGTTTCGACGTTGTTTACGCAGGTCGGTTTACCCCATACGCCGGAGCTTGCCGGGAACGGTGGCTTGGAACGCGGGTTCGCGCGGCGGCCTTCCAGGGAGTTAATCAGCGCGGTTTCTTCACCGCAGATATAACGCCCGGCGCCGGTGTGCACGAACAGTTCGAAGTCAAACCCGGTGCCCAGGATGTTTTTACCCAACAGGCCCGCTTCGGTGGCTTCGGCAATCGCGCGACGCAGGTTTTCTGCCGCTTCGATGTACTCACCGCGCAGGAAGATGTAGCCACGGTACGCTTTCAGCGCGAACGCGGAAATCAGCATGCCTTCCACCAGCAGGTGCGGCAGCTGCTCCATCAGCAGACGGTCTTTATAGGTACCCGGCTCCATTTCATCGGCGTTACACAGCAGGTAACGGATGTTCATGGATTCGTCTTTTGGCATCAGGCTCCACTTCAGACCGGTGGAGAAGCCCGCACCGCCGCGCCCTTTCAGGCCAGACTCTTTTACCGCGTTAACGATGTCGTCCGGCGCCATGCCGCCAAGGGCTTTACGCGCGCCGGCATAGCCGTTTTTGCTCTGATATTCTTCGAGCCATACCGGCTGTTTGTCATCACGCAGACGCCAGGTCAGCGGATGCGTCTCAGCAGTACGAATTACAGTTTTCATTTGTACTGCTCCAGCAGGTCAGGAATCGCTTCCGGCGTCAGATGGCTGTGAGTGTCCTCATCAATCATCATGGTCGGCCCCTTGTCGCAGTTACCCAGGCAGCAGGTTGGCAGCAGCGTAAAGCGGCCGTCGAACGTGGTCTGGCCCGGCTTGATATTGAGCTTCTTCTCAATCGCAGCCTGGATGCCCTGATAACCGGTGATGTGGCAGACAACGCTGTCACAGTAGCGGATCACATGGCGGCCAACCGGCTGACGGAAGATCTGGCTGTAGAACGTGGCTACGCCTTCTACGTCACTTGCCGGAATACCCAGCACTTTCGCGATCTCATAGATCGCCCCATCCGGCACCCAACCACGCTGTTTCTGTACGATTTTCAGCGCTTCAATGGACGCCGCACGCGGGTCTTCGTAGTGGTGCATCTCGTGCTCAATGGCGGCACGTTCTGCTTCACTCAGCTCAAAAGCCTCGGTTTGTGGTTGTTGATTCTCGTGCATAATTAGCGGTCCACATCTGACATAACAAAATCGATACTACCCAGATACACAATCAGGTCAGAGACCAGACTGCCGCGGATGGCGGACGGGATCTGCTGCAGGTGCGCAAAGCTCGGCGTACGCACGCGGGTACGGTAGCTCATGGTGCTGCCGTCACTGGTCAGGTAGTAACTGTTAATACCCTTGGTCGCTTCAATCATCTGGAAGGATTCTTGCGCCGGCATGACCGGACCCCAGGAAACCTGCAGGAAGTGGGTGATCAGGGTTTCGATATGTTGCAGCGTGCGCTCTTTCGGCGGCGGCGTCGTCAGCGGGTGATCCGCCTTGAACGGGCCTTCCGGCATGTTGTTGAGGCACTGCTCAAGGATGCGCAGACTCTGGCGCAGC
Organism: Enterobacter sp. 148H3; assembly: GCF_034107425.1. Taxonomy (NCBI): domain Bacteria; kingdom Pseudomonadati; phylum Pseudomonadota; class Gammaproteobacteria; order Enterobacterales; family Enterobacteriaceae; genus Enterobacter; species Enterobacter sp. 148H3. Next base: position 272,185 of record NZ_JAWNEI010000001.1, on the reverse strand, counting down.
TCTTCCACTTTCAGCATCACGCGGGTGTAGCAGTCGGAAACACCGCCGCCCACCGGGACTTCAAAGTCGAAGTTCTCGTAGCCAGAGTAAGGACGGGCTTTACGCACGTCGAAATCAATACCGGTCGCACGCAGACCTGCACCTGTCGTACCCCACTCCAGCGCTTCTTTCGCGCCGTAGGCAGCAACGCCCTGGGAACGGCCTTTCAGGATGGTGTTACGCAGCGCGGCTTTCTCGTAAGACGCCAGACGTTTTGGCATCCAGTCGAGGAATTCACGCAGCAGACGGTCCCAGCCGCGCGGCAGATCGTGCGCCACACCGCCGATGCGGAACCAGGCCGGGTGCATACGGAAACCGGTAATGGCTTCTACCAGATCGTAGATTTTCTGACGGTCGGTAAAGGCGAAGAACACCGGGGTCATCGCGCCGACGTCCTGAATGAACGTGGAGATGTACAGCAGGTGGCTGTTGATACGGAACAGTTCTGACAGCATGACGCGAATCACGTTGACGCGATCCGGCGTAACAATACCGGCCAGTTTCTCAACGGCCAGCACGTATGGCATCTCGTTGACGCAGCCGCCGAGGTACTCGATACGGTCGGTGTACGGAATGTAGCTGTGCCAGGACTGACGCTCGCCCATCTTCTCAGCACCACGGTGGTGGTAGCCAATGTCAGGCACGCAGTCGACAATCTCTTCGCCATCGAGCTGAAGAATAATACGGAATGCACCGTGCGCAGACGGGTGGTTCGGACCTAGGTTGAGGAACATGAAGTCCTCGTTGTCGGTACCGCGCTTCATGCCCCAGTCTTCCGGTTTGAAGGTCAGCGCTTCCATCTCCAGATCCTGCTTGGCTTTAGTCAGCTCAAACGGATCGAATTCGGTTGCACGTGCCGGGTAGTCTTTACGCAGCGGGTGGCCGGTCCAGGTCTGCGGCATCATGATGCGCGTCAGGTGCGGGTGGCCGTCGAAGGTCATGCCGAACATTTCCCAGGTTTCACGCTCATACCAGTTGGCGTTCGGGAAAAGTTTGGTGATCGTCGGCAAATGCATGTCGTTTTCAGACAATGCCACCTTGAGCATGATATCCGTATTACGGTCTATTGAGATCAGGTGGTAGAAAACGGAAAAGTCCGCAGCAGGGAGACCCTGGCGGTGGGTACGCAGACGTTCATCCATGCCGTGTAAGTCAAACAGCATGACGTACGGTTTTGGCAATTTCTTGAGGAAATCGACAACTTCCAGCAATTGCTCACGCTTCACCCAAACAACGGGTACCCCGGTGCGGGTAGCCTGAACAGTAAAGGCATCCGGCCCAAAACGGTTGCGCAGTTCGCCAATGACTGGGTCATCCAGATGATCCCGGGTCTGCCAGGCGGCTTCTTGCGCGGTTAAGTCGGTCATATTGTTCACCATTGCAAATGGTCCGTGGTGACTGTTGAGCCTGGCTTCGCGCTATTTGAGTAGTGATATGCGAAGGTGTTCTCCAGGCCTACAGGCGCAATTTAAATTTCGTCAGGCGTACGCAGATTGGTGACGGCAATACGTTCACCACGTTTACGCTCGCGCTCAGACTGCATGTTCGCGCGATACACACCCTGATCGCCAACAACCCACGACAGTGGGCGACGTTCTTTACCGATAGACTCCTGCAGCAGCATCAGCGCCTGCATGTAAGCTTCCGGACGTGGCGGACAACCCGGGATGTACACATCCACTGGGATAAATTTATCTACGCCCTGTACGACGGAATAGATGTCGTACATACCGCCAGAGTTTGCACATGCCCCCATGGAGATAACCCATTTAGGCTCCAGCATCTGGTCATAAAGACGCTGAATAACAGGTGCCATTTTGGTAAAGCACGTACCGGCTACCACCATCAGGTCAGCCTGACGTGGGGAAGCACGCAGTACCTCTGCCCCAAAACGCGCAACGTCATGCACCGCAGTGAATGACGTCACCATTTCAACGTAGCAGCAAGAAAGGCCAAAGTTGTAAGGCCAGATGGAGTTCTTACGACCCCAGTTGACCATATCGTGCATGGCATGTTCGAGTTTGCCCATGTACACGCTTTTATTGACTTCTTGCTCCAGGGGGTCGGTTACGATCTCCTGTTTTTGCAGGGGGTAACGGTCATTCTCACCGTTAGGATCTATGCGGGTGAGCGTATAATCCATCTTATTGCCTCGCTGTTACTGCTGACGATTAGAGATACTGTTTTCCGGGTTGATGTGTTCACGACGTGAACGCGCAGGCGTCCAGTCAAGCGCGCCAATACGCACCAGATAAACCAGACCGGCCAGTAGCACTAAAATGAAAATTGCGGCCTCGACAAAGCCCACCCAACCACTTTCGCGGATGGACGTCGACCATGCGAAAAGGTAAAGCGCTTCCACGTCGAAGATGACGAAGAACATGGCTACCAGATAGAACTTGGCAGACAGGCGTAAGCGAGCGGAACCTACTGAATCAATACCTGATTCGAAAGGTGTGTTTTTGTGCCTTGCACGGGCGCGACCGCCCAGGAACCAGCCGCCGACTAACATCAGGCAGCACAGGCCAATGGCTACAATAAGAAAGATTGCGAATGCCCAGTGATGAGCGATGACTTCTGTGGATGTTGACATACTCATTGCTTACTCATCAAAAGTGATACCAACGACACTGCTCTTGCTGGCAGATGGGCATCACATCGATTCATGGGGAGGAACAAATAACCTTACACTAACTGTCAGAAATGAGACGTAGACAGCAAAATGATGGGGTTTTTTACTCCTTTCTATAACCTATTGTCAACTTTAACAAAGGTTTCTTCACATTAAATTACATCGAGCGATTCTCATTAACATTTGGTGCCCTTTAACCCTGGTGGGTGCATGACTTTCCGTCAAATGTATGTTGTTGAATCGTGTCCGTTTCGGAAGTAAAAAAAATAACCCTCCTATTTTGACAGGATTTGCCAACGATTCCTCCCCCCAAATAGGAGTATTTTCTTGATCTGTGACACGCTTTTGTTAATTCAACCAGGAAAACGGCAACATATTTCCTGTTTTTTTAACATGAGAGGGATATGGATGAAGTTAGAACGGAAAACGGACAATATGTAAGCAAAATCATTTAGCTGATTGATAAATAGAGAGTATCCTGAAAATCCATATGCTATAAGCGGATATTATTGCTAAAAAAAAGCCACTGCATGCGAAAATCACACGAGTGGCCTTTTTTTACACTTACATTTTGTTACCAGAATTTTGAGCTGGCGATCACTCAAAATCCCCTTCAACGATCAGGGAATCATCCCCCCCTTCGGAGGTAACGCGCTCGAACTGCCACGGGTTATGGTAGTTTTCCATCGCGTCGAACACCACCTTTGCCAGCTCGTTATGGCTGGACGAATTGTGGCAGAGCAGATATTCCGTATCCGGCAGCGCAGGCAGGCCATCGGATTTTCCCAGAACGCGCAGATCGGGGCTCATCATCTCTACCGGACGCGCCGTTACGCCCAGACCGGCCTTCACGGCGGCACGAACCGCTGGCAACGTGGAAGCCACATACGCCAGACGCCACGGAATGTTGGCCTCATTCAGCGCCGTGAGCACCATATCGCGGAACGGGCTCGGATCATCAAGCAAGACCAGCGGAACCGGTTCCCCTTTTTGCAGCACGTATTCGGCTGCGCAATACCAGTGCGTAGGCGATGTACGCAGCGTCAGGCAATCAAACTGCCCGGGACGATGCGTAGTCACCACCAGGTCGACTTTATTCTCATTTAACATCTCAACCATAAAAGCATTACGCTTTACGCTAACGTCCAGTGCAAGCTTCGGATAAACCGAACTAATACGGTTGAGAAGAAACGGCAATATTGTATCCGCTGACTCATCAGATGCGCCTAACGTTAGCACCCCTTGTAGGTTGCTAAACATTAATGACATACATGCTTCATCATTAAAGCGAAGAATTTTCCTGGCATAACCCAGAAGCTGAATACCGTGTTCCGTTAAGAGCTTATTACGCCCATGACGCGCAAAAAGCTCTTTACCAACCAGTTGCTCAAGCCGCTGCATTTGCTGGCTGACGGCGGACTGAGTTCGGCAAACGGCGGCAGCAGCTGCTGCAAAAGTGTTGAGATCGGCGACCGCAACAAACGTTCTCAGCAGATCGAGGTCGAGATTCATTATCGGACGATTTGCATTTATCATATCTATTCACTTTCAGGTTGCTCGTGCGGAGCTGCCCGGGTTGAAGCTGTGTGTAACAGTTAAGCAATTCCCTCTGAAGGTTTTCCCTCGCATCCCGGCCCGGCAGACTGCCTGACAGATAGTTATTGTGCTGCTTTATATCAACAGTCAGAAAGCACGTTTCATGACGTTATTTTTATTCTCTTAAACGTTCAGGATATTTAGATGTTCGCAGGTTTATGTAAATTACATTAAAGGTATAACACCTTTTCTGCCATCTTTATCGCAGCGCTGTCAACGTAGCAGGAGATGTTCGACACATTCCAGCCAGAGATAACTCCAACAATAACAATCAATTAATTCGGAAAATCAGTTACAGATATACAAAAGCCGTGTATCTGCCCCCTGCTTTCCTGTAAGACATCTTAACCCAAATCCACTTTATTTATAAGTCTTATTGCAATATTGAGGATTAAAGAAGAATGTTAAGCTTCTAAACTAATTTTATTAAAATTAACTAAAGTTGCATTTTATAGGTTAATAATAAATAAATTTTAATTTAGATTAAGACCATTCATTAATGGCACTTAACATTAATTTCACATGAGTAACTTTTAGCCACATTATGCTTTTACAGGATCATTCCTCAAGCATTCAGGATTTACGAAAAGTCACTCAGGGTGATTGCTACCGTCGTCCGGCTCACCACTTATTTTATTCAGCACAATATACATGATTTTGACAAATTAATAGCACATTCGACCCATCCTGGTACCGTAAGTGCAACTTTAAGCCAGTATAAAAGCGAATGTGCAGCGAAAAAGATTTATCAATTTTTTGCTGCCGGCACAAAATCTTCTACTGCACACCCTTCAAAACGAAGCGAGGGGGGAGTACATTATTCCGTGCTGACTTCCACGGCAGGGAGCGGCAATAATAGCGAAAAGGTTAAAGGTTCATGTCCCCTATCGAAAAATCCAGCAAGCTAGATAACGTCTGTTATGACATCCGCGGCCCGGTTCTGAAAGAGGCAAAACGCCTTGAAGAAGAGGGCAACAAGGTTCTGAAACTCAACATTGGTAACCCTGCGCCATTTGGTTTTGAAGCGCCGGATGAAATTCTGGTTGATGTGATCCGCAACCTTCCTACTGCACAAGGCTATTGCGATTCAAAAGGACTTTACTCCGCACGTAAAGCCATCATGCAGCATTACCAGGCACGCGGCATGCGTGATGTTACCGTTGAAGATATTTATATTGGCAACGGCGTCTCCGAACTGATCGTGCAGGCGATGCAGGCACTGCTGAACAGCGGGGACGAAATGCTGGTTCCCGCACCGGACTATCCGCTGTGGACGGCTGCAGTATCCCTGTCCAGCGGTAAGGCCGTGCACTATCTTTGCGACGAGTCCTCCGACTGGTTCCCGGACCTCGATGATATTCGCGCAAAAATCACGCCCCGCACGCGCGGCATCGTGATCATTAACCCGAACAATCCAACGGGCGCGGTATACTCAAAAGAGCTGCTGATGGAGATAGTCGAGCTCGCCCGCCAGCACAACCTGATCATCTTTGCCGACGAAATTTACGACAAGATCCTGTACGACGCGGCACAGCACCACTCAATCGCAGCGCTGGCCCCGGATCTGCTGACCGTCACCTTTAACGGCCTGTCCAAAACCTACCGCGTGGCCGGTTTCCGTCAGGGCTGGATGGTACTGAACGGTCCGAAAAAGCACGCCAAAGGCTATATTGAAGGGCTGGAGATGCTGGCTTCCATGCGTTTATGCGCCAACGTTCCGGCACAGCACGCGATCCAGACCGCACTCGGCGGCTATCAGAGCATTAGCGAGTTTATCGTGCCCGGTGGTCGCCTGTACGAACAGCGTAACCGCGCGTGGGAGCTGATCAACGATATCCCGGGCGTCTCCTGCGTGAAGCCGAACGGGGCGCTCTATATGTTCCCGAAAATTGACGCGAAGCGCTTCAATATTCACGACGACCAAAAAATGGTGCTCGATTTCCTGCTGCAGGAAAAAGTGCTGCTGGTTCAGGGCACGGCGTTTAACTGGCCGTGGCCGGATCATGTGCGCATCGTGACGCTGCCGCGCGAAGATGACCTCGAAATGGCCATCAGCCGCTTTGGTCGCTTCCTCTCTGGATACCATCAGTAATCTTAAAATCAGGCTACTTCGGTAGCCTGATTTGCATCTTCCCTCCCCTCCCCGCACAATGAACGCCTGTCGCAGTGAAGACAAAAGGTAACCTATGAGTCAGAGTCATTTCTTTGCCCACCTATCCCGCCTGAAACTCATCAACCGCTGGCCGCTGATGCGCAATGTCCGCACGGAAAATGTGTCAGAGCACAGCCTGCAGGTTGCGATGGTTGCTCACGCGCTGGCCGCCATTAAAAACCGCAAATTCAACGGTCAGGTCAATGCAGAGCGCATTGCACTGCTGGCGATGTACCATGATGCGTCAGAAGTGCTGACCGGCGATCTGCCTACGCCGGTGAAATATTTCAACTCGCAGATTGCGCAGGAATATAAGGCCATCGAGAAAATGGCCCAGCAGAAGCTGATTGAGATGGTGCCGGAAGAGCTGCGCGACATCTTTGAGCCGCTCATCGATGAGCATCAGTACACGGAAGATGAAAAGTCGCTGGTCAAGCAGGCGGACGCGCTTTGTGCCTATCTGAAGTGTCTCGAAGAGCTGTCCGCAGGGAATAACGAATTTTTGCTGGCAAAAACGCGCCTGGAAAAAACGCTGGAATCCCGCCGCAGCGAAGAGATGGATTACTTTATGCAGGTGTTTGTACCGAGCTTCCATTTATCGCTGGATGAGATTAGCCAGGATTCGCCGTTGTAATTTTTCGCCGGGTGGCGGCTTCGCCTTACCCGGCCTACGTTTCTATGCTCACGCTTAAAACGGAAACAGGACCGGTATCAATACCACGCACACCACCATCACCAGCACGGTGAACGGCACGCCCAGCTTTACGAAATCGCTGAATCGATAGTTCCCCGGCCCCAGCACCAGCGTGTTTACCGGAGAAGAGACCGGCGTCATAAATGCCGCGGAAGCGGCCATCGCCACCATCATCGCAAACGGGTACGGCGAAACGCCCATGGACTTTGCCATCGCCAGCGCGATAGGCGCCATCAGAACCGCCGTCGCGGTATTCGAGATAAACAGACCGATGGTGGCGCACATGATAAATAAACAGACCATCATCATGTACGGCCCATACCCGCCGCCAACGTCCATTAAGCCTTTAACGATCAGATCCACCCCGCCGGTTTTTTGCAGCGCCAGGGCGAAGGGCATCATTCCGACAATGAGAATTATGCTCGGCCAGTGAACGGCTTTATAGGCGCTTTCGGCGTCAATACAGCGGAATTTACCCATCAACAGGCAGGCGATGATTGCCGCGACCGGATTGGGAATTTCATCGGTCAGCATCAGCGCCACCATCAGCACCAGACAAAAAATAGCGTGAGGCGCCTGGCTGTGCGCAGGCGACGCGTCGCTCTCCTCAACAGGCATGTTGAGCACCACAAAATCACGCCCTTTTTGCCCGAGCTGGCTTATCAGCTTCCAGTTACCGACAACCAGGAAGATGTCGCCCAGCAGGATCGGCTCATCGACTACCGCCCCTTCCATCGCCACGCCATCGCGCTTCAGCCCCACGACGTTAAGGCCATAACGGGTACGGAATCCCATTTCCCGCACGGTTTTACCTAACAGTTCCGACTCCGGGATTAGCGACACCTCGGCCATGCCGACATCCAGCGCCTGATCGGAGAAATACTCCCCGCGAAGCACCATAGGTTCCAGCAGCTGTTCGCTGCAAAAATCGCGCAGGTCCACGTCCGCGGTGGACATATCAATCAGCAGGACGTCACGCGCGCGGAATTCCGACACCCCGTTGACGTTAACGATCACTCGACGAAAACGTCGCCAGCGCTCTACGCCAATCACATTCGCGCCATAGCGCTCACGCAGTTTCAGGTCATCCAGCCGCTGTCCCACCATCGGCGAGCCGGGGCGAATAGCCAGACGGCGCGCGCGCCCGGTAAGGCGGTACTCTTTAATCAAATCGCGGAAGGTGCGTCGCTTCCATCCTTCTTTATTTTTGTCCTGTCTTTCACCTTTAAGGGCAAAACGGGTCAGCAGCATGTAGACCACGCCCATTACAAGAATAACCAGCCCAAGCGGGGTGACGCTGAAAAAACTGAAGCCCTCAAATCCTTCCCGGATCAGCTCGCTGTTGACGACCAGGTTCGGCGGCGTTGCCACCAACGTCATCATTCCGCTGATCAAACCGGCGAAACTCAGGGGCATCATCAGGCGCGACGGCGAGCTCTGCATCCGCATGGAAACGCTCAGCACCACCGGGATAAAGATGGCGACCACGCCCGTGGAGCTCATAAACGCTCCCAGCCCGGCGACGGTCACCATCAGGTAGATCAACATTTTGGTTTCGCTGCTGCCCGCCACTTTCACTAGCCACGACCCCACAATAGTCGCCACGCCGGTGCGCACCAGCCCATCACCAATAATAAACAGGGCTGCAATCAGGATAACGTTGGGATCGCTAAACCCGGAGAAGGCTTCCGGCAGCGTGAGCGTACCGCTCAGCACAAACGCGACGATGACAAACAGGGCGACGGCGTCCATGCGTACCTTGCCCGTTGCAAAAAGAAGGATGGCGATTAAAAGCAGGCTCAGGACCCAAATCAGTTCACCGTTCACAACATGTCCTTGTCAGTGGGAGATGAGAAATTTTGCCATAAAAAAGCCCCATCAGCGTGGGGCTATATCATGGGTTTACATTTTTAGCGAGACGGTTACAACACCATCAGAGGCTTTCGAAACAGCCAGTGCCGTCAGTGAATCGAGCACCAAATCTGCCTCCTCCAGGCGGGGAGATCCCGCCGGAACGTTAACGGCGATGACGTGGCTCCCTGCGTTCAGCCCGGCCAGTACGCCTGCCGCCGCATCTTCCACCACCACGCACTCTGCCGGGTCGAGGCCCAGCAGTTCAGCGCCCAGTAAAAATGCATCAGGTTCCGGTTTACCCCGCTTCACGCGCTCCGCCGTAATAAACACGTCAGGCGTCGGCAACCCTGCCGCCTTGTGTCGGGCGTGGGCAACCGGTACGGAACCGGAGGTGACGATAGCCCACGGGATCTGCGCCTCGTTCAAATGCTCAAGCAGTTCGTGCGCGCCTGGTAATGCGGTGATGCCGTCAGTATCGGTGGCTTCAATATGCTCCAGGTATTTGAACTCCGCCTGAATTTCGTCCTCAGTGCGTCCGGCCAGGAAGTGCCGTAGCGAGGTAATGGCCTGTTTGCCATGGATAAAATTCAGCACGTCCTGATGGTCGATGCCATGTCTGTCAGCCCAATGGCACCATGAACGCTCAACAACCGGCAGCGAGTCCACCAGCGTACCGTCCAGATCAAACAGAAAACCTCTACACTGCACACGCACCTCCGTCAGGCATTAATGATTTGTTGAATTTCGTTGCTGCTTAAATGGTACTGACGCGGACAGGCATGCCACGCGCTCAGCATGCGCTGATACTTATCCCACATCGGGGTCTGCGCGTTGAAGCCGTGGGTGCCCGCGTCAAAGTGGGTATAACGCCCTTCAGTATTCACCATAAAACGAACATAGCTCAGATAACGCGCTTCCGTTGCGGCATCAAAGCCTAAAAAGGTCACGCGGCGCTCGTCAATGGACTGCCGATCTTTGAGATTCGTCCAGGACACGTGCAGAGCGTGATACATCTCCATAATATCGATCACGATGCGGCAGGTTTCTTCTTTCAGCTCGCCAAACTCGCGGTCCAGTTCACGCATTTGCAAACCAAAGCCGCGTTCGACTATGGTTTGCAGGCGGCTGTAGCGCGCAGCGTTATCGGGATCAAGCATAGTCATCATCTTGTACTGGTTAGACAAAATCAGACGTTGAGCATGGGTCATTTCCATCTTTCGACTCCTGTAGCGCATTGCACTTAAAAAAAAGACACGGTAACTGATTGTTACTGTGCCTTCTTTTCGTCGTCGTTTCGATGATCAATCACAAATCATCGAGGAATGTTTTATCCAGTTGCTTAAAAGCACGCTTTAACGTGTCCGCCAGCGCCTGGTAATCCGGCTTGCCTTCAACCGGGGCGAGCGCCTGCCCGGCCTCTTCAAGCTTACCGCGCACTTCATAAAACCAGTGTAAAATAGAAGGTGGAAGTGGCGTGATGGACCGTTTACCTAACCACCACAGGCCTTGCATCGGCAGGCTTAATGCGAAGAGCGCCGTGGCGACGGCAGGTCCAAGCTGCCCACCCAGCGCAATCTGCCAGCACAGCGTAAAGACAGCGACAGGCGGCATAAAGCGAATCGCATAGCGCGTGGCGCGGATGGTGCGATTCTCAATAAACATCGGCGCAAGGCGCTTTTCCATTGGCCACGTCTTTGCATAATGCTGTCCCCGACGAAACAGACTGAAGAAATTTACGGACGGGTTCTCTGGTGTCGACATGGCTGTACCTCAACTTCACATATAAAAATTAAAATTTTCGTGCAAAACCACAACAAGCTATGACAACGTTCAAAATATTTTGTCATCTCTACCCCGTATCGGGTATCCTGTGCCAGCCTGATAGGGCCATAGACGAGAATCATTAGCTCGTCAAATTATTGCATATTATGCCATTGGCTGAAAATTGTGCAAAATGGCATAAAATCATAGTTATTTCTTCCATCATGCCACAATGTTCGTTTGGCATGATGTTAATCATAAATGTCCGAGTCATCATGCGTTACGCTGTTAGACTCACTGACGTTTTTTTAGCCACGTATCAATAATAGGTACTTCCATGTCGAGTAAGTTAGTACTGGTTCTGAACTGCGGTAGCTCCTCACTGAAATTCGCCATCATCGATGCGCTCAACGGTGACGAATACCTCTCTGGTTTGGCCGAATGTTTCCATCTGCCTGAAGCACGTATCAAGTGGAAGATGGACGGCAGCAAACAAGAAGCGGCTTTAGGTGCAGGCGCCGCTCACAGTGAAGCGCTGAACTTTATCGTTAACACTATTCTGGCACAAAAACCAGAACTGTCTGCTCAGCTGACTGCGATTGGTCACCGTATCGTCCACGGCGGCGAAAAATACACCAGCTCCGTGGTGATCGACGAATCTGTGATCCAGGGCATCAAGGACTCTGCGTCCTTCGCACCGCTGCACAACCCGGCTCACCTGATCGGTATCGCTGAAGCACTGAAATCCTTCCCGAATCTGAAAGACAAAAACGTGGCCGTGTTCGACACCGCGTTCCATCAGACCATGCCGGAAGAGTCTTACCTCTATGCCCTGCCATACAGCCTCTACAAAGAACACGGCGTACGTCGTTACGGCGCGCACGGCACCAGCCACTTCTATGTGACTCAGGAAGCCGCAAAAGTCCTGAACAAGCCGGTTGAAGAACTGAACATCATCACCTGCCACCTGGGCAACGGTGGTTCTGTTTCGGCTATCCGCAACGGTAAATGTGTTGATACTTCCATGGGTCTGACCCCGCTGGAAGGTCTGGTGATGGGTACCCGTTCCGGTGACATCGACCCGGCAATCATCTTCCACCTGCATGACACCCTGGGCATGAGCGTTGACCAGATCAACAAAATGCTGACCAAAGAGTCTGGCCTGCTGGGTCTGACCGAAGTCACCAGCGACTGCCGTTACGTTGAAGACAACTACGCAGAGAAAGAAGACGCTAAACGTGCAATGGACGTTTACTGCCACCGTCTGGCGAAGTACATCGGCTCTTACACTGCGCTGATGGAAGGCCGTCTGGACGCGGTTATCTTCACTGGTGGTATCGGTGAGAACGCGGCAATGGTTCGTGAACTGTCCCTGGGCAAACTGGGCGTTCTGGGCTTTGAGGTTGATCACGAGCGTAACCTGGCTGCCCGCTTCGGCAAGTCTGGCTTCATCAACAAAGAAGGCACCCGCCCTGCTCTCGTAATCCCAACTAACGAAGAGCTGGTCATCGCGCAAGACGCGCACCGCCTGACTGCCTGATTCCACACCGCCAGCAATGCTGGCGGTGCTGTTTTGTAACCCGCCCAATTGCGGCGGTAACGAAAGAGGATAAACCGTGTCCCGTACTATTATGCTGATCCCTACCGGAACCAGCGTCGGCCTGACCAGCGTCAGCCTTGGCGTTATCCGTGCTATGGAACGCAAAGGCGTTCGTCTGAGCGTCTTTAAGCCAATCGCCCAGCCACGTGCCGGTGGCGATGCGCCAGACCAGACCACCACCATCGTGCGCAAAAACTCCAATCTGCCAGCGGCCGAACCGCTGAAGATGAGCCACGTTGAATCTCTCCTCTCCAGCAACCAGAAAGATGTGCTGATGGAAGAGATCATCGCCAACTACCATGCTAACGCGCAAGACGCGGAAGTGGTGCTGGTAGAAGGTCTGGTTCCAACCCGCAAACATCAGTTTGCTCAGTCTCTGAACTTTGAAATTGCGAAAACCCTGAACGCAGAGATCGTTTTCGTGATGTCTCAGGGCACCGACACCCCAGAGCAGCTGAACGAGCGTATCGAGCTGACGCGCAGCAGCTTCGGCGGCGCGAAAAACACCAACATCACCGGCGTGATCGTCAACAAGCTGAACGCGCCAGTGGATGAGCAGGGCCGTACTCGCCCTGACCTGTCCGAGATCTTCGACGACTCTTCCAAAGCGAAAGTCATCAAAGTTGACCCGGCTAAGCTGCAGGAATCCAGCCCGCTTCCAGTTCTGGGCGCGGTGCCATGGAGCTTCGATCTGATTGCCACCCGTGCAATCGACATGGCGCGTCACCTGAACGCCACCATCGTTAACGAAGGCGACATCAACACCCGCCGCGTGAAGTCCGTGACCTTCTGTGCGCGTAGCATTCCGCACATGCTGGAACACTTCCGCGCAGGTTCCCTGCTGGTGACCTCCGCAGACCGTCCTGACGTGCTGGTTGCAGCCTGCCTGGCCGCGATGAACGGTGTGGAAATCGGTGCGATCCTGCTGACCGGTGCCTACGAGATGGACCCGCGCGTCAGCAAGCTGTGCGAACGCGCGTTCGCTACCGGCCTGCCGGTCTTCATGGTGAACACCAACACCTGGCAGACCTCCCTGAGCCTGCAGAGCTTCAACCTGGAAGTGCCGGTTGATGACCACGAGCGTATCGAGAAAGTTCAGGAATACGTTGCGGGCTACATCAACGCAGACTGGATCGAATCCCTGACTGCGACCTCCGAGCGCAGCCGTCGTCTGTCTCCTCCAGCATTCCGTTACCAGCTGACCGAGCTGGCGCGCAAAGCGGGCAAACGCGTTGTTCTGCCAGAAGGCGATGAACCACGTACCGTTAAAGCAGCGGCTATCTGTGCAGAGCGCGGCATCGCGACCTGTGTGCTGCTGGGTAACCCGGATGAGATCAACCGCGTGGCGGCCTCTCAGGGCGTTGAGCTGGGCGCAGGCATTGAAATCGTTGACCCGGAAGTGGTTCGCGAAAGCTACGTTGCCCGTCTGGTAGAGCTGCGTAAGAGCAAAGGCATGACCGAAGCCGTTGCGCGCGAGCAGCTGGAAGACAACGTTGTGCTGGGCACGCTGATGCTGGAGCAGGACGAAGTTGACGGTCTGGTTTCCGGTGCGGTTCACACCACAGCGAACACCATCCGTCCACCGCTGCAGCTGATCAAAACCGCGCCAGGCAGCTCTCTGGTTTCTTCCGTGTTCTTCATGCTGCTGCCTGAACAGGTTTACGTTTACGGCGACTGCGCGATCAACCCGGATCCAACCGCAGAACAGCTGGCAGAAATCGCTATCCAGTCCGCGGACTCCGCGATTGCCTTCGGTATCGAACCGCGCGTGGCGATGCTCTCCTACTCCACCGGTACCTCTGGTGCAGGTAGCGACGTAGAGAAAGTGCGTGAAGCGACCCGTCTGGCACAGGAAAAACGTCCTGACCTGATGATCGACGGCCCGCTGCAGTACGACGCCGCCGTAATGGCTGACGTTGCGAAATCTAAAGCGCCGAACTCGCCGGTTGCAGGCCGCGCTACCGTGTTCATCTTCCCGGATCTGAACACCGGTAACACCACCTACAAAGCGGTGCAGCGTTCTGCCGACCTGATCTCCATCGGGCCGATGCTGCAGGGCATGCGCAAACCTGTGAACGACCTGTCTCGTGGCGCACTGGTAGACGATATCGTTTACACCATCGCGCTGACGGCTATCCAGTCTTCGCAGCAGCAGTAATGTTAAAAAGCCCGGTGGCGCTAGCGCTTACCGGGCAAGAAAGGCGACCACTTAACCGGTCGCCTTTTTTATTTACAGCAGCTCGCGCGCCGCCGATACAATGTCATGTGCCGTCAGGCCATACTCTTTCTGCAGAAAATCCTGCGTCCCCACCTGGCCATAACGCTCCTTAACGCCCACCCGCCGCATCGGCACCGGGCAGGTTTCCGCCAGCACTTCCGCCACCGCCGACCCGAGGCCGTTGTGAATGCTGTGGTTTTCACAGGTGACGATGCGCCCGGTTTTCTCGGCGTAGTTTTTCACCAGCATCCGGTCAATGGGCTTCAGGGTAAACATGTCGATGACCGCCGCGCTGACGCCCTCCTGCTCAAGCTGGCGCGCGGCTTCCAGCGCTTCCGACACCATGATGCCGTTGGCAATCAGGGTAATATCGGTTCCTTCGCGCAGCACGTTGCCTTTGCCAATGGTGAAGGTTGAGCCAGGCGCATACACGCTCGGTGCCTGCTTACGGATGGTCCGCACCCAGTAGAAGCCGTCGAGATCGATAAGCTGTCGCAGCACGTCCTCGAACATCACCGCGTCGGTCACCTCCAGCACCACCGAATGCGCCAGACCGCGCACGATGCCCATATCCTCAAACGACATATGCGTTCCGCCGTTGTGGCAGGCCGTCACGCCCGCGTCTGAAGCAATCACCTTCACGTTGTTTCGCTGATAGTCCAGAGACATAAACAGCTGGTCAAAACAGCGGCGGCTGGCAAAGGCGGTGAAGGTGTGAACGAACGGCTTGCGTCCGGTAAGCGACAGCCCCGCCGCCGTGCCGATGACGTTGGCCTCCATAATGCCGCAGTTAATCACGTGCTGCGGATAATCGCGCGCTACGCCGTCCATCGCCATCGAGCTCATCAGATCTGCTTCGAGCGCAATGATGTCACTTCCGGCCTCAATCTGTTTTGCCACGAAGCCAGCGTAGACCTTACGCATCTCAACGGCGTCTTTCTGTCCTGCCGGTGCAACCTTAATCATGTGAAGCCTCCAGTTGGCGAATCGTCTCGTTGAGGGCCGCTTTGCTCTCCGCGGTCAATCGCAGGTGGTGCGAATTGCTGAGCTGCTCCAGATACGGCACCCCCTGGCCTTTGATGCTGTCGAGGATCACCACCCGCGGGCGAGCGTCCGCGGCAGGCACCCGGGACGTCACCTCCAGCAGCGCAGGAATGTCGTCCCCCTTCACCGTCACCACGTCAAAGCCAAAGGCGCGGAATTTGCCCTCCAGGTCGAACGCGCTGATGATCTCGTCCAGCTCGCCGTCGAGCTGTTGTTTGTTCCAGTCGACAAATACCGTCAGGTTGTTCAGGCGATGGTGGGCAATAAACTGGAATGCTTCCCAGCACTGCCCCTCGTTCAGCTCGCCGTCGCCGACGATACAGAAGACCCGATTCGGTCGCCCGGCCAGCCTGTGCGACAGCGCCATACCGCCGGCGATGGAAATCCCCTGTCCCAGCGAACCGGTAGTAGCATCTACGCCACGCGTTTTCAGGCGGTCCGGGTGGCTCGGCAGGCGCGTGCCGTTCTGGTTCAGCGTGCTTAGCTCTTCCACCGGGAAATAGCCCTTGATTGCCAGCGTGCTGTAGAGCGCCGGGCCCGCATGGCCTTTCGACAGGACAAAATAGTCTCGCTCCGGCCAGTCCGGATCCGCCGGGTCGATTTTCATCACCGCGCCGTAGAGTACGGCCAGCGTTTCAACCACCGACATGCTGCCGCCGTAGTGGCCAAAGCCCAGCTGCGTCAGCGACTTCAGCGTCTCAAGGCGGATCTGACGCGCGAGTTCGGTTATCTCTTTCTCATTCATGATTTGGCTCCGGTGTTTTCCTGCGCGTTACCGCCCGCAGGTTTGTTTTTCGCGAAGACGTTGTACGCCACCAGCAGCGCGAACAGCGCCACGACCAGCCCGGTGATGGCCAGCGGCGACAGGAAGCGCGCCAGGTTGCCGAGGACAATCCCGACCGCGCCGAAGTCGGCGTCCGAGAAGGTGGTGTTGGCAAAACCAATGGCGCCCAGTACCGGCAGCAATAGGACCGGCAGGAAGGTAATCAGCAGACCGTTGGCAAACGCACCAATCATCGCCCCGCGACGTCCGCCGGTGGCATTACCGAACACGCCAGCGGTTGCGCCGGTGAAGAAGTGCGGCACCACGCCCGGGAGGATTAGCACCCAGCTGAACTGACCGCAGATGAACAACCCCACAATCCCGCCGAGGAAGCTAAACAGGAAACCAATCAGCACCGCGTTTGGCGCATAGGGGTACACCACCGGGCAGTCCAGCGCAGGACGCGCGTTCGGCACCAGTTTCTCCGAGAAGCCGGTAAAGGCCGGGACGATTTCTGCCAGAATCAGGCGTACGCCCTGCAGGATAATGAACACCCCCGCCGCAAAGGTGATTGCCATGATGATGGCGTAGACGAGGTAGTTCTGGCCGGCGCTGAAGGTAGCCTCGACGTACTCGCGCCCGGCGCTCACAGCCATGATCAGGTAGATAATCATCATGGTCAGGGAGATGGAGATCGAACTGTCGCGCAGGAAGCTCAGATTCTTCGGCAGGTTCATCTCTTCGGTTGAGCGGGAGCCTTTGCCGACCTTGCTGCCAATCCAGCCTGAAAGCACGTAGCCCAGCGTGCCGAAGTGGCCGAAGGCAATCTCATCGTTGCCGGTAATGCGCTTCATGTAGCGCTGCGCAATCGCCGGGAAGAAAGCCATGATCAGGCCGAGGATCAGCGAGCCTGTAAAGACCAGTCCTACGCCTTCAAAGCCCGCCACCGTCAGGATCACGCCAATCATGCATGCCATGTAAAACGTGTGGTGCCCGGTCAGGAAGATGTACTTCAGGCGAGTAAAGCGCGCGACGATAATATTCGCCACCATGCCGAAGGCCATAATCAGCGCGGTCGCTGCACCGTATTTTTCCAGCGCAATGGAGACAATAGCTTCATTGTTTGGAATAATGCCCTGAATCGTAAAGGCGTGTTCGAACATACCGCCTAGCGGATTTAATGACCCGACCAGCACAGTGGCGCCACCGCCCAGCACAATAAAGCCCAGAATAGTTTTAATGGTTCCTTTCACCACGTCCGAAAACGCTTTTTTCTGCGCAACCAGACCAATAAGCGCAATTAAACCGACCAGCACCGAAGGGACTTTTAAAATATCAACAACGAAATTCAGCGTTTCAAGGATAAACATATCCACCTCGCCTTATCAGGGTTATTGTCTTTCGAACCAGGCGCGCAGCTGCGCTTCAAGTTCGTTGATGTCGATGATGTTGTTGATCACCACCAGCTGGCTTTCCGGCACGCTGGCGCTGGCCGCAATGTCTTTTGCCATCACGAACAGGTCGGCCGCGCCTGGCGTGGCCGAGGAGAGATCGGAATGTTCAACCTCAGCCTCAATCTCCAGCTTTTTGAGCACCTTTTTTATATTCATTTCGACCATAAAACTGCTGCCCAGGCCAGAACCGCAAATAGCCATGATTTTCATTGTTATCCCCTTATTTTGAGTAGAGTACGCCCCATCACGCTGACGCGTAATGTTGTGAAAAACCGGATTACAGAATTAAATCAGAAGCGGTTAATAATTGTTTTAATTTCCTCCCGCGTATTCGCCTGATGCAGTTTCTCCATATCCTCGTCGCTGGAAAATAATTCCGCGAGTGCGGATATCATTTCAATATGGCTATGTTTGTCCGGTGCCGCGAGCATGATAATCACATCGACAGGGTCAAACTCACCGGCACCAAACGAGACGCCCTGTTTTAGTTTTAATAAAGACAACCCCAATCCTTTGGCGCCTTCCTCCGGCCGCGCATGCGGCATCGCCAGCCCTGGTGCCAGCACATAATAGGGTCCTAACGTGTGGTGTTGCTGGATGATGGCCGTGACGTATTCGGGCTCAATCACCTGCAAATCCAGAAGCGGCTTCGCGCACAGCTCCAGCGCCTGCGGCCAGTTTTCCACGCTATCCTGCAGCGTGATGGTTGTATCATATATCCATTTTTTGAGCACTTTTCACTCCCGCTACACGCTAAAGATGAGCAAACTTTATTCAACAGATCGCTGGATGACTGCGATCGCGATCACAAAGATAGCGCTACCAATAGTTAACATGCAAAAATGTGATAGCGCTATCAAATTGCAATCACGGTGCTAAATCACAGCAAAAAAAGGGATTTAAGGCGTATACTGCCTGTCACGTGAAACGAAGGAAAATAAGAACGCGTCTGGTCAGCAGGAAGGTGTATGTCTCTAACCCGAAAACGGCGCAGTACTGGTAAAGTGACACTTGCCGATGTCGCACAGCTTGCCGGTGTGGGCACGATGACCGTGTCCCGTGCGCTTCGCACGCCCGAACAGGTTTCCGATAAACTACGAGAAAAAATTGAAGCTGCCGTGCAGGAGCTGGGTTATATGCCTAATCTTGCCGCCAGTGCCCTTGCCTCGGCGTCGTCATGGACGATAGCCATGGTGGTGCCCAACCTCTCCGAAGCCGGTTGTTCGGAGATGTTCGCCGGGCTACAGCAGGTGCTGCAGCCTGCCGGATATCAGATCATGCTGGCAGAATCCCAGCATCGCCTTGAGCAGGAGGAGAAACTGCTGGAGACGCTGCTGGCGTCGAACATTGCCGCCGCTATCCTGCTCAGCGTTGAACATACCGATACTGTTCGCCACTGGCTGAAAAATGCCTCTATTCCGGTGATGGAGATGGGCGCAATGCGCGCCGATCCGATTGATATGAATATCGGGATTGATAACGTGGCGGCCATGTATGAACTCACGGAAATGGTGATTAAGCGCGGCTATCAAAATATTGGCCTGCTGTGCGCCAACCAGGAGCAGTGGATTTTCCAGCAGCACCTTCAGGGCTGGTACAAAGCCATGCTTCGCCACCATATGTCGCCGAACCGGGTCATTAACGCGGCGATGCCGCCTAGCTTCTCGACCGGCGCGGCGCAGCTGCCCGAGTTCCTGCTGGCCTGGCCGGAGCTGGATGCGCTGGTATGCGTCTCTGACGAGCTGGCCTGCGGCGCGCTATACGAGTGCCAGCGCAGGCGAATCAAGGTGCCGGACGATCTGGCAGTGGTAGGCTTTGGCGATAGCGACGTGAGCCGCGTCTGTCAGCCGCCGCTGACGACGATGGCGGTGCCGCATCGTAAGATTGGAATTGAAGCCGGGAAAGCGTTGCTGGAGCGTCTGAATGACGGTGACTGGCGCGATCAAAAGCCCATCGCGTCCAGTCTGTGTCTGAGAGAGAGTTGCTGAAGCTTACTCAGCCTCTTCCTCTTTCTCTGATTTGGTCGATTCGTTTTTGGCGTTGCGGGTCATCCACAGCGCCAGCGCTTTTAACGAATCCGGCGTAAACTCGTCGCAACGCGCGGTAATTTCTTCCGGCGTCATCCAGCAGACTTCACTCACCTCTTCTTCCTGCAGGGCAAACGGGCCGTGAGAAACGCAGCTAAACAGCCCGCCCCAGACGCGACAGTTTTCGTCTTCGAAATAGAACTGACCGTGCTCTGCAAACGGCACACCGGCGATACCTAGCTCTTCTTCTGCTTCTCGACGCGCGGAATCCAGCAGCACTTCATCTGCCTGGACAACCCCGCCTGCAGTGGCATCCAACATCCCTGGGAGAAAATCTTTGGTGTCCGTACGGCGCTGGACCAGAATTTTGCCCATACCGTCATGCACAACGATGTACGTTGCACGGTGACGCAGACGCTCCGCACGCATTTGTTCGCGACTGGCCTGCGCGATCACTTCATTCTCTTCGCTGACAATGTCAACCCACTCTGTACTTGCCAAATGACTCTGCTCCACCATCGGGAAACCTTCTCTTCTAAGCGCTCTTTCGGCGCGTTTGCAGTTGAGGTGTAACTTACGGATTAATCGCTACCTGCGCAATAACTTGCTGATCATTAAGTGCGATAACGCTCAGGGTATTTCCTTCCAGCATGCCGTAGCTCGCAGGATATCCGCCTTTTGGGATGCTAACCGAGCCCGGATTAAAGTGATAAATCTCACCGCGTTTTTCCGCAACCGGAATATGAGTATGACCGTAAACCAGGACATCGCCAGCCGCGAGAGCCGGGAGATTATCCGGGCTGAAAAGATGTCCGTGGGTCAGAAACAGGCGGTGTTGTTCGAGCAGCACCTGCTGCCACGGCGCGGTAATGGGAAAATGCAGCAGCATCTGGTCCACTTCGCTGTCACAGTTGCCGCGAACGGCGATGATGCGCGAGGCATACGGGTTGAGTTTTTCCACGACCCGCGCAGGGTCATAGCCCTCCGGCAGCGCGTTGCGAGGGCCATGATTCAGCACGTCGCCCAAAATAATCAGCCACTGCGCACCGCTTTGTGCAAACAGGGAAAGGACACGCTCGGTTGCGGGCAGCGATCCATGGATATCCGACGCAAACATCAGTTTCATCAGTCACTCCTCGGGAAAACAGACTGCCCCCATCATACCTTAAGCGTCTGGGCTTATCAGCCCGCGCGCTTAGCCGAGAGTGCCACATAGCGCTGCACGGAGGCACGCTGCCACTGAAACGCAGCATAATCCACCAGCAGCTGCGGCACCTCATCACCGTTGAGGATCAGGCGGTTTAACATCAACGCCAGATCGGCGTCGGCAATGCACCACTCGCCAAAAAGATTCGGGTTGCCATGGGCAAGCAGCGAGATGGCGGTTTCAATCAGTTTCTTCGCGCTTTCTACACCTTCTGCGCTCAGCGCCGGCTTTTTCACCCCGGCAAACACGACGTCCGTCGAGCGTTCGACGCGAATCGGCACCAGATCGCTACGCAGCCACGCCTGGATCTGCCGCGCCCGCGCGCGCTTTTGCAGATCGTGAGGATAGATACGTTCCCACTCCGGGGGGGCGAACCGATCTTCCAGATACTCATCGATCGCCGACGATTCGCTCAGGGCAAAACCGTCAATCTCCAGCACCGGCACGCGTCGGGTCAGGTCGTAACCCTGCCACTGTGGATTGAGATGTTCACCGCCGTCGAGATCAACGGTCTTCAGCGTAAAGGTGAGTCCTTTTTCGGCCAGCGCAACGTATACGCTCATAACATAGGGAGAAAAGAAATTCGCATCGGACCACAACGTGATTACGGGCTGGTTCATAACATCCTCATCGGCTGATCGGGTTTTTACTCAACATATAATCTCTTTGCCTCGCTGTCACTTGATGAAAACTCACGATTTACAACAACCACCTATACTCATTTGTCATGGCACCACTATTCGCATGGACAGGAGTTGAGAATGATCGACCTTTATTACGCCCCTACCCCAAACGGCCATAAGATCACCCTCTTTCTTGAAGAAGCCGAGCTGGATTACAGGATCATTCGCGTGGATATCAGCAAAGGCGAACAGTTCAGCCCTCTCTTTCTGGCTATCTCGCCGAATAATAAAATCCCGGCCATTATTGATAACCAGCCGGCGGACGGGGGCAGACCATTGAGCCTGTTTGAATCCGGTGAAATTTTGCTCTATCTGGCGGAGAAAACCGGCAAGCTGCTGAGCGGCGAACTGCGCGAGCGTCACCATACCCTGCAATGGCTTTTCTGGCAGGCAAGCGGGCTGGGCCCCATGCTGGGACAAAATCATCATTTTACCGCTTACGCCCCGCAGCCTATTCCTTACGCGATAGAACGCTATCAGGTTGAGACTCAACGGCTCTATGACGTTCTGAACCGTCGGCTGAAGAAAACGCCGTGGCTCGGGGGCGATCATTACAGTATTGCCGATATCGCCTGCTGGCCGTGGGTGAATACGCATGAAAAACACCGCATTGACCTGGCCGCTTACCCGGCGGTGAACAACTGGTTTGAGCGCATCCGGACCCGCCCGGCGACCGAGCGGGCGATGCAAAAAATCCAGCAAATTTAACCCGGTATGAGGCTGGGTGCCTGTGAAGCTCTCATGTATTATGGGCAGGAAATACTGACACGGAGAAGACCTGCAATGTCACAGCCAGACGCTATTATTCGCATAAAAAATTTACGCCTGCGTACCTTCATCGGCATCAAAGAGGAAGAGATCGCCAACCGTCAGGATATTGTCATTAACGTGGTAATTCACTACCCCGCAGACAAAGCGCGGGCCAGCGAAGACATCAACGACGCGCTGAACTACCGCACAATAACCAAAAACATCATCCAGTACGTTGAGAATAACCGCTTCTCTCTGCTGGAAAAATTAACTCAGGATGTGCTCGATATCGCACGCGAACATCACTGGGTCACTTATGCTGAAGTTGAGATCGATAAACTTCACGCCCTGCGCTATGCCGACTCCGTCTCCATGACGTTAAGCTGGCGGCGCCAGGCGTAAACCTGGAGGTTGTATGAAGATTTTGCTGACCGGCGGTACAGGCCTTATTGGTCGTCACCTCATTGCGCGTCTGCAGGCCATGCATCATGACATCACCGTGGTCACGCGCAGCCCGGAGAAAGCGCGCCAGGTGCTGGGGGCAGGTGTTGATATCTGGAAAAATCTGGCCGAGCAGCAAAATCTGGACGGCTTCGACGCCGTCATTAACCTCGCGGGTGAACCCATCGCCGATAAGCGCTGGACGGAAGAGCAAAAACAGCTGTTATGCAGCAGCCGGTGGAACATCACCGAAAAGCTGGTCGAGCTGATCCGCAATAGCCACACCCCGCCTTCGGTGCTGATTTCGGGTTCAGCGGTGGGCTATTACGGCGATCTTGGCGAGGTGGTTGTAACCGAGGAAGAGCCGCCCCATAACGAGTTTACCCATAAGCTCTGCGCCCAGTGGGAGCGTATCGCCTGCGCGGCGCAGAGCGAGCGGACCCGCGTCTGCCTGCTACGGACCGGTGTCGTGCTCGCGCCGAAAGGCGGCATTCTGGCGAAAATGCTTCCCCCTTTCCGGCTCGGACTCGGTGGCCCCATCGGTAATGGTCGTCAGTACCTGGCCTGGATCCATATCGACGATATGGTCAACGGGATTCTGTGGCTGCTGGATAACGATCTGCGCGGGCCGTTCAATATGGTTGCGCCGTATCCGGTGCGTAATGAACAGTTTGCCCACGCGCTGGGGCATGCCCTGCACCGTCCGGCAATTTTGCGCGTGCCTGCCACGGTCATTCGTCTGCTGATGGGTGAAGCGTCTGTTCTGGTACTGGGCGGACAGAGAGCGCTGCCAAAACGGCTGGAAGCGGCCGGGTTTGCGTTCCGCTGGTATGAATTAGAAGAAGCGCTGGGGGATGTGGTGCGGTGAATATGGTACAGTGACAGGCCATGTTCCGAAGATATGGCGTAACAATGGCAACCATCACCACACCCCGGCTTTACCTCACCCCTTTCGAACCCACTGACTGGGCCTTCTTCCGCTCGCTACGAGAAGATCGCAGTATCATGCGCTACATGGCCGCCATCGCGCCGGAAAAAGAGACCCGACGCGTGTTTGCCGCGCGACTCGCTGCTGCTCATGTGTTTGTTATTCGCGCCCGGCATGATGATACGCCGCTGGGCGATATCGGCCTGCAAATCAGCCCTGAGAATCGTGAAGAGGCAGATATTGGCTATACGGTTGTGCCTGCCGCGCAGGGCAAAGGTATCGCCAGCGAAGCGCTGCGCGCGGTGTGTGATTATGCGTTCAACCAGACCGGCGTGAAAGCGATTAACGCGTATGTCCTGGCGGACAACGGCGGGTCGGTGCGGGTGCTGGAGAAAGTCGGGTTCGTGCGTACGCAGGTGCTGGAAAAGGCGTATGAGATTGACGGCGTGCGCTATGACGACTGGGTGTACAGGCTGGAGTGCGGTGCGGCCTGATGCCCTCACCTCGCCCCTCTCCCATAGGGAGAGGGGGAAAGACAAAATCTACTTCAACGACCCCTTCAGGAACTGCTGCAAACGCGGGCTTTGCGGGTTCGCCAGCACTTCGTCCGGGTGCCCCTGCTCTTCAATTTTCCCCTGATGCAGGAAGATAACGTGGTTCGAGACGTTACGGGCGAAGCCCATCTCGTGCGTCACCACCACCATCGTTTTGCCCTCTTCGGCTAGCTTCTGCATGATGCGCAGCACTTCGCCAACGAGTTCAGGGTCCAGCGCGGAAGTCGGTTCGTCGAACAGCAGCACTTCGGGCTCCATAGCCAGCGCGCGGGCGATAGAGACACGCTGCTGCTGACCACCGGAGAGATGCACCGGGTATTTCATCTGCTGGCGCTCGTCGATACCCACTTTCGCCAGGTATTTCACCGCGCGCTCGCGAGCTTCATGCTTGCTCAGGCCCAGCACCTGAACCGGCGCTTCCATCACGTTCTCCAGCACCGTCATGTGGCTCCAGAGGTTGAAGTGCTGGAACACCATCGTCAGGCGGGTACGCAGCAGGCGCAGCTGATTTTTATCCGCAACCTTCAGTTGGCCGTCTTTGTCACGCACCAGGTTAATATTCTGCCCGCTCACCACAATCGAGCCTTCGCTCGGTTTTTCGAGGAAGTTAATGCAGCGCAGGAAGGTACTTTTCCCCGAGCCGGATGAGCCGATGATACTGATCACGTCGCCAGCATTTGCCTGCAGCGACACCCCTTTCAGCACTTCATGTTCGCCGTAGCGTTTGTGCAAATCAATAACGTTTAATTTGTTCTCAGCCATCATCTTTCTCAGTGCGTCGAAGAAGGTTTTATATGCTGCAACCAGCGTTTTTCAGCCTTACGGAACAGGCTAATCAGAACATAAGAGATAATTAAATAGAGCACCGCCGCAATGCCAAACGCGGTAAACGGCTGATAGGTCGCGGAGTTAATATCGCGCGCGATTTTGAGCAGATCCGGCACCGTCGCGGTAAAGGCAAGCGCGGTGGAGTGCAGCATCAAAATCACTTCGTTACTGTACGCCGGTAACGCGATACGCAGGGCCGACGGCAGAATGATGCAGCGATAAAGTTTCACCGAGGAAAAGCCGTACGCGCGCGCCGCTTCAATCTCACCGTAAGGGACAGAACGAATCGCCCCCGCGAAAATCTCGGTGGTGTAGGCGCAGGTGTTGAGCGTCAACGCCAGCACCGTACAGTTCAGACCGCTGCGGAAGAACGCATTCAGCATCTCAGTGCCTTTTACGATCTCAAGCGTATACATCCCCGAATAGAACACCAGCAGCTGCACGTACAGCGGCGTACCGCGAAATACGTAGGTGAACAGCCAGATCGGGAACTGGATGAATTTATTGTTCGACACGCGGCCAATGGCGAGAAACACCGCCAGAATACCGCCCATCACCACGGAGGAGATCAGCAGCCAGAGGGTAATCGCCACGCCGGTAAAGCGGTAGCCATCTGTCCACAGCAGCGATTTCCAGTATTCCTGAATAATCTCAATCACAGGTCAGCCCTCTTCACACCCACGGAGTAGCGACGCTCGAGAAGAAGCAGCACACCATTGGAGACGGTCGTAAAGACCAGATAGATCACGCCGCAGACCACCGCAAAGTAGAACGGCTCCCAGGTGCTCTTGCCCGCCAGCTGAGTCGCTTTCACGACGTCTTCCAGACCGAGCAGTGAGACCAGCGCCGTGGCTTTGAGGATAACCTGCCAGTTGTTGCCGATGCCCGGAAGCGCATAGCGCATCATGGCCGGGAACATAATCCGACGAAACGTTTGTGAAGAGGTAAAACCAAATGCGGTTGCCGCTTCAATGTGGCCTTTCGGCACGGCCATGTAAGCACCGCGGAAGGTTTCAGTGAAGTAGGCGCCGTAGATAAAACCGAGGGTAATAATACCGGCCACCATTGGGTCGATATCAATTTGTCCCATGCCCATCGCGTCCGTTACGCTGTTCAGCGCAATCTGCAGACCGTAAAAGATAAGCAGCATCAGCACCAGATCGGGAACGCCGCGAATAAGCGTGGTGTAGCCTTCAAAAATCAGCGCCAGCGGTTTGTTAGCCGAAAGCTTCGCCCCTGCGCCTGCCAGACCTATCAGCACCGCCAGCACCACGGAGCTGATAGCCAGCTCAAGGGTGACAAGCGCGCCCTGTAAAATAACGCCAGAAAATCCGTACAGCATACCGCGAGCCCTGTCGTATCGTGAGTGGTGGAACCGTGTCTTTTCCCCTCCCGCAGCGGGAGGGGCCGCACGTTATTTGACGGGGCGATTAGCCGCCGTAAACATTAAAATCAAAGTACTTTTTCGCCAGCTTGTCGTAGGTACCGTCAGCACGCATTTCAGCGAACGCTTTGTTCAGCGCCTCACGCAGCTCGTTGTCTTCTTTGCGCAGGCCCATACCGGTGCCCACACCAAACAACTTCACGTCCTTAATGGACGGGCCGCCAAACTTGTAATCTTTACCCACCGGCGTTTTCAGGAAGCCTTCGCTTGCCGCGACTTCATCCTGGAATGCCGCATCAATTCGGCCTGCCGTCAGGTCAGCGTAGATATTTTCCTGGCCCTGATAGGAGACGATTTCAATCCCCTTCGGCGCCCAGTGTTCGTTGCCGTAGGTTTCCTGCGTGGTGCCCTGCAGCACGCCGACGCGTTTGCCTTTTAGCGACTCCAGCGTTGGCTGAATGTCAGAAGCTTTAGCTACCACCAGACGTGAATCGGCCGCATAGAGTTTGTCGGTGAAGGCAATCTCCTGCTGGCGTTTTTCGGTGATGGAGAGCGAGGACATGATTACGTCGATTTTTTTCGCTTTCAGGGACGGGATCAGCGCATCCAGCGGGTTCTCAACGTAGGTACACTGTGCTTTGATGCGTTTGCACAGCTCGTTGGCCAGATCGATGTCAAAACCGACCAGTTCACCCTTTGAATTCTTCGATTCGAACGGCGCATAGGTTGGATCGGTACCAATTCGGATTTTCTGCGGAATGGCTGCGAATGCCGCGGTGGCGCTGGAAAAGGCCAGTACCAGAGATAGTGACAACACGAGTTTTTTCATATTTATCCTCAACAAACTGTCTTCATACGGGATTTTTACGACGACGGGGTGGTGCTAATGTGCCATTAATCCCCTCTGCCAGGCAAAGACTAATGCCCTTCAGGCGGGAATTTTTGCATTATAAATGCTTAAGTATGCACAAAGCGATCCAATACGGTGCAACAAATGCACCGCATTGGGTCAACCTCTCCCGCAACGCACTTTTTCGGTGCGTTAGCGCCAGGTGTTATTCACCGTATACGTTGAAGTCGAAGTATTTCTTCGCCAGTTTGTCGTAAGTACCGTCTTTACGCAGCTCTGCAAAGGCTTTGTCGAAGGCGGCTTTCAGCTCGGTATCATCCTTACGCAGGCCAATACCGGTGCCGTCACCAAAGTACTTTTTGTCTTTTACAGACGGGCCAGCAAACGCGAATTCTTTGCCCGCAGGCTGTTTCAGGAAGCCTTCGCTCGCGGCGACTTCATCCTGGAATGCCGCATCCAGACGGCCTGCCGACAGGTCAGAGTAAATCAGATCCTGGTTCTGGTAAGCCACCACGTCTACGCCCTTCTCACGCCAGTTAGCATTGGCATAACCTTCCTGCGTCGAGCCCTGAAGCACGCCGACGTGTTTGCCCTTCAGAGAGTCGATGGTGGGCTTAATCGGGGAGCCTTTCGGCGCAATCAGGCGAGAATCCGCGGCGTAGAGCTTGTCAGAGAAGGCAATCTCCTGCTGACGTTTTTCGGTGATGGAGAGAGAAGAGATAATGGCGTCAATTTTCTTGGCTTTCAGCGACGGGATTAACGCGTCGAAGTCGCTGCCCACCCATGTGCATTTCACCGCAATGCGCTTGCACATTTCATTACCCAGATCGATATCAAACCCCACGAAATCGCCTTTCGCATCCTTGGAAGAGAATGGCGCGTAGGTTGCGTCTGTACCGATACGAACCGTCTGTGGAAGCGCTGCGTAGCTACCTGCTGCCGCACTTAACCCCACGAGCAAAGACAGAGCCAGAACCGTCTTCTTCATACATTTACCCTCAAGTACCGTGATTTTATTATGTATTGTGTTGTGTGTTGTGTTGCAGGCTTCATCTTGCAGGTCTTATGCCACATTGCCGTCTGGTCAAAACTTCGACGTTAAATATGTTAATAAAACGTTGCGATATTGCCTTACTGGTGAAAGATAGCAGGTCTGCCGAACGAACCGGAAAGAGAAAAAGGGAAAAAACGAATTAAATGTCGAGGATATGATCGCCGTTGCATAATTGCCCTGAAACAGGGCAACTTGTCTTTTCATGCACCTGGTTTGTGCACAGATTCAGGCACCCTGCCAGCGGCTGAAGAGATCTTCGGGCAGGTCGATGTCAAACTGATCCAGCACGCGATTAACGGTCTGATTAATCACGTCATCCAGCGAGGTCGGGCGATGATAGAACGCGGGTACTGGCGGCATGATGACAGCGCCCAGCTCCGCAGCCTGCGTCATTAAGCGCAGATGGCCCAGGTGCAGCGGCGTTTCCCGCACGCAGAGCACAAGAGGGCGACGCTCCTTCAGCACCACATCCGCCGCGCGCGTCACCAGGGTGTCGGTATAGCTGTTCACAATGCCGGAGAGCGTTTTAATCGAACAGGGCAGGATAACCATGCCGGTCGTTTTAAACGAGCCTGAAGAGATGCTGGCGGCGATATCACGGGCATCGTGAACCACGTCCGCCAGTGCCTGAACATCGCGCAGGGAGAGATCGGTTTCCAGAGAGAGGGTCTGCCGCGCCGCCTGGCTCATCACCAGATGGGTTTCGACGTCCGCCACGCTACGCAGAACCTGTAACAAACGTACGCCATAAATCGCGCCGCTGGCGCCGCTGAGCCCAACAATGAGTCGTTTCATGATTTTCGCCCTTACTGATTTCAGGGCAGACTGTGCAGGATTTTGCGGGGAGTTGCAAGTGAGGGCATTCGCCCTCACCTGCCGGAGCATCAACCTTCGTTGTGCATCTCTAAGCTTTCGAGATCGTTCTGCAGCTGGACGGCTTTGGCGTCGTCGTTGCGCAGTGAATCAAGATAGTCGAGGTACTGCTGGTCAACGTCTTTGGTAACGTAAATACCGTTAAACACGGAGCATTCAAACTGCTGAATTTCCGGATTCTCGGCACGCACCGCGTCGATAAGATCGTTCAGATCCTGGAAAATCAGGCCGTCGGCACCGATGATCTGACGAATTTCATCCACTTCACGACCGTGAGCGATCAGCTCGTTGGCGGTTGGCATATCAATACCGTACACGTTCGGGAAGCGAATCTCCGGCGCAGCAGAGGCCAGGTAGACTTTCTTCGCACCCGCTTCACGCGCCATCTCGATAATCTGCTCAGAGGTGGTGCCGCGAACGATGGAGTCATCCACCAGCAGAACGTTCTTGTCGCGGAACTCCGCGCGGTTGGCGTTCAGCTTGCGGCGCACGGACTTACGGCGCAGATGCTGCCCCGGCATGATAAACGTGCGGCCAACGTAGCGGTTCTTCACGAAGCCCTGACGGTATGGCTTATCCAGAATGCGGGCGATCTCCAGCGCGATATCGCAGGAGGTTTCCGGGATAGGAATAACCACGTCGATGTCGAGATCATCCCACTCGCGGGCAATCTTCTCGCCCAGCTTGGTGCCCATGTTGACGCGCGCGCTGTAGACGGAAATCTTGTCGATGAAGGAATCCGGACGGGCAAAGTAAACGTATTCAAACAGGCACGGGTTACTGACCGGGTTATCGGCACACTGGCGGGTAAACAGCTGCCCCTTCTCGGTGATGTAGACCGCTTCGCCCGGCGCAACGTCGCGCAGGAATTCGAAGCCCAGGGTATCCAGCGCCACGCTTTCAGAGGCAACCATATATTCAGTACGGCCGTCGCCAAGGTCGCGCTTACCGAGCACCAGCGGACGAATGCCGTTTGGATCGCGGAAGGCGACCATACCGTGACCGATGATCATCGCAACGCAGGCGTACGCGCCGCGGATCTGACGGTTTGTCGCGGCAATCGCGGCAAAGATGTTGTCTGCTTCCAGCGGATAGTGACGGAAGTTATCCAGCTCGCTGGCGAACACATTGAGCAGGATTTCAGAATCAGAGGTGGTGTTAATGTGGCGACGTTTCTCTTCGAACAGCTTTTTACGCAGCTCATGTGCGTTCGTCAGGTTGCCGTTATGGGCAAGGGTGATGCCGTACGGTGAGTTGACGTAGAAAGGCTGTGCCTCGGAGGCGCTGGAACTGCCAGCAGTAGGATAACGAACGTGACCGATCCCCATATTACCTTGCAGACGCTGCATATGGCGGGCTTCAAACACATCGTTTACCAGGCCATTCGCCTTGCGTAAACGGAAGCAGTTGTTTGCATCAATGGTGATGATACCCGCAGCATCCTGCCCACGGTGCTGAAGCACCGTTAACGCGTCATAAATCGA
Organism: Enterobacter sp. 148H3; assembly: GCF_034107425.1. Taxonomy (NCBI): domain Bacteria; kingdom Pseudomonadati; phylum Pseudomonadota; class Gammaproteobacteria; order Enterobacterales; family Enterobacteriaceae; genus Enterobacter; species Enterobacter sp. 148H3. The sequence continues at coordinate 241,315 of NZ_JAWNEI010000001.1, read as the reverse complement.
CTGGTTTACCGGCATGAAACCGGCGATACCGACAATACCGCACATTCGTCTTTTCCTCGTTAAGCCACATCTCAGGGTTTATGCCCTGGGCAAAAAACTCGACGAGCTTTGCAGATAGTCAAAGAACCATCTGATGATGAAGCTGAACTCTGGAATGAGCTGCGATTTCTGCCAGTCTTCGCTTTTGGAGAACCCGGTGAAGGTATCCAGGAAGAACAGGATCGCGGCCACAATCAGCACGCCTCGCAACGCTCCGAAACAGATCCCGAGCACCCTGTCCGTTCCTGACAGACCGGTTTTCTCGACCAGCTGACCTATCACGTAATTCACGATAGCGCCGACAATCAGCGTTGCGATAAACAGCACCGCGATGGCAATTCCGTTTCGGACCAGTTCATCTTCAAAGCCCGTGAACCAGACAGACAGGTAAGTGTAGTAATGACTGGCGACAAAGAAAGCACAACCCCAAGTCACCAGCGATAACGCTTCACGAACAAAGCCACGGATCAGGCTAACCAGACAGGAAAAACCAATCACCGCAATGATGGCGTAATCAATCCAGACCATATGTGTCCCACGATTTAACGCCCTGTCATCCAGTTCGGGGCGAATTCTAACAGAAAAAGAAAACGTTTGCGTAGGGATTTCCTTCCCGCGCGTAAATAAAAAAGGCGCTGAAAAAATGTTCAACGCCGTGGCCTATCGCCTCTCTCTTAAAGGAGCAGGTCGTACTTAGTTTGCGCTGTAGCCCATCACCACACCGCTCAGGCCGGAGATCTGCTTCAGCTCACCCAGCGACCCTTTAAGCTTGTCTTTAGACGCTTCTGGCCCCACGAGGATACGGGTAATTTTACCCTGCACCGGCGTGGAAGGTGAAGTGTAAACACGATATCCCGCACTTCTCAGTTTGCTCACGACCTCGTTGACTTTGTCGGCGTTTTTCAGCGCACCGAGCTGCACCACGTAGGCTTTACCCGTTGGGGCAGCAGCGTCCTGCTGCGCTGGTTTTGCTGGCGGTGGGGTTTCTGACGCCGCGGCGAGCTGTTCTGCCGTTTTATCCCGCTGCGGTTTCGGCTGCGGCTTCTCAACCGGCTTCGGTTTTTCAACCGGTTTAGGCTGCTCTACCGGCACCGGATCGATATCGCTGCTGCTCGCTGCCGCCAGGCGAGACGGATCGAGCGACGGTGCTGCGGCATCGCCCGCGCGCACCTCTTCCGCCGCCCCTTCCGGTGGCTGAGCAGGGAGCGCCTGCGTCGCCGCGGGCAGCATATCCGGCTCATCGCGGTCACCCGGTTTAGGCACCAGCGGAATAGCGGCAAACTCATCCTGATAATGCTTTTTCTGCCCGTCGAGCAGCCCGGGAAGAATAATCACCCCGAGCGCGACCAGCACAATGGTTCCTGTTAAACGGTTCTGAAACTTACTCGCCACCGGTTCTCCCCGCGTCCATCACTTCCATGACATGTGCCACCGTGTGGAATGAACCACACACCAGCACGGTATCTTCTGGTTTAGCATCCGCCATCGCGGCATGCCAGGCCTGAGCCACGCTACTGTAGATTGCGCCTTTGCCGAGATGTTCCATCAGCTGCTCGGCCGTCGCGCCGCGCGGCCCCTCCAGAGGAGCACAATACCAGCTATCGACCACACTCTCCATGCAGGCCAGCGTCCCGCCGATATCTTTATCATGAAGCATACCGATAACCGCCAGCACGCGCCCGGTTTTTGGTAACGATTTGAGACGTCCCGCGAGATACGCCGCCGCATGCGGGTTATGCGCCACGTCCAGAATCAGGCGCGGTGACTCGCTGACAATCTGGAAACGCCCGGGCAAAATTGCGCTCTGAATGCCGTCGCGAATTGCCTGCTCGCTCACCACCAATCCGCTGGCGCGCAGTGCCGCCAACGCGGTGGCCGCGTTTGGCTGCGGGACCTGCGGCAGCGGCAAGTTATCCAGTGCCCCCTGAGCGTCGCTAAAGCGCCAGCCGTTGTCCTGAACCTCATACTGCCAGTCAACGCCGCGGCGCAGCAGCTGCGCGCCCTTCTCGTTTGCCACGTCAGCAATGGTGTGCGGCATATCCGGTTCGCCGACCACGGCGGGTTTATTTGCGCGGAAAATACCGGCCTTCTCGCGGCCAATGCTTTCACGATCCGGACCCAGCCAGTCGATATGATCCAGCGCGATGCTGGTAACCACCGCCACATCTGCATTCACGATATTGGTTGCATCAAGACGTCCGCCGAGGCCAACCTCAAGGATCACCACATCCAGCTGCGCCTGTTTAAACAGCCACAGGGCCGACAGGGTGCCGTATTCAAAATAGGTTAATGAGATCTCACCGCGCGCGGCTTCAATTTCTGCGAACGACGCCGTATGCGCGGATTCCGGCAGTTCGCGATTTTGCACGCGAACCCGCTCGGTGTAGCGGACCAGGTGTGGAGAGCTATAAACGCCTACCCTGTAACCGGCCGCCATCAGGACGGACTCCAGCGTGCGGCAGGTCGTGCCTTTACCGTTGGTCCCTGCGACGGTGAACACGAAAGGTGCCGGTTTGAGCACATCAAGACGCGCGGCAACCTGGCTCACCCGTTCAAGCCCCATATCGATGGTTTTACTGTGCAGGTTTTCCAGATAAGAAAGCCACGCGGCCAGGGGCGACGTGGCTTGGGGAATGCTTTTATTTTCCATAATGCCCGGTTGTCATTAACAGATTAGAAAGCAAAAGGGCAGCGCCAACCGGCCCTGCCCTTTTCAGTTATCAGGCCTCGGGTTCCTGATCCGGTACCACCACGCCTTCGCGCGGCTCATCCGGGTTTGGCGCTGGCAGATTCATCAGCTTCGCCAGGATGCTCGCCAGCTTCAGGCGCATTTCCGGACGGCGGACGATCATGTCGATGGCACCTTTCTCGATGAGGAACTCACTGCGCTGGAAGCCCGGCGGCAGTTTTTCACGAACGGTCTGCTCGATAACGCGAGGACCCGCAAAGCCGATCAGCGCTTTTGGCTCAGCGACGTTCAGGTCGCCCAGCATCGCGAAGCTCGCGGAGACGCCGCCCATGGTTGGGTCGGTCAGCACGGAGATGTACGGCAGACCGCGCTCCTGCATCTTCGCCAGCGCTGCAGAGGTTTTAGCCATCTGCATCAGGGACATCAGCGCTTCCTGCATACGTGCTCCGCCGGAGGCAGAGAAACAGATCAGCGGACAGTTGTCTTCCAGCGCCTGCTCAACGGCACGCACGAAGCGCGCACCGACCACGGAGCCCATTGAGCCGCCCATAAAGGAGAACTCAAACGCAGCGGCAACAACCGGCATCCCATGCAGGGTGCCTTTCATGACGACCAGCGCGTCTTTCTCGCCGGTCTCTTTCTGTGCGGAGGCCAGACGATCTTTATATTTCTTGGAATCGCGGAACTTCAGCACGTCTTTTGGCTCAAGCTCGCTGCCCAGTTCTACCAGAGAACCTTCGTCCAGCAGGCTATGCAGGCGGTTGCGCGCCGACATACGCATATGGTGGTCACACTTCGGACACACCTCAAGGTTGCGTTCCAGCTCTGCGCGATACAGAACCTGACCGCAGCTATCACACTTCGTCCATACCCCTTCAGGAATGCTCGCTTTGCGCGTTGGGGTAATGTTGCTTTTAATTCGTTCAATCCAGCTCATTGATAACCTTTCTGCCTGAACCTGGTCGTATGCCAGTTTTGCTATAAGAGGCGAATAATGCCATTTTTGCCTCCAACAGACCATGAATGTTGCACATTAAAACATAACAGCCCGAAACTTTGGATAAAAAAGTGGTCGAACCGCCAGCGTGCATTTACTTCGCTTGTTTTGCCGCCGCACGTTTGTGACGAATAATTTCGATAACGCCAGGCAGTACGGAAAGCACAATAATCGCTACAATCAGTAACTTAAGGTTTTCCTGAACAACTGGAAGATCGCCAAACAGGTAACCCGCATAGGTAAACAGCAGTACCCACAGCAGCGCCCCCACGACGTTATACATGGCAAAATGACGATAGGACATATGTCCCATTCCCGCCACAAACGGTGCAAATGTACGCACAATAGGCACAAAACGCGCAAGGATAATGGTTTTACCGCCATGGCGTTCATAAAACGCATGGGTTTTATCTAAATAGCTGCGACGGAAAATTTTCGAATCCGGATTGCTGAAAAGCCGCTCACCGAATACGCGACCAATCGTATAGTTGACCGCATCACCGACAATGGCGGCAATTACCATCAGCACAACCATAAGATGCACGTTCAGGTCATTGGTGGGTAACGCCGATAACGCCCCGGCAACGAACAGCAGTGAATCCCCTGGCAGGAATGGGGTAACGACCAGACCGGTTTCACAAAACAGAATGAGGAGCAGAATGGCGTAAACCCAGACGCCGTACTGCGCGACCAGCTCCGCCAGGTGAACATCAATATGCAGAATGAAATCAATCAGAAAACGTATTACGTCCATATTGTCTAAGCCCTTATTGCACCTTTGTTTAGTCCGCTAAAAACAGCGGGCCCATTGGCGGTTTCGGCAGGTCAAATCGTTCCGGATAGTCTACTGAGACCAGATACAATCCTTCCGCTTTCGCCGTGGCTGCCGCAAGCGTTCTGTCCTTCGCTGCCAGCAGGTCTGCAATCCAGCTCTCCGGCTGGTGTCCGGCACCTACTTCCATCAGGCTGCCCACAATATTCCGAACCATATGATGTACAAAGGCATTGGCTTTGATATCCACCACCACATACGCGCCAAAACGGCTGACGTTGATGTGCATGACGTTGCGCCACGGCGTACGGGATTGACACTGAACCGCACGAAACGAGGTAAAGTCATTTTCACCAATCAGACACTGCGCCGCGCGATGCATACGTTCTGCGTCGAGCGGTTCATAAAAATGCGTCACGCCCTGGCTTAACACAGCCGGACGCAGGCGCTGATTGTAGATGACGTAGCGGTAACGGCGCGCCGTGGCGCTGAAGCGCGCGTGAAAATCATCCGGCACAGCTTTCACCCAGCGCACCGCAATGTCACCAGGTAAATTCGCATTTACGCCCAGCGTCCAGGCGGCATCCTTACGCACGGCGGTGGTTTCAAAGTGAACCACCTGCCCCGTGCCGTGAACGCCGGCATCCGTACGGCCTGCGCACAGGACGTTAATCGGCTCGTTTGCCACCTGAGAGAGCGCTTTCTCCAGCTTCTCCTGAACGCTGCGAACCTCATTCTGACGCTGCCAGCCATAATATTTACTGCCGTCGTATTCAATACCGAGGGCAATTTTATGAACCGGCGTTTGTTCCACGTCTGACATCAGTACAGGTACTCCTGCACCAGTTTTTCAGCGATCTTGACCGCCATCAGCGCGCCGCCGAAACGAACGTTGTCGGCAACGGACCAGAACTGGACCTGCTCCGGCATACCGTAGTCGTTACGCACGCAGCCAACGGAAAGATGCGCGCTACCGGTAGCATCGCCCACCTGGGTCGGGAACTCGCTCTCTTCAGAGAGGACGATGTCTTCCCCGCGGCCAAACGCATCGCGCGCCTCTTCTGCCGCCAGCGGACGCAGCGCTTCAAAGCCGACCATCTGGGCATGACCGTAGAAGACCGGGGACTGCACGACGCTTGCGGAGATCATCAGGCCATCGTCCTGCAGAATTTTACGCACCTCATCGACGATACGGCGCTCTTCGCGCACGGAGCCCTCGCGATCCGGCAATAGCGGCAGCATGTTGAACGCCAGCTGGCGGCCAAAGAAATCATCTTCATCAATCGGAATGCCGTTCAGCAGCTTCGCGCTCTGCCCGGCCAGCGCGTCAACGGCCTTTTTGCCGTTTGCGGACGCCGACAGCAGGCTGGTGACGGTAATGCGCGACAGGCCGCCGTCGTCGATCAGCGGTTTCAGTGCAGTCAGCAGCTGGCTGGTCAGGCTGTTGGGGACCGCAATAACGTTACGGTTGCGGTAGTCAGCCAGCACAAACGGGTTCACGTCCGGCACCACCAGCGGCACATCCGGCTCCATGGAGAACAGGCCGCTCAGATCGATGACCAGGCAGCCTGCGTTGGTCGCCTCTTCAACGTACGCCGCAGTGGCTTCAGCGCCCGCGGCGAAAAACGCCAGCTGCGCCTGCGTCCAGTCGAACGCCGCCGCATCCTGAACCATGACGGATTTACTGTTAAAACGCAGATGCTCACCCGCGCTGTCGGTACGCGCCAGCGCATAGATGTCGCCCACCGGGAACTGACGCTCAGCAAGCGTTTCGAGCAGGGCTTCGCCCACGGCACCCGTGGCACCTAAAATGGCAATGTTCCAGCCTTCAGACATGGTGGTTTACTCCAGAAATAAAAAAGCGTCCCTGTCGGAGTATCCGACAGGGAGCATTAAGAAGACATTAATGCGCCGGGTGATGAACGGCGTTAAACCCCAGCTTGTGCAGCAGCGTCGCCGCCGGGGCGTCGTCGCACATCACATACAGGGAAGACCACTCGCGGCGCTCAACGTAGTTCTTGCGCAGCTTATCAAACTCGCCCGGGATCCCCGCCACTTTACGCAGCAGCGCATCATCGCGGCGCACATCATACACCAAATGCACCAGCCTTTTCAGCGTTGCCTGATCGAGCGGGCCGTGGAGAGTAATGCGGCCAAATTCAGGCGCGGGGAGTAAGGTATCCAGCGCCACCTGCTGCGGATGACCGATAAAGGCGCTGTAGGCCTCGAAGACCTGCGTCGTGCCGCGGGCTTTCCCTTCGAGGGTATAACCGGCGATATGCGCGGTGCCCACGTCCACCTTGTTAAGCAGCTCAACGTTGAGGTCCGGCTCCGGCTCCCAGACGTCCAGCACCACGCTGAGGTCTTGTCCTTCGTTCAGACACGTCAGCAGCGCGGCGTTGTCTACCACAGGACCACGACAGGCATTTATCAGAATAGTGCCAGCCTTCAGACGGCGAATGAGCGCCTCATCGGCAAGATGCAGCGACTTATACGGACCCTCTTTAAACAGCGGCGTGTGGAACGTCAGCACGTCACACTGTTCAACCAGCTCGTCCAGCGAGCGGAAATCCCCGTCCTCGCCGTTGTCTTTGCGCGGCGGATCGCACAGCAGAGTGCGGATCCCTAACGCTTCAAGGCGCTTTTGCAGGCGCCCGCCGACGTTACCCACGCCGACAATCCCCACGGTGCGGTCTTTCAGCGCAAAACCGTCGCGCTCGGCCAGCATTAGCAGCGAGGAGAAAACGTATTCCACGACGGCAATCGCGTTACAGCCCGGCGCGGCGGAGAAACCGATTCCGGCCTGCTTCAGCCATTTATCATCCACATGATCGGTCCCTGCCGTTGCGGTCCCAACGAACTTAATCGCCTTACCGGCGAGCAACGCCTCATTTACCTTGGTCACCGAGCGCACCATCAGGGCGTCGGCATCGTCCAGTTCGTTGACCGGGATCGGGCGACCAGGAACAGCCTTAACGTTACCCAGGCGGCTAAACAGCTCACGGGCGTAAGGCATATTTTCATCAACGAGGATTTTCACGTCTGAGTACCTGTTTGAGAGGAAGAAAACCTGCCAAGTGTGCCATAATCTGGCCGCCAGGCATATACGTCTGCCAGGTTTACGCTGAGTTTTGACTTTAAGGATTTTTGACGATGCAGCCCATTTCAGGTACGCCGCCACGCCCTCCGGGTGAAGGCCCGGTCACGCCAAACGTTGCCGGTGAACAACCGCTATCCACGCAACAGCGCACCGTGCTGGAGCGACTGATCACGCGCCTGATTGCGCTGACTTCGCAGCAAAACGCGGAAGTCTGGGCCGGGGTAAAGCATGATTTAGGCGTGAGGAACGACGCACCGCTGCAGTCGCGCCATTTCCCGGCGGCCGAACAAAATCTGAACCAGCGTATTACGACCGCGCAGCAGAACCACACCACCCGCCAGATTGTTTCTCAGCTGACGGAGCTGCTGGGCCAGGGAAATAACCGCCAGGCGGTAAGTGATTTTATTCGCCAGCAGTATGGTCAGACCGCGCTGGGCCAGCTGACGCCCGACCAGCTCAAAACCGTGCTGACCCTGCTGCAGAATAACGAGCTGTCTATTCCGCAGCCACAGGTGCGCCCGGCGACCGAGCGTCCTCTGCTGCCCGCCGAGCACAATACGCTCAAGCAGATGGTGACGAAGCTGGCCGCGGCCACCGGCGAGCCGACGAAGCTTATCTGGCAATCCATGCTGGAGCTGTCCGGCGTGAAGGCGGGTGAGTTAATCCCGGCCAAACAGTTTACTCATCTGGTGACCTGGCTTCAGGCGCGCCAGACGCTCAGCACCCAGAGCGCCCCTACCCTGCATACCGTCCAGGCCGCGCTGAAACAGCCGCTTGAGCCGCACGAGTTCGAGGTGATTCGGGAATACGCTCAGCAAAACTGGCAGGCCACGCCGCAGACGGTACTGACCACCGCGCAGGTGCAGGATCTGCTCAACCAGATCTTCGTTCGCCGCGCAGAGCGTGAAGGCGGCGTGCCGGAGGTGAGAAACATTCAGCCGATCTACAGCCCGCTGTTTGCGCCGGTCGTGGAAACCTTCAGAACGCTCTCCGCGCGTCCGGGATTGATGTTTATTGCGCTACTGATTGCACTGGCGATTTTCTGGCTGGTTGTCTGAGGTTTGGCCCGGTGGCGCTGCGCTTACCGGGCCTACAACGGCTCAAGTCCTGCGAAACGCCACCAGCGTGACCACAATCCCAACCACCGCGGAAACCGCACCTGCCAGGAAGACGGACGGATAGCCAAACGAGGTGGCTAACACCCCGGCCAGCGGCCCGGTTACCCCGTATGAGATATCCTGAAACGCCGCATAGCCGCCCAGCGCCGTACCGCGTACCTGCGGGGCCACGCGCTTCACCACTTCAACACCCAGCGCCGGGAAGATCAGTGAACAGCCGCAGCCGGTCAGCGCCGCACCAAACAACGCAACGGAAGCCACGGGAGCATTCCACAGCAGCAGCAGACCGATGGTCTCAATCACCAGCGACGCCACCGCCACCTTCACGCCGCCAAAGCGATCCGGCATCCAGCCGAAGAAGACGCGCATTAGTACAAACGCGCCGCCAAAAGCGGTGAGCGTAAAACCGGCCATCGCCCAGCCACGGCTCATAAAATAGAGCGAAACGAACGTCCCAATCACCGCAAAACCCACGCCCTGCAGCGCCAGGCCAAGACCCGGCTGCCAGATTTGGCCTACCACGCTCCACAGGGAAGGTCGCTCGCCTTTGTGCGCGGGCACCTTACGCACCGAGCCGTTAAACGCCCACGCCAGCAGAGGTAAAACCATGGTGGTTGCGGCCAATGCCGCAAATCCAAACTGGCTATTGATAAGCAGCCCAAGCGGCGCACCGGCAGCCAGCGCGCCATAGATGGCCATACCGTTCCAGGACATCACCTTACCGGAACGAGCAGGCCCCACCAGCCCCATTCCCCAGGTCAGGGTGCCGGTCAGCAGCTGGCTTTCACCGAAGCCCAGGATTAAACGGCCCAGCACCAGCAGCGCAAATTTATACGCGGCATCGACCGGCAGTAGAGCCGCCAGCAGCCAGGCGCCGCCCGCCAGCCCGCAGGCAAACATGCCCTGCAGCGCCGAGCGCTTGGCACCGTGCTGATCCGCCAGACGTCCGGCGTAACCGCGGGTTAATACCGTGGCTAAAAACTGAATGCCCACGGCAATGCCGACCATGGTGTTGCCATAGCCCAGTTCCTGATGAACGAAAAGCGGGATCACCGGCAGCGGCAGGCCAACGGTCATATAGGTCAGGAATACCGCAAAGGCGATACGGAACAGCGAGACGTTCGCTGAAGGGGTTGTTTCTGTTTGAGTTACTGCAGTCATGCTTTACTCCGAAATGAAGAGTAAGGCGGGAAAATGCCACGCCCCCTCTACCTGGTTATCAGGATTAAGGCGCGTTGGTTGACGTTAAACGCTTACGCATTATCGTGAGGATAATGTTGAGGGGTGAAGTTTGCCTGTGAGATCAGCCGCTTGTCAATGCATAAAAAAGGGAGCCTTATGGCTCCCTTTCGGAATCAAACTTAAAGCTTATGCTTTCAGCTTACGCATAACCAGCGTGGCGTTGGTGCCACCGAAGCCGAAGCTGTTTGACATGACGGTAGTCAGCGTCGCTTCCGTTGGTTTGGTCACGATGTTCAGGCCGGCAGCCTGCTCGTCCATCTCTTCAATGTTGATGCTTGGCGCGATAAAGCCGTTTTCCAGCATCAGCAGAGAGTAGATCGCTTCCTGCACGCCAGCCGCACCCAGAGAGTGACCGGTCATGGCTTTAGTCGCGGAGATCGCCGGGCTGTTGTCGCCGAAGACTTCACGGATCGCACCCAGCTCTTTCACGTCGCCTACAGGAGTAGAGGTACCGTGGGAGTTCAGGTAGTCGATTGGGGTGTCAACGCCGTGCATCGCCATCTTCATGCAGCGCACCGCGCCTTCGCCGGATGGCGCAACCATGTCGGCGCCGTCAGACGTTGCACCGTAGCCCACGATCTCAGCGTAGATGTGCGCGCCACGTGCCAGGGCATGCTCTAGCTCTTCAACCACAACCATACCGCCGCCGCCCGCGATGACGAAACCGTCACGGTGCGCATCATAGGTACGGGAGGCTTTATCCGGGGTTTCATTGTACTTGGTGGACAGTGCGCCCATCGCGTCGAATTCACAGGCCATTTCCCAGCCCAGCTCTTCGCCGCCGCCAGCAAATACGATGTCCTGTTTACCCAGCTGGATCTGCTCAACAGCGTTACCGATACAGTGTGCGGAGGTCGCACACGCGGAGCTGATGGAGTAGTTCACACCGTGGATTTTGAACGGGGTCGCCAGGCACGCGGAAACCGCAGAACCCATGGCTTTAGTAACCACGTACGGACCTACCGCTTTCAGACCACGCGGGCTACGCATTGCGTCAGCACCGAATACCTGCGCTTTAGATGAGCCGCCGGAACCGGCAATCAGACCCACGCGCGGGTTGTTCTGATAAACCTCTTCACTCAGACCGGAATCTTTGATCGCTTCCTGCATGGAGAGATAAGCATAAATAGAGGCATCGTTCATGAAACGAACCACTTTGCGGTCGATCAAACCGGTGGTGTCCAGTTTGACGTTACCCCATACGTGGCTACGCATACCTGAATCTTTAAACTCTTCAGAGAAAGTGATCCCGGAGCGTCCTTCACGCAGAGATGCCAGGACTTCCTGCTGGTTATTACCGATGCTGGAAACAATGCCCAGGCCAGTAATCACTGCACGTTTCATTCAATACCTCTGTAAGTCGCACTATAGTAAGTTTCGAGTCGCACAATAGCGTACACTTGTACGCCGAACAAGTCCGATCAGACATTTTCTGCGGAAATTTGCACCGATGGACTCACATCGTTAAGATCGTGCCACTGCCTGTCAGACGAGTAACTTACGTGAAACAAAACGCTATACAACCCGCCAACCTCGAATTCAACGCTGAGGGTACACCTGTTTCCCGAGATTTTGATGACGTCTATTTTTCTAATGATAACGGACTCGAAGAAACTCGCTATGTTTTCCTCGACGGAAACCAGCTCAGCACCCGCTTCCCGGCGCACCCGCGGAGCCTGTTTGTGGTCGCGGAAAGTGGATTCGGCACCGGGCTGAATTTTTTAACCCTCTGCCAGGCGTTTAACCAGTTCCACGCTGCTCACCCTGAGGCTACGCTACAAAGATTACATTTCATCAGTTTCGAAAAATTCCCGCTTACCGCGCACGATCTGCGGCTTGCCCACCAGCGCTGGCCGGAGCTTGCGCCCTGGGCGGAGCAGCTTCAGGCGCAGTGGCCGCCCCACATCGGCGGCTGTCACCGTCTGATTCTGGACGGTGGACGCGTCACGCTGGACTTATGGCTCGGCGACATCAACGACCTGACCGACAGGCTCGATGATTCGATGAATCAGAAGGTCGACGCGTGGTTCCTGGACGGTTTTGCCCCCGCCAAAAACCCGGACATGTGGAGCCAGCATCTGTTTAACGCGATGGCGCGGCTGGCGCGTCCTGACGCGACGCTTGCCACCTTCACCTCGGCAGGCTTTGTCCGCCGCGGACTGCAGGAGGCGGGCTTTACCATGCAGAAGACCAAAGGCTTTGGCCGCAAGCGCGACATGCTGGTCGGCAGGATGGAGCAGACGCTGGACATCCCCGCTCAGACGCCCTGGTTTGCGCGCCGCGCGAGCGCATCGCGCGACGTAGCGATCGTTGGCGGCGGGATCGCCAGCGCCCTGCTCTCGCTCGCCCTTCTCCAGCGCGGCTGGCAGGTCACGCTCTACTGTGCTGACGACGCGCCCGCCAGCGGCGCGTCCGGCAACCGTCAGGGGGCGCTCTATCCGCTTTTAAGCGCGCACGACCCGGCTCTGTTCCAGTTTTTCCCGGCAGCGTTTACCTTCGCTCGTCGCCTTTATGACGCGCTTCCGGTGGCCTTCGACCATGACTGGTGCGGCGTCACGCAGCTCGGCTGGGATGAGAAGAGCCAGCAGAAGATCGCGCAGATGCTGTCTCTGGGCCTGCCCGAAGAGATTGCCCGCGCGGTAAGTGCGCAAGAGGTGGAAGACACCTGTGGCGTGGAAACCGGGTGTGGGGGCATTCAGTATCCGCTCGGCGGCTGGCTGTGCCCGGCTGAACTGACCGCGGCGGTCATTGCCCTGGCGCAGTCGCGCGGGCTGACGGTGCAGTATGCCTACAAGGTTGAATCGCTGAGCCGGACAGAATGCTGGGATCTGCGTTTTGCTAATGGCAAAGAGGCACGCCATGCCAGCGTTGTGCTGGCAAACGGACATCACATCAGCCAGTTTGCCCAGACGGAGTCGTTGCCGGTTTATCCTGTTGGCGGCCAGGTAAGCCATATTCCCACCGCGCCTGAGCTCGGCAAACTGCGCCAGGTGCTGTGCTATGACGGCTATCTGACGCCGCAAAATCCGTCTAACGGCCATCACTGCATCGGGGCCAGCTATCATCGTGGCAAAACGGATATGCGCTACAGCGAAGTGGATCAGGCGCAGAACCGCCAGCGTCTGATTGACTGCTTCCCGGATGCGGCGTGGGCGAAAGAAGTCGACGTCAGCGCCGCAGACGCGCGCTGCGGCGTGCGCTGCGCCACCCGCGATCATCTGCCGATGGCGGGCAATGTGCCGGACTATGAGGCAACGCTTGAGGTTTATCAGAACCTTGCTGATAACCGGGATAAAGCGGTGAGCGCTCCGGTTTATCCGGAACTGTATATACTCGGCGGGCTGGGTTCTCGCGGGCTGTGTTCTGCGCCGCTTCTGGCCGAAGTCTTAGCCGCGCAAATGAGCGGAGAGCCGATTCCGCTGGACAGAATTACGCTTGCGGGCCTGAATCCGAATCGATTGTGGGTGCGGAAACTGCTGAAGGGGAAGAAGATTAAGTAGGGTGCGTTCCGGGGCCCTCACCCCGCCCCTCTCCCACCGGGAGAGGGTGGTGAAACACTTACTTCGCTTTTGCCTGCTGGAACAGGTTGTCCCACATGCCCAGCACCAGAGACTGGTCGCGCGGAGAGAGTTCCCCGGCCTGAATGGCTTTCTCCAGGCTGCGGGTCACTTCTTCGTGAACGGCGTCGGCAGAGTGATCGTTCCCCGCTTCAAGCTCGGCTACCGCGAGCGTCAGGTGACCACGCAGATAACCGCTGGCGAACAGCTCATCATCGCTGGCGTGTTCCACCATGTCATCAATTAACGCCAGAATGCGTGATTCAAATTCTGCGATCATCTTCTTTCCTCTGTTAAAGATCTTCCGGCCAAGGGAAGCATTCCGCCGCGATCGCCGGCGTGTGGTAATAATTCTGTAAGGCCTCGATCAGGCGCGCCGGACGTTCCGGGATGCCTTTCTCAAGATATTCCATCACCTGCGCATGCACGCGGCGCTGGAAGACGATACGGTCTGGCTCGAAGTCGCCTTCGAGGTTGTCACAGCTGACGTTGAACGGGAAACCCGCCGCGACGCAGAACAGCCATTCCAGCGCCTGCGGTTTGACTTCCACATCTTCAAACTGCCCCTGCGTCGCGGCGTCACGTCCGTCCGGGCAGTACCAGTAACCAAAGTCTACCAGCTCGCGCCGCGCTTTTCCGGCGATGCACCAGTGCGAAATCTCGTGCAAGCCGCTGGCGTAAAAGCCGTGGGCAAAGACGATGCGGTTATACGGAACCTCGTCATCTGCAGGAAGATAGATCGGTTCGTCGTCGCCTTTAATCAGACGGGTATTAAAATCGTCAGCAAAACAGCCGTCGAAAATCTCAATCAGCTGTTCGTATTTATGCGTACTGTTCATTAGTGCATCCCCAACCAGGTGAGGATCTCCTGTCCATGGCTGTCATAAAGTAGTTTGGCGCTCATCACGGCCGAGACGATGACGATCATCGGGCGAATCAGTTTTTGCCCTTTGCTTAATACCAGGCGCGAGCCCGCGCGCGCGCCCAGGAACTGCCCTGCCATCATCACAAACCCGGTTGCCCAGATGACCTTGCCGCCAATGATAAACAGCAGCAGGCCGCCGACGTTCGAGGTGGCGTTGAGCACTTTGGCATGAGCTGTGGATTTGGCGAGGTTAAACCCGGCCAGCGTCACGAACGCCAGCGCGTAAAACGAGCCTGCCCCCGGGCCGAAGAAACCGTCGTAAAAACCGACGCAGCCCCCGGCAATCAGGGCAAACGGCAGGCCGTGAAGACGACGCTGGCGGTCTTCCTCGCCGAGTTTTGGCATCAGCAGGAAGTAGAGACCGATGCAGATAACCAGAACCGGCAGGATCTGGCGCAAAATATCCGACTGCACGTGCTGCACCAGCAGCGCGCCGGACGTAGAACCAATAAAGGTCATCAGGATATTGAGCTTCTGATCGGCCAGGCTCACCACCTTGCGGCGAATAAAATAGAGCGACGCCGAGAGCGAGCCGCCGCAGGCCTGCAGCTTATTGGTGGCAAGCGCCTGCGCCGGGCTCATGCCCGCCGCCAGCAGCGCGGGAACGGTTAACAACCCGCCACCGCCCGCAAGGGCATCGATAAAGCCGGCCAGCATGGCCACAAAGAACAGCACCACCAGCAGCAGCGGTGACACCATAAACAGATCGACGAAATTATCCATTAAAGTACATGCTCATCCAGTAGCGCCTGGCAGGAAGGCGGCAGCGGAGGCGGTGTCTTCTTCTCAGGCTTAGAGGTTCCAGGTTTTGCCGGTTCAAACCAGCTTTGCAGTTCCGCACCGCAGCCATCGCCCGGCGGAGGTAGCGGCTGATCTTCACATTCCAGGCTATTCGCCGGGCAGCGCAGACGAACGTGCATGTGCGCACGATGCTGGAACCACGGCCGCACTTTGCGCAGCCAGTCACGATCGGTTCCGGCATCCAGGCAGAGCTGCTGCTTGATGGCCGGGTTAACGAAAATCCGCGTGACGTCGTTATCTTCTGCCGCCAGCTTGATCATGCTGGATACGTCCCGCGTCCACAAGGACGGCACAACGCGCTTGCCGTCGCTCGCCACCAGATCCAGCGCCTGCGGTTTCAGCAGTTGGGCGGCGGTCCAGCGGGCTTTAGGCAACTGCAGGAAGATATCAACATCCAGTCCGGTCTGGTGACTGGCGTGTCCACCGTTAAAACGACCGCCGGCAGGCATCCCCATATCGCCGATCAGCATCGTGCCCAGCCCCAGGTTATGAACCTGGTTTCCCAGTCGCTGAATGAACAGCACCAGATCCGGGTGGCCGAAGTAACGACGCTGGTCGGTACGCATCACCTGATAGGTATCCGATTGCAGCGGAAGTTCCTGCGCGCCCACGATACAGCCGTTGGAAAAGGCGCCGATCGACTGCGCGCTCCCCGCCACCGGATGGGTGATTTTTTGCCACGGTGTGGCGGCCAGACTGGCTCCACTGGCAAGCAGCGCCAGCAGAGCAATTGCGGTTTTTTTCATGTTTACCAGCGTGGAATGGTGGTCGTCACATCCGCATTCTGCGCGCGCTGGCGCAGGAAGTGATCCATCAGCACGATCGCCAGCATCGCTTCTGCAATCGGCACCGCGCGGATCCCCACGCACGGATCGTGACGTCCTTTGGTGATCATCTCAACTTCTTCGCCATCGCGGTTAATCGTGTGGCCCGGCACGGTAATGCTGGAGGTTGGCTTCAGCGCGATGTTGGCAATAATCTGCTGCCCACTGCTGATCCCGCCCAGGATGCCGCCCGCGTGGTTGCTCTGGAAGCCCGCTTTCGTGATTTCGTCGCGGTTCTGGCTGCCGCGCAGGGATACCACGTCAAAACCGTCGCCAATCTCAACGCCCTTCACCGCGTTGATGCTCATCAGCGCGTGGGCGATGTCGGCGTCGAGACGGTCAAATACCGGCTCGCCCCAGCCTGGCGGGACGCCATCGGCCACCACGCTCACTTTCGCCCCGATGGAGTCGCCCTCTTTTTTCAGGCCGCGCATCAGTTCGTCCAGCGCGTCCAGCTTGTCGGCATCGGCACAGAAGAACGGGTTTTGCTCGACCAGATCCCAGTCTTTGATCGCCAGCGGAATCTCGCCCATCTGGGTCAGACAGCCGCGGATAACGATGCCAAATTTCTGCTGCAGGTATTTTTTGGCAATGGCGCCAGCCGCCACGCGCATTGCGGTTTCACGGGCGGAAGAGCGTCCGCCGCCGCGATAGTCGCGGAACCCGTACTTTTGTTCGTAGGTATAGTCGGCATGGCCCGGACGGAACACGTCTTTGATGGCGCCGTAGTCCTGGGAGCGCTGATCGGTGTTTTCAATCAGCAGACCAATGCTGGTGCCGGTGGTGCGGCCTTCAAAGACGCCGGAGAGAATTTTGACCTGGTCCGGCTCGCGGCGCTGCGTGGTGTAGCGAGAGGTGCCCGGACGACGACGGTCGAGGTCGTGCTGTAAATCGGCTTCGGTCAGTTCGATGCCTGGCGGTACGCCATCAACGATACAGCCCAGCGCCAGCCCGTGTGACTCGCCAAAGGTGGTCACGCGGAATAACTGTCCAATAGTGTTTCCTGCCATCACGGCTCCGATGTTGTTGTTTGTGTTTGAGCGTTGTGAAACGGGCCGAAGCCCGCTGGATTAATCTTTATAGATGCTGAAGTGTTCGCGCGCGTCGAGCAGCTGCGCTTTGGTCAGCATAAAGACGCCGTCACCGCCGTTGTCGAACTCAAGCCAGGTGAACGGCACATCCGGGTACTGCTCTATCAGATGTACCATGCTGTTGCCCACTTCACAAATCAGAACGCCGTCGTCGGTCAGATAATCCGGCGCGCAGGCCAGAATGCGGCGGGTCAGCTTCAGGCCGTCAGAGCCAGACGCCAGACCCAGCTCCGGCTCGTGGCGGTATTCGTTCGGCAGATCGGACATGTCTTCCGCATCGACGTACGGCGGGTTGGTGACGATCAGATCGTACTGCAGCGTGGGCAGGTCGCGGAACAGATCGGAGCGAATTGGCGTAACGTGATGGATCAGGCCGTGCTCTTCGATGTTGTGCTCGGTCACGGCCAGCGCGTCGGTGGAGATATCAACCGCGTCCACTTCCGCTTCCGGGAAGGCGTAAGCGCAGGCAATCGCGATACAGCCGCTCCCGGTACACATATCGAGAATGTGCTGCGGCTGATGGCCGATCAGGCCTTCAAAGTGATTGTTAATCAGCTCGCCAATCGGGGAACGCGGCACCAGCACGCGTTCATCGACATAGAACTCGTGGCCGCAGAACCAGGCTTTGTTGGTCAGATAGGCGACCGGAATACGCTCGTTCACGCGGCGGATCACGCGCTCAACGATGCGGTGTTTTTCGCTGGAGGTCAGGCGCGCGGTGCGCATGTCTTCCGGGATATCCAGCGGCAGGTAGAGGGACGGCAGCACCAGCTGCACGGCTTCATCCCAAGGGTTATCGGTACCGTGACCGTACCAGATATTGGCGGCGCTGAAGCGGCTAACCGACCAGCGCAACATGTCCTGTATGGTATGCAGCTCGTTTACTGCTTCATCGACAAATATTTTATCCACTCTTTCCTCCAGGGCATGCTCGCATAATTTTCGGCGGCTAGTTTGCCATGAAGACGGCGATAAATCAGCAATGACGCGTACCGCTTGAGGTTAAAAAATGCGTTTAGTCGGGTACACTATCGGAAATACGAGATGAGAATGACGAATGAAAAAGAAAACATCGCTCAGTGAGGAGGATCAGGCGCTCTTCCGACAGCTGATGACCGGGACGCGTAAGATCGCGCAGGACACCATCGTTCATCGCCCGCAGCGTAAAAAAATCAGCGAAATACCGGTCAAACGCCTGCTGCAGGAGCAGGCCGATAACAGCCACTATTTTTCAGATGAATTTCAGCCGCTGCTTAATACGCAAGGGGCTGTTAAGTATGTACGCGAAGACGTCAGCCATTTTGAGCTGAAAAAATTACGCCGCGGGGATTATTCGCCGGAGCTGTTTCTCGATCTCCACGGCTTAACGCAGATGCAGGCGAAACAGGAGTTGGGGGCATTGATTGCCGCCTGCCGTCGCGAACATGTTTTTTGCGCCTGCGTAATGCATGGCCACGGTAAACATATTCTCAAGCAACAGACGCCCCTCTGGCTGGCGCAGCACCCGCACGTGATGGCTTTTCATCAGGCACCGAAAGAGTACGGCGGAGATGCCGCGTTGCTGGTGTTGATTGAAGTGGAAGAGTGGCAACCGCCAGAGTTGCCCTGACAGAATGGCGGGAAGCACATTGCACCCCGCCATATCGCACGTCACGTCAGATCGCTTTTGCCATCTTCAGGTTGCACGGACTCATTTGCCAGTTGAAGACACCTTTGCCCGTTTCGTCGAGAGAAACATTGGCAATAGCGGATGTCGTGAACATAGGCGGGGTTTCGCCAGGGCAAAGCTCAGATACCAGATAGCCAACCAGTGGCAGGTGGGAAATGACCAGCGCGGAAGCGACACCTTCATTGCACAGCGCCTGAAGATAAGCGCTGACAAGGCCTACATCGCCACACGGGGTGAGTTCAGGGAGAACATCCACGCTGGATGGTAGGTTCATACACTCCCCTACCACGTCAAGCGTCTGTTCTGCACGCAGGAACGGACTCACCAGAACGCGTTCGATGTCCACTTTTTGACCGTTAAGCCAGGTCGCCATCAGACGAGATTCGTCGCAGCCACAGACGGTCAAAGGACGTACTGAGTCACTGGCGGCATCGAGTGCCGCGTCGCCGTGACGCATGATAAAAACTTGCATATTGCACCGCTTTTGTTAACCAGAATCACCGGCGTTAACTACCCGCGATAAATGCTGTGAGGTAGAAAACCCGATGGCCGGGCATTGTGCCTGATCCATTCGGTGAATGAAACGCTGTTTTTTACCTCAATGGCGTAAGTATAGTCAATCTCTGTTTACAAAATCGCCAGAACAGGTTCCTTCACTTCAGGATTTACCCTTCTTTGACCTCAGCTTACGAGGACAGTTTCCCTTGCTGGCCAAAATGTCTGGCCCCGTTCCGCCATCTGCAATAATTGGTCACACGGTGTAAACCGTGGACCATACTGCGAAGCCAGACGTTGCAGGATTGCAACCACTTCACCCGCGCCGAGCGTATCCATGTAACGGAACGGGCCGCCAAGGAACGGCGGGAAACCAATGCCAAATACCGCACCAATGTCGCCATCGCGCGCGCTCTTGATCACCTGCTCACCAAAGCAGCGCGACGCTTCATTGAGCATCATCATCACGCAGCGCTCAGCGCACTGAACGGCAGAGAGTTTTCCCTGACCAGAAGTCGTAATAAGTCCATAAACAGAAGGGTCGACCTGTTTTCTGCTTTTACGCCCTTTCGCGCCGTAAAGATAGAAACCGCGTTCATTTTTTCTGCCTTTGCGATCGTCCTTCAAAATCGCAGAAACAATATTTGCAGGTGGGCTGAAACGATCGCCGTATGCGGCTTCCAGCACTGGTATAATTTTAGTGCCGGTGTCTATTCCCACCTCATCCAAAAGTTGGATTGGGCCTACGGGGAAACCAAACTTTACCAGCGCCTCGTCGACGTGCTCGATCTTCTCGCCTTCCGTCAGCAACCGCATGGCTTCATTAATATAGGGAGCCAGAATGCGGTTGACGTAGAAGCCGGCCTTATCTGCTACTACGATCGGCGTTTTCCCCTGCTTCTTCGCAAGTTTGACTACCGTGGCGATGGTTTGCGGACTGGTCGTCGCGTGTGGAATGACTTCCACCAGCGGCATTTTTTCGACCGGGCTAAAGAAGTGCAGCCCAATCACCTGCTCCGGACGCGCGGCTTTCGCCGCGATATCGCCAATCGGTAATGACGACGTATTGGAGGCAAAAATGGTATGCGGAGCACAATGTTGCTCAACGTCTGCCACCATCTGCTGCTTAAGCGCCAGATCTTCAAACACGGCTTCAATCACCAGATCGCGGTGCGCAAAACCGCTGTAATCCGTCGTACCGGAGATCATCGCCAGGGTTTTATCACGCTCGCTTGCTTTGATATGGCGGCGTTTGACCTTTTGATCAAGGTTCTGCCAGCTGTACTGCAGCGCGTGGTTGATCCCCTTAGGGTTAATGTCTTTGATACGTACAGGTAATTTGCCTTTGCTGGCGGTAACAAAAGAGATACCGCCGCCCATGAGCCCCCCACCCAGTACGCCAATGGCACGCAGCGGTGCAGGCTCAGCCTCGCTGCCGGGATCTTTTTTCACGTCTGTGCTGGCGAAGAAGATGCTGCGCAGCGCCTGTGACTGCGGCGTCATCGCCAGTTCGCCGAAGGCTTTGGCCTCCGCGGCATAGCCGCTGCTGCTTCCCTGCGACAGCCCGGTTTCGATCACTTCCAGGATCCGCTTTGCCGCCGGGTAGTTGCCTTTGGTTTTTTGTTCCGTCTTTTTACCCACCATGTTGAACAGAAGCGTTCTTCCCAGCGGACCAGCCAGCACGCGCTCACGGACCGGCAGAGGACGTTTTGCCTGACGCCCTTTCAGCGCAAGCTCGACGGCGGCTTCCAGTAAAATAGACTGCGGCACGACGTCATCGACCAGACCGGCTTTTAGCGCCTGACGGGCGCGCAGCTGTTTACCGGTTAAGATCATCTCCAGCGCCGTGCTGACGCCCACGAGGCGCGGCAGTCGTTGCGTTCCGCCGGAGCCAGGCAGCAGGCCCAGCTGCACTTCCGGCAGGCCCAGGATGGTTTTTGCATCGTCAGTACAAATCCGGCTGTGACATGCCAGCGCCAGCTCAAGCCCGCCGCCCAGACAGGCGCCGTGGATCGCTGCGATAACCGGGATCGGCAGGCTGTTGATCTCCGACATTACCTGCTGGCCCTGACGCGCCAGCTCTTCGGCTTCCAGTGCGTTTTGCGCCCGGTCGATCATGTTGATATCCGCCCCGGCTATAAAGTTGTCGGGTTTGGCTGAGATAAACACCAGGCCGCGAATGGCTTTGTTTTCGCGGATCTGCTTTAGCATCGCGCGCACCTGAACACCAAATTCGGCCTTCAGGGTATTCATCTTTTCATCAGGCACATCAATAGTGATAACGGCCACGTTATCGAGGCGAACCGTCAGATTAAATGCAGATGGCATATCCATTATTCAGCCTCCAGAACCATTGCTGCGCCAAGGCCACCCGCCGCACAGGCGGTAACGAGGCCAAACCCGCCGCCGCGGCGACGGAGTTCATGTAATGTTTGCGTGATCATTCGCGCACCGGTGGCGGCAAACGGATGACCGTAGGCGATAGAACCACCCAGCACGTTGAACTTACTCTGATCCACTTCGCCTGTGGCATGGGCGCGGCCCAGCACATCGCGCGCGAAACGCTCGCTTGCCAGTAGCTGAACGTTTGCCAGAGTCTGCGCGGCAAACGCTTCATGCATATCAATCAGGGTCAAATCAGCCATCGTCAGCCCCGCGCGCTCCAGCGCCAGCGGCGTGGACCATGCCGGACCTAACAACATGTCCTGCCAGACATCAATGGCGGTGAAGGCATAGCTGCGTAAATAGCCCAGGGGAGTGATGCCCAGCTCTTTCGCGCGGGATTCGGTCATAAGGATCACGGCGGCGGCCCCGTCCGTCAGCGGCGTACTATTCGCCGCCGTCACCGTGCCGTGCTTGCGGTCAAACGCCGGGCGCAGCTTTGTGTAATCCGCCAGCGTCGAGGTGCCGCGAATATTGTTATCTTCCACAAGCGGTTCACGGTAGGGGGGAACATAGGCGGTCATGACCTCATCGGTCAGCTTGCCTTCCGACCAGGCTTTTGCCGCAAGCTGATGTGAACGATGCGCCAGCGCATCCTGCTGCTCACGGGTAATGCCGTAGGTTTTAGCCATCTGCTCGGCGGTATCGCCCATGCGCAGGCCAGTGGAGTATTCCGCTACGGCAGGTGGCACGGGCATCAGATCGCGCAGACGTAAACGCGAGAAGAGTTTGAGTTTCTGACCCGTCGTACGGGCTTTGTTGGCATCGACCAGGATACGCGCCAGCTTTTTACTGACCCCAATCGGCAGCACCGAAGAGGAGTCTGCCCCACCTGCAATTCCGGCGCGAATAGTGCCCGCCATCAGGCTTTCAGCGACGTTAGCCACGGCCTGGAAACTGGTTGCGCAGGCGCGACTGACGCTGTAGGCATCGGTATGCACGTTCATCCCGGTACCGAGTACGATTTCCCGCGCAATATTGGGAGCTTCAGGCATCTGCACGACCTGACCGAACACCAGCTGCTCGATGACCTCAGGCGAAATTTCGCTGCGAGCCAGCATCTCCCCCACTACCATTTTCCCCAGGTCAACGGCCGGTATGCCATGAAACGCCGTTGCCTGACGCGCAAATGGCGTTCGCAATCCACTGACTATGGCAATGCGATCGCCCTGACGGGTAATTAGCGGTAATGCCTGACTCATAACACTCCCCTGTAAAAAATTTTTCGCAAACATAAAGTGGTCTGACCTGATAATAGTCTTAACCATTTTTTTACATTCAGCCAATCGGGGAAACGAAAAAGTGCGAGCTAAAACACAGAGAAGAAAAAGAAAATGCCCCTGCATGGCAGGGGCATTTGTGCGGTTTGTTGCCGGGTGGCGGCGTTGCCTTACTCGGCCTACACGATCGTAGGCCCATGCAAGCGAAGCGCCGCCGGGCAAAAAGGATTAGCGCAGACCCAGCTGGAAAATCAGCGTTTCTGCTTCGCAGGCGAAAACAAAGTCGATGTCCAGCTTCACGCCGCCTTCCACTTCGGTAAAGGTCGACTTGATTTCACACGGATCGGATTCAACATCACGCGCACGCTTGCTCAGCGCGGCCAGGGTCTCTTCCGCTTCGGCACGGTTAGTGAACACACGGCTGTAAGACGCGGTGCAATCGGAGTTGTCCATGATGGTCCCAACATCCATACAGCAGCAAACCGGGGTTTCATCAGCACTGCATTTACTCATAGCTCAATTTCCTCTGTATTCGCGCAGCGCGCGAGATAAACACGATGCTGAGATTTTACGCCCCGGCGCGGGCTCTCTCCAGCCGTTAATGGCGCAAAAACGGATAAGTGACCAATATCACACTAAAAAATGATCCAGAACAAAAACCACCCTTTTGGGTGAGTCGCGATGGTCACAATTTTGCCAACCAGATCTCGTTTCGCGAAACATGTTTGAAAATATTAATAAACAAACTTGCAACATTCTGGCTGGTCAGACCTATACTCTGGCCACTGGTCTGATTTGTCTGTCATACCTCAGACCCTACACTTCGCGCTCCTGTTACGGTATGTAACAATTATTGAATAAAAATAACTCAATGAGGTTATGGTCATGAGCCAGAAAACCCTGTTCAACAAGACTGCGCTGGCAGTCGCAGTGGCACTCGTCTCCACTTCCGCCTGGTCAGCGGGCTTTCAGTTAAACGAATTTTCTTCCTCTGGCCTTGGCCGTGCGTATTCCGGGGAAGGCGCTATTGCTGATGATGCGGGTAACGCGAGTCGTAACCCCGCGTTGATCATGATGTTCGATCGTCCGACTTTCTCTGCCGGTGCAATTTTTGTCGATCCAGGTGTTGATATCTCGGGCCGTTCTCCGACAGGTGCAGATCTGAAATCGGATAACATTGCCCCAACGGCATGGGTTCCAAACATGCACTTCGTGGCGCCGATTAACGAGCAGTTCGGCTGGGGCGCATCCGTGACCTCTAACTACGGTTTAGCAACCGAGTTCAATAACGACTATGCAGCTGGAGCGTTTGGCGGTAAAACCGACCTGGAAACCCTGAACCTGAACCTGAGCGGTGCTTACCGTCTGGATAATCACTGGAGTTTCGGCGTTGGCTTTGACGCTGTTTATGCTAAAGCGAAGATCGAACGTTACGCAGGTGACCTGGGCAAAGTCGTCGCTGGCTCAGGCGCACTTCCACCAGCCCTGGCACAGCGTGTGGCTGGTATCCCAGCGGATACTCAGATCGCTTATCTGAAGGGCGATGAGTGGGGCTTTGGCTGGAACGCCGGTATCCTTTATGAACTCGATAAAAACAACCGTTACGGCTTTACCTACCGTTCAGAAGTAAAAATCGATTTTGATGGAGATTACAAAAGCAGCCTCCCTTCTGCTTATAACCAGATCCTCGGCAACTTCGGTCTGCCAATGGGAACCAATGGCCAAACCACTGGCGGCTCTCTGAGCCTGCACTTACCAGAAATGTGGGAATTGTCAGGTTATAACAAAGTGGCGCCACAGTGGGCAGTTCACTATAGCCTAACCTACACCAGCTGGAGCCAGTTCCAGGAGCTGAAGGCGACCAATAGCAACGGCGACACGCTCTTCTATAAAGATGAGAGCTTCCGTGATGCTTACCGCATCGCGCTGGGTACAACCTATTATATGGATGACAACTGGACATTCCGCACCGGTATTGCCTTCGATGATAGTCCGGTACCAGCAGACAAACGCTCTATCTCGATTCCGGATCAGGACCGCTTCTGGCTGAGCGCTGGTGCGACCTATGCATTTAACAAGGATGCTTCTATTGATGCGGGCATATCTTATATGCACGGTCAAAAAGTTAACTTTAAGGAAGGTCCGTATGAGTTCTCTTCCGAAGGTAAAGCCTGGCTGTACGGCATGAACTTCAACTACGCGTTCTAAGCGCGACAGAATCAAAAAAGGTGAGCATTGCTCACCTTTTTTATTTACTCAGAATCGATATCTTTTAGTTCGTTTTCGATCGCCTTCGCGTTTGGATTCTCTTCCGGCTTCAGCTTACCGCCGTTGGCAATAAAGTCATGATTCTGGAAGTACGCTTCACGTACCATAATGTACGGGTCGGAAGACTGGCGCAGCAGGCCATCAGAGTCGAGCAATTGCGCGCGGGTTTCAATCCCTTCTACCGTCCATTTACCCACCGACAGCGGCCAGGTCAGCCATGACAGAACCGGATACAGCGTATCGACCATATCACCGCCGTCATCACGCACGGTGAAGCTGCCATAGAACGGCAGATGAACGTAAGGGCCGTAACCGACACCATAATGCCCCAGCGTACTACCAAAACGGTGCGGCTGTTCACGCTGCAGTTTCGGGTTAGCCATGCCTGCGACGTCAATAAAGCCGCCCATCCCCAGAATGGAGTTCAGGAAGAAGCGGGTAAAGTGGACCATCCCCTGATAAGGGTCTCCCTGCAGGAAGTAGTTCACCATTACCGCCGGCTCTTCGAGGTTGCTGGTAAAGTTACTTAACCCGTTACGCGCGGGCTGTGGAACATAATCACGCCATGCCACTGCCACCGGGCGAACCACATAAGGGTCCAGCACGTTGTAGTTGAAGCTATACATGGAGCGGTTAAATCCTTCGAGAGGATCGGAGCGGCCCGTTTGCTCCCCAGAGCTGGCGCAGCCCACAAGCATCGTCGCGCCCAGCGCAAGCGCCGACAGCCGAAGTTTCATAAATATCTCCCTGTTCAGTATGGCTATCGTTGATTGCCATCCGTAACGGAGCCTGATGCTCCGTCTGTAAACGTGCAAGCGATTGTAACAGCACGTTTACCGATGTCTATGAGCACAATTACGGGCAGTAACCACCGTGACTCTGATCTCAGCATAGCCTGGCTTTTAGAATTCGTTTCGCTGGTAATTTTATAATGTCTTTGAAAGAGATGTATCACCTTTGTTGTCATTGCTGCCAATTTAAGAGCATCCCCACAGGCATCCCGACAAAAGCCGCTACGCTTAACAGAAAGATCAATCTCCGGGAGCATATATGAAAGAAGTGGGCGAAGAAAAAATTGGCGAGAGCAATGAGGAACTTGAAATTGAAAGCGAGGAGAAAGCGCGCGGCGAGAAAATAGAAATTGATGAAGATCGCCTCCCTTCCCGCGCGATGGCCATCCACGAGCATATCCGCCAGGACGGTGAAAAAGAGATGGAGCGCGACGCGATGGCTCTCTTCTGGTCAGCCATCGCGGCAGGGCTCTCAATGGGCGCATCTCTGCTTGCGAAAGGGATATTTCATGTGCAGCTGGAAGGCGTACCCGGCGGTTTTTTACTCGAGAACCTCGGTTATACCTTCGGCTTTATTATCGTCATCATGGCCCGCCAGCAGCTATTTACTGAAAACACGGTGACCGCTGTGCTGCCGGTGATGCAAAACCCCACACTCGGAAATTTCGGTTTATTGATGCGGCTCTGGAGCGTGGTCCTGCTGGGAAATATCATTGGCACGGGCATCGCGGCCTGGGCGTTTGAATATATGCCGATATTTGATGAACCCACACGGGATGCGTTTGTAAAAATCGGCATGGATGTAATGAAAAACACGCCGGTCGAGATGTTCTCGAATGCCATCATCTCCGGCTGGATTATCGCCACGATGGTGTGGATGTTCCCTTCAGCAGGCAGCGCCAAAATTGTCGTGATCGTACTGATGACCTGGCTGATTGCGCTGGCGGACACTACGCATATTGTGGTCGGTACCGTTGAAATCCTCTATCTGGTCTTCAACGGTACGCTTCACTGGAGCGATTTCTTCTGGCCGTTTGCCCTTCCGACGCTGGCGGGAAACATCTGCGGCGGGACGTTTATCTTCGCGCTGTTAAGCCATGCCCAAATCCGTAACGACATGTCAAACAAACGCAAAGCTGAGCTTAAGGCACGGGAAAATGATGATAAATCGACAAAAAAATCGACCTGAATGGTGACTCTTTGAGCAGTCAGGCGGCGATGCGCTTAACGCAAAGTGTAAATAAGGCTATACTCGTGCCGCCTCGTCCCCTTAGTTAAATGGATATAACGAGCCCCTCCTAAGGGCTAGTTGCAGGTTCGATTCCTGCAGGGGACACTTTACCCTCCCGCTTATTTCTGCACATCGTTTATCCACTACCCGCATTCACTGAGCAGAAAAATCCTGTTTGATTTGAGCATAACGCGTTGCCAGCTGTCTTAGACGCAACTCCAGCTGGGTCTTTTCGGCTTCAGGAAGCGCACTTTCAGCACTATGCTCTGACAGGCGCCGGAGTTGTTCTTCAGCCGGTATGGTTTGGTTAAAGGACTGCATTGTCGAAAAAATCACCGATTTAAGCTCACTCACCGTGATATATTTTCCTTTTTGCTCATCCAGACTACTCAGCCTATGGCTCAGTTGCTGAAGCTTCATCATTCCCAGATACCAGCTGTTCATGGAATCGACAGGCAACGCTGCCGCGTTAAATTTTTGCTTCCACTGCACGGTGAGCGACTTCGCTTCCTCCGGCTGCAATGTCTGGAGTTGCGCTAACAACTGAAGGCTGTAGGAAATATTCCAGTCAGGTGGCAGCTTATCCAGTCGGGCAAGCTGCTGCTGCGTGTCGGTGATAAACGTGGACGGAATGGTGCCTCGCTGCGCTAACGCGTCTTGCTGAACAGGTGTAAGCACTTCAGGTAACGGCGCCAGCGAGGCAATGGCCTGAGTCGTTAAGGGATCCGGTCTCGACAGAAAGCCCCCTCCCCATGCCACGGCGAGGCTGACCACCAGCACAGAACACATCCCGGCGACAAAGGGTTTCCATGGTCCGACAGACCCGTGCGCAGTCGGACGATCCTTTGTATCCGGCTGATTTTCCTGCTGCACAACGTAGACCCATTTCACTTCGCCAATCGGTTCTGCCCTTTCCTGAGGTAACTCGCGACCGGGCATTATGATCGCATCCAAATCTGATGCGTCATTACCGCTTTCCAGCCGTTCAGCACTTGAACGTATCAACGTTCGTAACGTATCGAACTGGCTAAGGTGTTTGAGTTCGAGACGCTGGAACACCGCGCTCAGGCTGGTAAGCAACGCTTCAGCACTATAAAGCTCACGTAGATGGCTGTTGTTCAATGCAAGCATGCGCATGCGCTGCTGCAGGCGCTGGCTCAGGCCACTAAGGATTTCCAGACGAGCGTGTAGCGTCTTCGGCCAGAAAACGTCCCACTGGCGGCTAATCAGGGCCTCCAGAATTGCCAACCCTTCGTTCAGGCCAGCTAATCCAGACAGGTGAGTACGGGCAAGGGTGTACCAGGCCGCAGTCTGCAACTCCACACCGTTTTGTTCAAACAGAGAGAGACAGAGTTTTTCGACATATTGCCAGTTCACATCCGGGCGAGCAGGATGCGTAAGCTTGCCGAGTTCATCGCGAAGGGCGGCGTAATCTGGCAGCGTACGCGGGTCGCCGCCGGTTTTTAACGTTATATGTGTGGTCATCCTGAAGGGCCTGCATATCCGTGTAGTTAATTTCGTCAGTTGAGATGTAAGGCTATTTTGCGATTAAAAATGCAGTGACTAATAAAAGGAATGAATGTTATCGCTATGGCAGCAGCGCTAAAATCAGACCGTAAAAGATACCTTCATCAAATAGTTGTCCTGAACGGGATGAGATATCAGGGGGCGTAAAGATCCAGCCATTTACGCTCCCCACACGCATGAACAGGCGTCCCTGAGAAATCACCTTATCCCCGGAACAGAAAGTCACCTCGACACAACCTGCTATGCCCTGTCCATACAGAAAGATCGGCATAAATCTGACCGCTCGGCTGCCATAACGCAGAACGATACCGGAAATCTCAAAAGCCCCGCCCTCCACCAGCAGATCCGGAACGGATACCGTCAGTGGCTCCACATTCAGTCCCGTATCTGTCAGCCACGCGTCCATCTCATCATGAAGCTCAGCCATTCGCTGGCGAAACTCTGCAATATCAGCCTGACTCCTGCTGATTGCAGGAACAGGTGCAGGTTGTCTTGCCTGCAACTTCTTCAGGAACTGTGATTTTACGGACATGATGTTATCGGACCTTATATACGGAGAGTGGTGTCGAGATACTGCTGTTGCCTGAGATGCCTTAACAGGACCCGTCCTTCGGGCATAAATTCAGTCCCGTAGCGCACCAGGCCAATCCCTTTAAGTTCAGCATCAATGGCATAGCGCAACTCACCAGGGATTTTCTGGTCGAGCAGAATGACATTTATGCTTTTCAGGCGCGGTTCATATTTGAGCAGAACGGCAGACAATGTGCCCATCAGCTCATGGGCCGTTCCCGGCATGCCCTGCAGAATTTTGGTCATATCCGGCAGGCCGTAGTCAGGCAGATGCGCCAGCGTGCCGGCGCGGCAGTTAAGGATACGCTGCATGTTATCAAGTACCGAGAGGATGACCTGATTTTCCTCACTGACCTGGTTGAGGCTGAGGCCGCCTGTAAAATTTCCAGTCAGCATTTCATACAGCGAAGGCGTGTTATGTCCGTAGGGCATCAGTCGTCCTTAAGCGGTTGCAGCGTCAGAGAGTTATCGCCTGCTTCCAGAATTCGCGGTTTATCCGGATCCAGGTCACTGCGTTTAATAACCTGCTTCCAGGTGTCGTTGGTCATGTCCGGATGACGGAACAGCCCTACCACCGCGACAAACTGCGCCTCTTCTTCCATTGGCATATCAAGGTTTGCATCACCACCCGGTTTCACCACGACATCACGACTGGCCAGCATGTCGTCTTTCAGAATGGTGCTATCATCCTGAAGCAACTGCTGATATACCGTCTTATCAAAGGTTTTGCGATCTTTGAGCTGGTAAACCCTTACCACCACCGGCTGAGACAGCGAGTTACTTTCACGGGAGTCGGTGTTCAGCGCCTCACGCGCGGTGAAATCCAGATGCAGGATTTTAATTTTTTTATAGAACACAGAATTGAACGCCGATTTGGTTCCGTCGGTGACGCTCTGCGTTACCCCACAGCCAGTTAGAGAGAGTGCTATCAGCGGCATCAGCCAGCGCGTAGTCTTAATTAAACTTGTACGTAACACGTCGGTTTCCTTGTTGTGATTTTGCAGGCTCCAGACCGCTGTAATAACCCAGCTCTGTGGTAAAGGTCTCAGGAATATCATCCGGTAGGCTATCACCGTCAGCGCCAAGCACGCCGTTCAACCCCAGCCAGAAAGGATTTTCTCCAAGCGGTGGAACGGCCAGCAGACGTACGGAAGTGGTCAGGGTAATTCTGGCCTTAAACCGCCAGCCCAGATACACCCGTAGCATTACCAGGAAATCCAGGTACAACTGACCATCCGGTTTCCAGCCCTGCGCTTCCTGTTCGTTGTCCGTCGCGAGAGCAACCAGCAGTTGGCTGCCGGCATCCATCGCTTCGTCACCCAGCGGAGTATTGCCATCAAGCAGAAAATCTTCGTCACCGTAAAAACCCAGCGGCCTGTCTATTACTACAGGCCGGAGACAATACGGACTCACCTGCACCGTCGTCTCGGGGGCCAGCAGGCTCACCAGTGCCTGCATCCCTTCCTGAGTTTTGCCCGGCTGCTGCAAAACCCCCAGCAGAGCCAGAAAGCGCGACACCGGCGTGATAATATGATTTGCCGTGCCTGGTATCCCCAGACCAACCAGACCCAGTAGCGACTGCGAAATGCTGTCGGTGCCTCCAGGCTCAAACGTGGCCGGGTACGAGTATTTACGCCAGACGCGATAAAACTGCGTCAGGATGCGATGACTGAAAATATCCAGAAAGCCCTGCAGCGCCTCATGCCCTTCCCGGCGCTGGGTGATGTCATCGAGATAGGCGGTCGGCAGCGGTGAATCAACGCCATACATCCCCATAAAGGTTGTACGGATGATCGGTGGCTTGCTGTCATCATCCTCGTCATACTCGACAGCCTTCAATTCACTTACAGGGAACCCCATTCCAGAGTGCGGTGCAAAGCGTACCGGGTCATCCGCCGGATGGCTGGTAGAGCCCATCAGCGGCCGGTCCGGATGGCGCTTCTCCAGCAGCTGGCATAAACGATAAAAGTTGATGCGGTGAAGATCGGCCTCCAGCCGCGGGGTCAGCCGGGAATACGGCGGTTGTGCTTCTCTTCCCATTCCAGGCGCTCTCCGGTCGGTTGCAGAATAATAATCAGGCGGTTAAACAGATAGATATCGGTGTAGAGCGCGAAGAAGCGGCTCAGCATCTCGCCAAACAGGCAAATATCACCCCGCCCGGCAAAGCCGTTGCTCTCAAGCGTCACCTCAATCTGCACCCCGCGCACCAGATATCCCTGCTCAAAGCGTTCCGTTTCACTGTGCTTCACATCGATAATCGCCTCCAGACGACGGCGGTTCATCTCGCTGTCGGTCCACTCGTACAGCGCCAGCGTGCCGCGCAGCACGTCGGCATTGTCCATCATCGACAGGAAGCCGCTGCCGAGATGGCTCAGCACACGCCAGTGAAAGCGATCCTGTGCCGGGGGATAACAAGGCAGCGTCGGCGCACACAGGTTACGCACGGCGATACTGGCTGAAGTGGTTTTCATCACCGTATCGAGCACGGTACTTTGCAACGCTCTGCGAGGTAGTTGACCATTGGTGCCGGTTAGCGTCAGCGACAGGCTTTCATCCTCCGGCACCGTGTGGTTATCAAACGCTTCACCCCCCAGGATAAGCCAGGTGTTATGCAACCCCGACGGGCCACGGCGCACGCGGGTGTGGTAGTAATATTCCGGGGCTTCGTGGCGCATCATTCCGCCTTTGTGACGGAAGCTGGAGAACGGCACGTAGGTATGCTGGCTCGATGACATCACAGAATCGACAGCGTATATCTCGGTATGGCCATCCTGCACGCGCATCGGGCGCAGCATGTATTCGGTCTGCAGGGAATTGAGCGTCAGCGGATCGGATTCCAGCGGGAACAGGTTAATCACCGGCACACAGTTCAGGCGCAGATGCTTTTCGGTAAAGCTGAAATCATGCTCCCAACGCTCTGCCAGCACCACGTCGATTTCAAACCATGGGAGCTCAGCCGGAAAGAGTACGGTCTCCAGCCCACGCAGGCCGGTAAACATGAATTTCTCACGGAAGGTGAAATACTCGAGCAGCAGCTGATAGCCGCTAAAGCTGCTGCTGCCTTTCGGCCACAGGACGTCATCATCGCCAAAGCCCAGCGCGGTGAAATACCCGTCGAGCGGTCTTCTGTCCATGTCGCCCGGTATCCGCAGCCAGAGGCGCGCTGCGTTCATGGTAAAGGCTTCATGCATGGCGCAGGCCAGCGGTGCATCAGCGTTGAAGTAGAGCGGGATCTGGCCGAGATCGATACGACTCCAGTCGGCGAGATGGCTGCAGTTAAAGCGCAGCGTGATGACCGAACGGCCATCCGGATCGGTCGCCAGCCGGGCACTCTCAAGCGACAATGGCTGAAGGGTGATCTCTTTGGTGGTGGTATACCGGCAACGCGTGCCCTTCTGACCGATCGGCCGTGAGTTCACTTCGAAACCTTTGACGATGCGCATCGGCTCTTTCATTTCGCGCCAGTCAGGCGTGAACTCCACCACTGACATCGACGGAATGGTACGAAGATAATGCGGCCATAGCAGGCTGACCAGCCCTTCGGTCAGTTCAGGCAGGTCGTCATCGAGCTTTTCACGCAAGCGCCCCATCAGGAAGGCAAAGCCCTCGAACAGGCGTTCAACATACGGGTCGCGCGCACCGGCTTTATCGAGGTTGAGCATTGCTGCCTGCTCGGGGTGAGCACGGGCAAACTCTTCGCCGGCTTCCAGCAGGTAGCGCATTTCAGCGTCGTAATAACGCAGGGTTAAGTCGTCCATAAAGAACCTGAATATAGGAATGTTAAAGGTAGCCAGGCGTTTTCATCCGCAAAGCACCGCACTGCTTGCCGGGTCGAGCGCAATCAGACCGGCCAGAAGCTGGTCCATCTCAGGCTGAAGGCGTGACTTATCGGTTTCACTGCGTGTAGCTTTCATGCGTAGCAGTCTGAGGCGACGGGATTTCACTTCAAATAACAGCGCCGGTGTCCACTGCGTGAGGGTGATTGACCGTGCGGCGCTATCGAGTTCACCCAGCAGATGCAGGGCCAGCTCATTTTTACCCTTTTGCTCGGCTATGCGGGCCATCAGCAGGCGCAGCAGCCATTTGTCTTTTGTAGAGTCGTTACCCGGACGTGTCTGGAGCCAGTGAAGTGTGGCATCCAGACCGTCAGTGTCCGCTTTATCCAGCGCTTCCGGTTCGAGGAGCAGGATATCGTTATCTGTCTCACCAACAGCACTGACCGGCTCATCCCGCCAGCCGGGCATATCGTCGAGCACGCTCTGATTTATCCAGTTGAGCGTGACCTCATCGGCAAACGGCGTACCGTCGTTAAAGGCCAGCGTTTCAAGTCCGGTAAGGCGCCGCAACAGCCCTTTCAGGTCAGCGATGATGATATCGGCCAGCACATCGTGCCCCAATTTCACCAGAGCCTGGTGGATATACCACTGCAAATCCAGCCAGAGGTGATTAGCGCCACGCGAGAAGGTGCTGTCCGCCTGCTCCAGTATCTCCAGCCAGCTCTGCTGCAGGTACAACCGTTTAAGCATGGCCCGCTGGTCAGCCCGCGGTGGTTCGATACGCGTTTTCCCTTCGGCATCCGGTGCAGGGATCGCTCTCAGCGTGTC
The DNA here is from genome assembly GCF_034107425.1 of Enterobacter sp. 148H3. Lineage (NCBI taxonomy): Bacteria > Pseudomonadati > Pseudomonadota > Gammaproteobacteria > Enterobacterales > Enterobacteriaceae > Enterobacter > Enterobacter sp. 148H3. The sequence continues at coordinate 207,343 of NZ_JAWNEI010000001.1, read as the reverse complement.
ATGGCGCAGGCTTTTCATCAGCCGGTGTGCGGCTAACCAGCCATCGGGCTGCTCGCGCAGATATCCCGTCAGGATACGGGCCTGGGCCAGCAAATCCTGACCGGAGGTGATGCGGTTCAGAACCGGCGCATCTGACTCGGTCGCATGCGTAAAGGGCTGTGACTGCGCCTTACTCCCTGCGTTCTGCGGTACCACGGCATCCACACCACCGGCCTTCATCAGGCGAGACTCCAGCCCGCTGTACAGGGCATTCAGCTCTGGCCGCGATGCTTCCGGCTCGGTCTCCAGACGGGTACTGATGAGCAGCAAGGCCCCGGCTGTACGCTGTGCATCCTCGCGGATGACCTCCGGGAACAGTGACAGACTGTCCAGGACACGGCTACCGGCGAGCCATTCCAGTGCAGCCTTGCGGCTTCGGTCCCGCTGCGGGTGAAGCTGCATGCCGTAGCGCTGCAGTAATCCCGCCAGCAGTTCAAGCCCTTCGGCAAAGCCGGCTTCGCCATCCTGGTGAAGACGCGCCCAGCAGTAATAGGTCGCAATACGGATGTCTTTGGCTGTGGTGGTCAGTAATTTTTCAGCAAGTGTGCATATCAGTTCGGTATCAATCCCGGAGAGCTTATTAACCTCTTCGCGGATACGCTGAAAATCATCGTCATATCCCGGGTCTTCCCCTGTCGGACTGGCTACGCTTACCGGAGCAAGCCAGGGCTGCCAGTTATCCGTGCGCGCCTGCGCCTTTTCACGCAGTTGAGTATCGTCAGCCTGACAGGCGGTAACCAAATTCTGCAATGTGCTCATTATTCGACGCCCTCCATGTCATTGTTTTCCGTATTAGCCATCAGCGCCTGAGCGGTGGCCGCGCTGTCGACACTGAATATGTGATCCGGCAGAGTGAAACCACGCAGATCCAACAGCGCCAGCGGGCCTTTTCCAAGTTGTGAGCGCAGCACCCACTGCAGGGTGCGACCGTCCGGTGCGGTAAAGCTCATCATCCACTGGCTGCGGTCCAGTTGCTGACGCTTGCTCAAGTCCAGCCAGCGGATAAAGCCCCAGGTCCCGCTGTAATCCCCGAACAGGCGCGCACCGGCGTTGACCGTGGTCCATGTCAGCATCGTTCCCAGCTTGTAAGTCTCTCCCGGCCAGCGGAAGCTTTGCCAGTCGGCCATCTGGTTGAAGTAATGCAGCTTTTGTCCATCAATGGTTAGCTGTGTCTCCACCACCTGCGGCACAGGCCGCGCCTGCAGCTCAAAGCTGATGCCCTGGCTGCCATCGGTGAACAGAATGTCTGACAGCTGGCTCAGCTGGTTAATGGCCCGCAGGAAGGCCGGGTTAAAGTTGAGTCCCTGGCTGTTGACCTTATCCGGTACCCACTGGCTGCCCTCTTTGTGCAGCACGCCGTTGAGCTCTGTCGACAGGAAGCGCTCTATCCGTCCGCTGTCCTTACGCACAAATTCAGCCAGCATCGGTAAAGAGGCATCACTTTTGCTGGCAGCAAACGGGAAACGACCGTCAAAGGCAGTTTGCCAGTTCGCGACAACCGAACGGCTCCATTTGTCATTCAGACTGGCTGCCGACGGCTGAAGCACGGTCTCCCAGGCCTGGGTCAGCGGCTGCACAAACATTGTGCTGCCAAATCCGCTCCACTCCTCGCCAAGACTTGCCGAAATCAGGCTGCCGTATTGCTGAGTGTCGGTGAGGTCCACGCTTTTGCCCTGGAATACGGTCTGCGCCAGGGTCTGCATCATTGCCTGCGGGTCAGAAGCGCTGGCCACCTGCTGCAGCCGCAGACGCACGCGGGTGATGCGGGTCAGATACGTCTGCAGACTCAGGGAGTTATCCGCCGACATGACGTTGCTGCCCGTGTTTTTACCCAAAAGCTGAAGCAGCGGACCGAAAGTTTCATCCAGTGGTCCCTGGGTACCTGTCGCTGACTGGTCAATTGCGGGTTTGTCTTTTCCACCAACCAGCTCTTTGGCCGATTTGATGAGGGAGTCCGAAAGACCTTCGCTTTGCTGGCCTGTCTGACCCTGCCAGGCGAGGGTATTCATCAGGGCAATCAGTGGCGACTGGCGGACATCGCTCATCAGCGTCAGCTGATCGGTAACGTCCGCAATGTTGTTTGCCGGATTAAGTCGCAGGCTGTTAAGGAAGCTCAGCCAGCTGCCGGCAAAGTCGGTGAAGTAGCGTTGCGTCAAACGCGCTTTCAGTGCTTCCGGCGACAGGTCAGAGGAAACGGCTTTCCGGCTGTCACTCAGCACCCAGTCAATTTCATCGCGGCGCGACGTTGCCGCCTTCTCAATGGCCTGCTGAATGCCCCCTTCCCAGGCCTGGCGGGTAAACATGCCCGGCACCACTTCGTCGGTAGTGAACAGACGACGCGCATCGGTACCGCTGGTCATATCCTCCAGGGAGACATCGGCGAAGTTACGACGCACTGACTTGAGCATATTTTCATACAGTGTGCTTTCAGCGTTACGACGCCCAATTTGCTGCAGCAGCAACTGGCGACTCTGGCTGACCAGCTGCGCATCCGGTGTGATTTTCCACTGGGGCTGCTTAGGCAGTTCGGTGATGTAGAAGGCCCACAAATCCGGCGCCAGGCTTTGCCACAGACCGGTAGAAATACCCATTCGTGTCGGCTGCACGGTTTTCAGGGTCTGCGCATAAAACGCGCCGTCGACTTTATCCGGACGAGACATCATCAGCCAGGCTTTAAGCTGGTCATAACCCGGCTTCGCCAGCTGTGCACGCTGGTCGCTGTTGGGAGCAGAGTTTGCCAATGCGCTGAGTTTTTGTGTCAGCGCCTGATTCGCCGGGTCGCGTATCAGGCGGTTGTTTGCCACGCCGTACCAAGGCAGCAACGCATCGAGCAGCTGCTGGTTATGGTCCAGACCGAAGCGCTGGTACCAGGGCGCTCCATCCTGAATACGGTGCTGCAGGCGGCCAGCGTCATTACGTAGGGTATGCAGAGCCGTGAGCTGGTAATCCGATACGGAAGGATGCTCCACCAGCGCATGCGCCTGCTCGGCAACAGAGACTATCTGCATGCGGTTGACCGCGAACGACAGCAGTGTACCCGCTCCCCAGATACCGATGATGGTCATCAGCGTCCAGGCCAGCGTCTGTTCCCAGGCCATACCGACACGGCGGCCACGCACACGGATGCAGTCATCAACGATACCCTGCCATGTTGCGGGCAGGGCAAGGGCATGGCGCTGTACAGACGCGATAGAGCACTCTGCGTCAGTAGATTTTTTGTCCGGCAGGCAGCTAAATATCAGGCCACGCAGCGGAACACGCTGCTGAGAGACAAAGAGCCATGGCGTCAGTTGCTGAGACCAACGGGCAATGCCGCCGTCTTTGAGATGCTGGCCCAGACGTAGCAGGAAATCGTGACGGTTGTTCTCAGCGACCTGGTTCACCCCCTGCGTCCGCAATGCTGGCAGCATCAGTTCAAGCTGACCGATAATGTCGCTTTCTTTAGCGCGCAGCGGGAAATGAGCCCCCACCACCTGCTCAATACGCTTAGCCTGCGACCATTTACTGTCGCGCAGTTGCCATAACCATACCGGTGCGGAATAACGCAGCAGTTCGCTGATTTTTTCCAGCCCGCGTAAATCGTTGTCACTTATCTGCGGTGTCAGGTTAAATGCTGGAGGTATGACCCGGATAACCCCGTCCAGTGGACGTCCCCGGCGAAGTTTACGCAGCGCGGTGTATTTTTCGCGATCGGGCTCAGAAGCCAGACTGCCGCCATAAATCAGTACGGTACGATTGCCTTCAAGCCACTGGTTTTCCTGCAGACCAGGAACCAGCTGTTCGATTGCCGTTTCATCACCGGTAATCAGCAGCAGGCGGACGTTACGGCGCCAGAAGAGGTGATAACGTTTACGCAGCACAGTGCCAATGTCGCTGGCGAGCGTCAGGCACCTTTCCTTATTCTTCTTTTTGTCTTCTTTTTGCTGCGTGATTGCTGTTGTTCGTTTAACCCGGCTGATGATCCAAAAATGAACGGCAAGGAACGCCAGTGCGATCACACAGGCAAGTGTGACCCAGAGGAGGCTGCACACAAGCAGGATTGGGGAAATAACTGACCATTCCGTCGAACGCTCTCCGGCAATAAACCAGTATGCAAATCCCCCCAGCATGATCACCAGCGTTACTGCCACAACAATAAGCAGTACAGTGATCCCGGCAGAAATTTCCTGGGTCTGGTTTTTGTCCTTATCTGTTTCCATGTGGTTTTACGATCCCAAGTGCTAAGGTATGAAAGGGGTCTGACGCTATCCAGCCGCAGGGTTTTGTTTCACTCTTAGCGGTAATTGCAGCGAGCGATATCACAACCAGCGCATCAAGCTTTCCAGGATCACCCCAGTAATCATCCTGGATATTGTGGGTCACATTCCAGCCACAAGCGGCGAGTTGAGGTTGCTCCGGGTGTGAGAAGAGAATGAACCGTTCAGGCGACTCATGAAGTTCACTTTGTTTTTCAGCTCGCAAGGCAACGTGCTGCAGAGATTCACTATCAGAAGGGTCAAAAAATTCACCGCGGGATAATGTGACGTCCCCCTGGCTTCCAGCCAGCCACAGTACTGCGCATTCACCAGCAGGACGAGTGGAGTCAGAAGTCGGAGACAAAGACTGGCACCCGGCAATCAAAAAATTAGCCTGCTGTTCATTGTCCGCAAGAACATTAGCCAGTAAGGATAATGTTTTCTCCCCTTGCCATAACTCAGGTAATTCAGGGGGTTTAATTCCAGGAAAACTCTCAATGAGCTGAGCCACAAAGGCTTGCCAGGCTTCCGGGCTCCCCAGCCAGAAATATTTCTCAGGAGAAACTAAAAATTCCTTCCCTCGTTGCCTTTTCCATTGCAATACCAGCATTTGAGCCAGTTGTTTCTCGCGTTCAATGGGATCAGAAGAGAAACTTCTGGCAATACGCAACGATTTCCCCATGGATTCCTGCCTGAATGATGGAGCCTGATGCTCTCGCTTAATCACACGCAGCCAGTCAGAAAGTTCAGCGCCTGCCGGGCCAATCAGGACAATATCTTTCAGAGCAAACTGACGCCGATGGATTTCCCACCAATGCCTGCGCACATTTTCTGCTTCGCGATCCCAGGTATGTGAATGATGAACTGAAAGACGAAAGAATATCGTACGTACAAACCAGAAAAGACCACCGAGTAATACCATTCCAACCATGCTAATCAGAATGATACTGGCATTGGCATCGGCGGATTGTCTTACCATGGCCGCGATGAGGCCAGAGAGCAAAACCAGAGCAGCTATTACCCCTAGCCAGCGTTTTGCAACCGGCGGTTTCGCAAGCCGATAGCGAGGAAATGTTGGAATCGCCCTCACTGCGCAATCCGACAATCGGGGTTGGAACTCACCAGCGTACAACCACAGGCGCAGCGATGACCATGTAATGCCGCGGGCTGCCCGTCAACTTTTGTCAGAGAACTGCCTTCAGCAATGGTTGTCATCCCATGCTTATTACATTTCACAGCATCACCTTTCACTGCAATACCTTTACCAAAATAAAGATAGTGGCCGCCAATAACTGAACCACCATACTCCTTAAGCGTGTCACCCTGCCTGATAATATGTTTCATCAACATTCCTTACTTGAATTAACCAGGATAAAACAATGAACCATCACCACATTTTGAGAATATCAGCTTTGGTTTCGGCCAGTTTCGCGGCCTCTAAAGCTTTACGTGTCTGACTGCCCAATGGCGCAATTCCATTTGTCATTGCAGGTTGAATAGTAGATTCTGCCTTAATGATTTCAGGAGTAATTGCCGAAGCAGGGGTGATAGAAATCATTTGTTTAATACCCGATGTGATTTCATCCGATATATTATTGGTGATAGTCGTGTTGTTAAATGTAAGACTGGCCCCTTTTATCGCTGATTTAAGTTGACCTTCAACAAACCTACCATATTTAGCGATCAATGAGACATTTTTACTCATCAATTCACCAAAATAAATCATCCGATAAAGGAAATAACTTCCCCAGGGTTCTCTGTCACCAAAGGTTGCCTGCATGAACCAGGCGCGTGAGTCATGAACCTGATCGTCAAATAACGATCTGACCAGACTGTCTGGCGATTGAGCGGGTTCTCCAGCAGATTGTTTAGGAAACAGTGTGTTAAATTTACTGTCACCTGAGCTTTTGATGCGATCATACTCAACAGAGAAATCATTCTCACTGAAGGCATACATCACATTAGATAATTGCTGAGAAACCGTATATTTCCAGTTCCCCGTAACGGGGCGTGGCTTAGACTGGTAATCGGCATTGAATTCTTCTGCCGCCTGTCTTAGCTGAACCTGAGCGATAGCCGGGTCAAAATCTTTTGGGCCAGGAGGTAATGGAATGAACTTTTTATTTTGAAACCTATTATCCACGATTGCTCTCAGGCGCGCATCCTCCACCTCTTTTTGTTTCCGTTCTTGCTCAGCCTTAGATGCAGCCAGAGTGGCCGGGTCTGAGTCTTTATTTTGCCACTCGGCACCTGACGATTTGTAAAACCCCTGAGATTTATAAGCACCATTTGCATATCGCCCGATACGCCAGGCCGTAATCCAGCCGAGTTGATCTTCAAGGGAGTTAATTATATTCGAGCTTGCACGTATGGGGTTGAATTGGAGCGCATCAGTAGAACTTTCAGCACCATCTGAAGATAAATTAAGAGTAAGCTCGCGCCAAGCATTGAATCTTTCCACTAACACTTCAGAAACGAAAAACTCTAATACCTGATCTGCAGATAAAGATCTCCAAACATCTTTTTTTAGCTCATTAGGTAACGATTTTTTTGTGACTTTTAGTGGAGCACCGCCTTGAAAAGCTGATGCATACATATCATGTAAAGCTATTTGCGAAAGTAAATTACTATCATTATGACCTACTGCTTTTCCTTGATCTCCCGGGGGATATCCCCCACCAATATCGGAGTGCATTCCAGGATAAACCACTTCCGTAGCATAACTTGGGTAAGTTCCGTCGCTGCGGCAAATTGAATCCAGCGGGAAACAAAGTCTTTGTTCGTGGGATGAAACGAGGTGAGTGCATTTTTTGATCAGCCCATTATCCGGTAATTCCATGGTGCCATCAGCCCATCCCATATGCCCTTCTGCGAAGGGTGCAATATTTGCAATGCCGACGGATGCCACAGTGTCGAGCAGGCCAAGAAATTCAATACTTAAGGGGATTTTTACGTCACCCGACTTCAGACAAAGCTCAGGTTTACTTCCCTTTCTCCTGCCCCCTGGCAGCAACTCAGATAGCCAGTTCACAAACGCTCGCGCACTTGCTGCACCGCGGGAGAAACCATAGACATATAGCTTAATGCCTAATAGCTTAGGTTTCCCGGGTTCTGGTTGTATGACTGCCTGTTTCAGTTTAGGTGCAAGATCTGCTGCCTTTAAAAGTTCATTAAAAACGGTATAACGCCTGTCTGGCCCGTCCGATCCCAGATTTGATGTCATTCTGTTGACGGCAGCATAACACTCGGCATCAGAAATCTCAGTTAAACCCGATGTTCTCCTGAGAGCATCAATAATTCGCAATAGACCCCAGTTTACTCGCTCTTCGCCGTAAGTCGCTAAAGCCAGACCTGGCATACTGTAATCAAGGTCATTAACTTCAGGAAAAGGCGTTCCGACACCCGGGATATAATATTTATAATATTTGTTGTTTGAAGTTCCTGCTAAATCAACCAGCTCTTCAGTATGACCCTGAACGCCACCAGCATAACCCTGACCGATCGTTGCGCGAAACAAACGGGCAATATTTGTTGGATGCTTAGGGCTGGAAATATACAGATCGTTATTAAGGTTATTCCCTGTACCATCAAAAAATAAGCTGATATGCAGCGTTTTACAGCAAGGCGGCTCAACGAGTTTACCTGCGGCCTGGCAAAGCTCATTCCGGTATGTCAGCTCATGGCTATCCTGCTGTTTACAGTTTCGCTTCGTTGCTGCTGCATCTGTTGGTAAACGCCCTTGTTTTGGAAAGTGAGGTGGATACCATGTTAAGTCTGGATTTATTTTGGACATACTTCAGGCTCCTCCATCTTAATCGGATCCTTAATCGGGTAATTCGGATTGCCGTAATCGTAACAACTGGTTGTGACTTTTACTTTATCGCACGGAAGGAAATGTATTTTTATTCCACAGGTTTTTTGGCCGTTATAATCAGGAACAGGTACTATTGCGTTGTGTTCTTTATGACTTGCTTTTATTTTTTTTTCCCACTCAAGAACTTTTTTATCATCTCCAAAACCAGGGAAGTCATCTGTAGATGCTTCGCCTGTCTCCCACTCAATTTTTACCGTCATTCCCGGTTCCCATTTTGAAGGGACACCAAAATAACCCGCACCGCCTCCTCCCTGCCATGGGCCAATAATATCGACACCGGACTGCCCGTTGACACTAAAGTGGTTGATAGCCCAGTGGGTATGGTTGATGGCCTCAATGGTTCCACCCCCACCGCTGACCGAGTCAGTTTCCGCAGGCTGATTACAGCCCGTTAACAGCAATACCGCTGCAACTAAAGAGAGAAAGGGAGATTTCATTTAACACTCCTTTGTTTAGGGGATAATGAGAGAATACAGGTTCCGATCCCAGCCCTTTGTCACCAGAGGCTAAGCATGCCGTGACAGTCCTGAATTTATTTTGGACATACTTTGGGTTCTTCCATCTTTATCGGATCCTTAATCGGGTAATTCGGATTGCCGTAATCGTAACAACTGGTTGTCACTTTTACCTTATCGCACGGAAGAAAGTGTATTTTGATGCCACAGGTTTTCTGGTCGTTATAATCAGGAACGGGAACAATTTCGCTATGCTCTCGCTTCTGAGATTTTATTTTTTTTTCCCATTCAAGGACTTTTTTATCATCCCCGAAACCAGGAAAATCCATTGAATACCCAACGCCTGTTTCCCACTCAATTTTTACCGTCATTCCCGGTTCCCATTTGGGAGGCACACCAAAGTAACCAGCACCGCCTCCTCCCTGCCACGGGCCGATAATATCGACACCGGACTGCCCGTTGACACTAAAGTGGTTGATGGCCCAGTGGGTATGGTTGATCGCCTCGATGGTTCCGCCCCCCCCGCTGACTGATTCAGATTCAGCAGGCTGGTTACAGCCCGTTAACAGCAATACCGCTGCGACTAACAAGAGAAAGGGAGATTTCATTTGACACTCCTTGTGAGGGATTAATCAGGTAACAGAGTTATTTGAAATAACCTGCGCCATAACCCAGTCATTGCGCTTATCATCAAAAACAATTCTCTGCTCTGTTGCGGTCAGCATCGCCTCATAACAGGCTGTAAATTCGGCTTGCCGGCTAGTGAACATCCCTTCTGGCACACTTTCGTAGCTCAGAAACTGACTCGTATCACTGACACACATTAGTTTTTCAAACTGGCTATCGGTAAATTCGATTTGTATCACCGATTCATCAGAATCAGGAATTTCACCACTCCCCAATTGAATGGAGGGCTGATTATCACCATCCAGCCAGGTCCAGAATAAAATCGGTTTCAGAAGTTGCTTTTGCTGCTCAACATCAAGAATGTGGCTGAACAAGAAAGGAAAAATACGGGTATCCCAGAAACGGAAAATCCCCTCCCGGCCTTCATGTTGCGCATCAACACAATCCCTGAGCCAATCAGCAAGCTGTTCAAACGACCAGCAAGAACCGCATATCAGCAGGGGAGCCGATTCCATCATTTCTGCTGCAAGGTTATGTAGCCACTGAACATGTTCGGCGTCCGATAGATCCACCCGAACCAGTACAGGCGCATCCTCAGGATAAATATCCTCAGGTAGCCCTTGATATAGCGACTGCCACATCACAGGGTTACTGAAAGTAGTAAGTGCGGGCAGGACAGAGAAATTAACAGCACACTGATCGATAATCACATCAATATGGTCCAGTTCTGCACGCTGGCAGGTTGTTCTAATTTTGTCCATCCACGGAGAAACGAAATCCACTTTTACATCTCCCTTGAAACAAAACCTTGAGCAATTTCTTGCGCTCGTTTCAGACAATCTTTGCAGACCGAAGAGGGTAATTCAGGCAACGGGAAATCCTGACTCGCAGGCCCTTCCATGTTGTGCTGCCCTTTAAGGCTTAACAGGCCTGGGCCATGAACCCTAATCTCTCCCTGAGGTGTCAACTGGATGTAAGCACCACCACATGCAATAGTGATCCCGTTCTTTGCAGTAAGCTGCAGGCGGCCCTGGGTTGACTGAACCGTAACGTCTTTCAGTGACGTAAGGGAGAGTGTGTCTGCGTGTGATTCTACTTCAAGTGGTCCCTTCGCCGAGACCACCCGAATCCCTTCCTGCTGTGAAAGTAGAGAAATCGCTTTACTGGCATTTACAGAGTGGCGCTGCGCAGTTGCAATATTGACCTCGCCCAGGCTCTGCAGGTAAAGACCTTTCCCGCTGTGCATGAGCGTGGTTTCAGGCGTAACGGCTGCTATACCATTCGGGGCAGACATCAATAAAGCCGCTTCTTTCAGGTTACTGGCACCGTTAACAAACTCTCTCAGTGAATCTGCGTCCGGTGAAAAGTTATGGTGGGTCTGGGTAATACTGCCCCATTCTGTTATCTGATTCAGCGCCCCTTTCAGGAGGCTGATTGCAGGTGCCATATCCAGCACCTGCCCCTGCGCCTTCGCCTGACCGTCAGCGCTGATAAACATCCCCTTCTGCGCACGTATCGCCCCCCAGCTATCCGTGCGAAGCTCAAACCCCTCGCCCCGCTTCTGCTTCTTACTATCAACCAGGTGCCCCAGGTTCAGCTGACTTTTCCCGCCGTACTCCGTCGACACCTTGATGTGCTCTTTCCCGCGCTCGTCATCGAGGCGGATTTTGTTGTTCGCAGGGGTACGCAGGACGTTGCGTTTGTAGTTGCGGATGGTGACGTGGTCGCCGTGTGCCGAGTCGTGCAGCACGCCGGCAATGTACGGCCGGTCCGGGTTACCGTCCTCAAAGCCAATCGCCACTTCGGTGCCCGCCAGCAGCGGCAGGTGCAGACCGTAGGTGTCCCCTGCATAAGGGCGGGACTGGCGCACCCACAGGCTCTCGAACCCGGTTTCCCAGTTATCACGGTCGAACAGCATGTTGACGCGGTAGCGACCGTCCTTATCGATATGCCCGTAGGTGTCGTTCTCGGTGGTGCTGGTGACGCGGGCCGGTAAGGTGCCAGCCATCACCGGGCGTGAGCCAGGTTCCGGGCGGAAACCAAAATCGGTGCTGTCCGGAATGCCGTCAAAATCAACCGCAAAGTCCTTATCCCGGCGGGCATCCGTGTGCATCGCCGTGATGACCACGCCCTGCGCAAACACATCGGCCACTTCATACCCACCGGTGACTTTCAGTACCTGACCCGGCGAGAGGGTCGGACAGCTGGTGACGCCCTGCGTCCGGGTCTGACCATTCAGGTAGCGTTCGTGACGAAGGCGGGCATAAAACGCCCCGGACTCCGGGGCCGGGTTGCGGTCATGCGCGCTGCCCGGCGTCAGGTAGTTATCTCCCCAGTGGTAAGCCTCCCCACAGGTGGTGACATCCCCGCGGGTCGCATCCACCAGGCTATTCATGTCCTGCGTGGCCTGACGGTAGTTGTAGTCCCGGGTGCTGACCTGCTTCTGCACCACGTTGTGATGGCATTCCATTCCCCAGACTGAATCCACGCCTTTTGAATGCTGGCCCGATGGCGGTACCGACGGCAGCTTCAGACCTTTTTCATACCCCTGCTGGCTGTCGTAAAACTCCACCACGTCAATGTTGAGGCGCGTGTCGGTGGTGAAGCGAAACCAGATACCGACCTCACCCAGCAGGCGGGTGATAAAGTGCAGGTCGTCCTCACCGTACTGCATCACCTGCTCACGGCGCGGGTACTCTTTTGACAGCGAGAACAGAAAATCCTGGCCGCGCATGCCGTGGCGCTCGCGCAGGATTTTTTCCACGATTTGCGGAACCGACATGTCCTGGTAAATAGCGTTCTGGTGCGAGCGGTCGAGCAGCGCCAGACGTGGCCGGAGCGTCAGGGCGTAGCGGGTTTCATCTTTTGACGTGCTGAGGCGTTCAAAACAGGTCACTACGCCCTGAAGGGTGCGCACGGCCTGCTGCACTTTAATGCCGTAACCCTGGTCTACCGGGGCCTGCAGCGTCAGCGTACCGGGCTTCATCAGCATCATCTCTTTGCTGATGGCGTGGTCGCTGCTGGTGAATTCAATACGGTAGCGGAACGGCGTGCTCAGGGCTTCATCGCCTTCAAACGCCAGCACGTCGAGCGTGGACTCACATCCTTTCACCGCCAGCAGGTGGTGGTTATGGCTGTATCTTAACGGAGGATTATTACTCATGCGTCCACTCCCTGTTTCACATCAAATTCCAGCCCGATCCCCTCTTCCTCACTCCAGCTAAAACGTAATGACTGTGGTTTCAGTTTTGCGGCCATATGGGTCAACAGTTGCTGACTGAGCACCGGCAGAATTTGCTGATTGAGCAGGCTGTCGACGTTACGCGCACCGGTATCTGGCAGCAGGCAGGCTGAAGTCAGCGCGTCATAAAGACTTTCATCAATGTGCGTGCTCAGGCCGTAGTGTCGATGCAGGCGCTTGCTGACCTGTGAGAGTTTCATTTCCACGATGGTACGCATGGCTGCTTCCGAGAGGGGGCGGTAAATCACGGTCTGGAAGCGGGCCAGCAGCGCCGCCTGGAAGTGATCGCGCAGTATCGGACGCAGCAGCTCGTGAAGATCGCCTTCGCTGGCCTCCGGCTGTTCGTCAAGCAGCTGCATCAGGCGGTCGCTGCCGAGATTCGAGGTCATCAGAATAACGGTGTTGCGGAAGTCGATTTCACGCCCTTCGCCGTCGCGCATAAAGCCGCGATCAAAGACCTGATAGAACAGGTTCATCACGTCGCGGTGGGCTTTTTCGACTTCATCGAGCAAAACCACACTATACGGGCGCTCGCGCACGGCTTCGGTCAGGATCCCTCCCTGGCCATAACCGACGTAACCCGGAGGTGAACCCTTCAGTTGGGAAACCGTATGCGGCTCCTGGTATTCTGAGAGATTAATCGTAATGAGTGACTTCTCACCGCCGTACATGACATCGGCCAGCGCAAGCGCGGTTTCGGTTTTCCCCACCCCGCTCGGTCCCACCAGCAGGAATACGCCCTGCGGGCCATTCTCGGAGGTGAGACCCGTTTTTGCCGCACGCAGACGCTGGGCGATGGCCTCAAGCGCCACATCCTGCCCGACCACACGTTTACCCATTTCATTTTCGAGGGTCAGCAGTTCGGTCTGCTCATCTTTCATCAGCGATGACAGCGGCACGCCTGTCCAGTCAGCAATCACGTTGGCAACGGTGCGTACATCCACATCCAGAGAGAGCAGTGGGTTGCTGTGCTGCATGCCGTTCAGTTCCTGCTGCAGCATGTGCGTCTCGCTCTGACGGGAGATATCCTGGCGGCTTTCCAGCAGTTGTTCGGTGAGTTTCAATTCCTGCCCGTACTGCGTTTCAAGCTCGTCGAGAGCAACGATAAGAGCGTTCTCTTCCCGCTCAATGACGGTCAGGCGTTCACCATGGCTCTGATTGCCGACAGCAATATCTTCCAGCAGCGCCTGCTTCTCCATTTCAAGAGAGGTAATCTGCGAGCGAATGCAGGTCAGCTGTTCCGGTACCGTGTCGAGGCTCATCCGGACGCGCGCTGCGGCGGTGTCGAGCAGATCAACCGCCTTGTCCGGCAGCTGGCGGCCCGTCAGATAGCGGCGGGAAAGCGTAACAGCAGCGCGCACCGCATCGTCGGTAATGTGCACGTTATGGTGTTCGGCATAGCGGGATTTCAAACCACGGAGCATCAGGCAGGCGGTGTCGTCGTCAGGCTCATCGACTTTTACCATCTGGAAACGACGCTCCAGGGCCGCGTCGCGCTCGAAGTATTGTTTGTATTCAGACCAGGTGGTGGCCGCAATGGTGCGTAGTTCGCCACGCGCCAGCGCCGGTTTCAGCAGGTTCGCTGCATCGGCGCCCCCCGCCTGGTTGCCCGCGCCGATGATGGTATGCGCTTCATCAATAAATAGCAGGACCGGGGACGGGGATTGCTGCACCGCATCGATGACGTTTTTCAGCCGCTGTTCGAACTCGCCTTTCACGCCTGCACCGGCCTGCAGCAGGCCCAGATCAAGGGTACGCAGAGTGACAGCTTTCAGGGATTCAGGCACATTACCCTCGGCAATACGCAATGCCAGACCTTCAACCAGTGCGGTTTTCCCCACGCCCGGCTCGCCGACCAGAATCGGGTTGTTTTTGCGGCGACGAGAGAGGATATCCACCATCTGACGGATTTCTGTGTCGCGGCCAAACACCGGATCGATCTTCCCTTCCTTCGCTTTGGCGGTGACATCGAGGGTGAATTTATCAAGCGTGTTCTGCAGCGCAGGGCTCAGCTCCCCCTCTTTCATTTCCACGCCAGCCGGACGCCCGACAAACTCCACCTCACCACCGTGGTTCTGTGCCAGCTCGGCTTCGCGCTGCATTTCCGGACGCTCATCCGATTGCGCATCCAGCAACGGTCGCAGGCGCTCCAGCTGGCTTTGAGCAAGCGTTAACAGCGGCCAAAGGCCGTCACAACGTGCCAGTTTTGGTTTTTCCACCAGGGCCATCAGCAGATGGACGCTGCGAATGTGCTCTTCGCCATGGAGTGAGGCCAGTAGCCAGGCTTGCTGCATCAGAGTCTGGATGTCCTCTGAGAGCTGGGGCCGATGGCGCACGGAGCGAGGTTGTCTGTCGAGCCAGCCGAGCAGATCCTGCCAGATGCCATCCATATCCCATTCATAGCGACGCGCCAGCACCGTCAGGTCACCTTCCCCCTGCTCCAGCAGCTTAAGCAGCCAGTGCTCCGGCAGAATTTCGGCATGGGCACGGGTCTGACAAAGCGAAGCTGCGCCTTCCATCGCTCGGGCACAGTAAGGGTTCAGACGACGTAACAGGATGGCTGGATTTTCCATGAGATTCTCTCTTTGTCGGTTCCTGGACACGCTACCGCCCCTCGCTGTTCACCAAAGCGCATAAGGTCAGGCAGGCAGATTTTTTCTTTGCTGAGTGCCCGCATCTCAGGCACTCAGCAAAAAACTGCGGACAGGAAAACCTGCCCGCATCAGGATTACGCCGTGGCGCGTTCGTTCCAGGAATCAGAATGAATGATGTTGCCGTCTTTGTAGGTCCAGGTGATTTTTTCGTAACGCAGTTCAACGCGTTCAAGGTGGTTGTGCTTCTCTTTAGAAGGATCCTTGATGTCATACATTTCAGGATTCACTTTCACTACCTTCACGTTTTCCAGTTTGGTGTTGAAGTACTCCACTTCCTGACCCGCGTCGTTGATTTTGTACCACTTGAATTCAGCTGATTTCAGGGTCTGACCGGTGGTCACCGCCTTGTACAGGTACGGGCTGGAGGAATCGATTTCCTTCGTGAACAGGAACGGCGTGTGGATACGGGTACCGGTCAGCTTGCCGGTGTTGTTGTCGGTCGGGATGTACAGATTATGTTCCTGAGCGACCACTTCGATGCTGCCTTCACGATCCTGAACGTCAACAGACCCTTTGATGTCCGCGCCGCCGTCGTCCTTCAGCCAAAGATAAACAGGAATTGCCATGGAATTACTCTCCATTGTGTAGTGAAGCGCCATCATCCTGCGATGACGCCGGGTGTTTGCCGGGTATCTGACAGGCGTTCGCCTGCGGTACCAGACTAATTTCGACACGGCGGTTAAGCGCACGCCCTTCCGGGGTGTCGTTGGTTGCGACAGGGCGGCTTTCGCCATAGCCCTGCACCGCAAAACAGCTTTCCGGCACGTCGCCGGTGTCACGCATCCAACTGCGCACCGCTTCGGCACGCTTCAGAGACAGCGTCTGGTTCAACTGCGGATTGCCGGTGTTATCGGTATGCCCTGACACGACAATCAGCCAGCCCGGCTTCGCTTTAATGCCAACCAATGAATTCACCAGCATTTTGGTAGAGCCGGCTTTCAGCACGAACTTGCCGGTATCGAACAGCGACATGCTGTCCAGCCTTACTATTTTCGGAACCGGTTTTGGGGCTGGCTGCGGTTTAGGGGGCGGCGGCACATACGAGCGGATCGCTTCCAGAAGGGGCATCCGTAGACGTTCTCCCTGATAAAGCCCCAGACCCAACCGGGCCGGTACACCGTTACGTGCATAGTTATCCAGCAGCGCCGCATTCTCGCGAAGGACCGAAACGGCGGTAGCCTTCGGGCCATAATCATCGATGGAGAGGCTGTCGTAACGGGCTATATCGAAGCTCACGCGATGCAGCAGCTGGCGATTGTTCCAGCCACTGCTGAGCAGCGCGGCGATGGCCGCCAGGGTGAAAAGACCAAGGGCGCAGCGCCAGGTGCGGGTCCGGGGAGTAACTCCACTTCCTTCCGGTAACAGCGGCAGGATGAAATCCGGGAAGGGTGATATCACCGTACTGTCCGTCCCTACCGGTTGCCAGCCGGCTACCTGCTGCATGGCAGTATGACGCGATAACCACGCCGTCCAGGCAGAGGACGCAAGGCTTCCGGCAAGAATCGGCCCCATTCCCCACAGCAACGCTGCAGGTGCAATGGCCGGAACATCAGGATTCTCATCGATGAATACCGCCTGGACATGCTGATGGAACCAACTCATCAGGCTATTCATCAGCACCTGCTGCTGCATCACAGGCGCACCACCAGTGGTGACCCACGCGGCGATCGAACAAGGCGCATTCGACTCACGCCAGACAGTGCACCCTTCATCCGGAATAGCGGCCTGCCAGAGCATGTCATCCGTCATCCCACTGCCGATCTGACCATTCAGAATCAATGGCACAGAATGTCCCGTTTCTTTACGCAACTGGCTGATTTGCCAGCGCAGAGCCAGCAGACGACTTGTCAGGGCTTCGCTGTCGACGTGTTTCTGCGGGCAGACACTGACCATCACCGACAGCTGACGCCCCCAGTCCGGACGCTGCCACAGAATCTGACGGGCTACATGTTCCAGATCCTGATGGTCCTCAACACGGATCCAGCATCCCTGCGTGACCATCAGTACCGGTGACTGTTGCGGCCAGGTCAGAGGCATATCGCCACAAACCAGCACCACAGGTTGACGGTAAGTGGTTTCAGGAAGGTCATCCAGATGCAGGGTGACGTCATGCTCCCTACGAAATCTGGCGATATACCAGAACGCGACGATAACCCCGAACATCGCCAGCAAAACGAGCACTGAAGCCAGCCGGGATACCGGCAGAAAAGCCAGACAGACCACGGCACTCAGCAGGGCGGCCCACAGCGCAAGAACGCGCTGTTGTACAGGACTCATTTTGCGACTCCCGGCAACAGGGTCAGCAGCATCTGATCGAGCCAGCGATCAAGTCCCCACCAGAGCGCGACAATAACAATCACGCTCAGGCCTATGCGCGCGGGCCATGACGCCAGCCAGCCACCCGCCCCGCGCCCCGTGCGGCTTTCTGCCAGAACAGGGTGAGTCTGCGGATAGCTGAACGGCGTAACACGTTCATTGAGGGCGCTGACCAGCTTCTGGCGTTCTGGATCGTTCAGCGAGCGAAAGTTTCCCAGAAATCCGAGCATCATTACACGCTGAAAACAGGTCAGTACGGCATTGTCTGATGCAGGTTCACGCAGCACATCGCGCATCCTGTCACACAAAGTGTCACCCGCGTCCATTGTGCCGAGGAAGTGTCCCTGCAGAGGAATGTCATACCACTGCACACAGGCATCATCCTCTACACCGCGCCCTTTGACCGCCTCATCAAGCAATGCACATTGTGCAGTGAGGATATGCTTACAGCTGGCTTCATCGAGTTCACTCGCTTTCAGTTCACGCTGAACGCGTTCCACATCAGCGATACAGCGTTCCCACAAGACCCGACCTTCTCCTTCCTGAAACTGCGGGCCATGGCGAAGGCTGATTACCTGAAGCCAGGTATCCTGCAGCAGTGCGTCAATATCAACAGACACGACCGCGCCGTGTTTACGTTCACTCATGTTCTCAATACCGCAAAGAGTTCAAGTTCAGGCTCGCCGAGCATGCCCGGGACGTAAAACATACATGTCCCACTCTGGAGCATTTCAGTCGCCAGAGGATGGGAGAGATCGAGACTGAAATACTGATTTTCCAGGCGAAGCGGAATGGCAGCCGGCACATGGCGCAGTGGCACCAGGGGCACCCCCACCCGTGATGAATTGACGATACTCCTGACATGGTCAGGGCTGCCGACCTTACACTGACGTGGGAACTGTTCCTGCAGCTGTGCCACCGGCATCGGTGAACGCACTGAGAGGTAATAATCCGCCCCTTCGCGCAGACGCGGGTCATGCAGGCGAGCCTGCCAGAAGTGCAGCCGTGGGTCATTGTCGAGTGCCAGGGCCACCACCCGTGACGGCAGGCTGGCTTCAAGCAGATCGCCAAGCAAGTCAAACAGCGGTGGAAACACTGCATTGAGTTGCTCATGATGCCAGGCCGGAATGGCGCTCACCTGATGCTCCAGGGAGAAGGTCAGCAGGCTCCCCGCCAGGCGAGAAAGTTCCAGATATAGACGCTCCGGTGGGCTTTGCGGGTATCGCTGAAACTGTCCGAGCACGGGCTCGGCGCTGTTCAGCGCATTTAGCAGCCAGAACAGTGATACATCAGCCACGGCGAAGTCTGCCATACGCTCATTGCTTTCACGCCGCATTGCCATCAGACGGCACAGTCGGGCCCGCAGTTGGGTCATCAGCTGTTCCAGCTGAGTTACCAGCCAACGGCTGCCCTGGAGGGTCAACAACGGAGGGAGAAACGTCTCATCCAGTAACCACATCCCCTGTGAGTCCTGCTGCAGGCGGGCGACCGGACAAGTCAGATAATCGCTGTTGTTCTGATGCGCAAAACGCAGCGTCAGTTCCGGCTGCATCACGGCAATCTGACGAGTGTCTTCCCCAAAGGTATTGCGTACATCCCGCCAGCGCTGACGATATCGCACCGGACGCTCGGCCACCTCATCGGGTTTCAGGCAGTTGCCGCCGTTCGCCCGCAGTAGCGGGAGCGCCAGCACCACCGTCACCTCCTGCGATTCGCTTTCAAGCGACAGTACCGGTGGCAGCGAATCAGCATTGTTTGTATCAATCAGCGTACCGTCCTGAAAACGGACATGCAGATGACGGGCCTGCAGACGTCCAAGCCTGAGAGCTTCCGGCTCGAAGGTAGCATTTATAACCCCCCACGGGCAGGAGAGGCCCAGCCGGGCAATACACTCGGCAGACCAGGCCGCATAAGCGACCTGTTGCTGAAAATGCTGGGGAGCGACCATA
Source organism: Enterobacter sp. 148H3 (assembly GCF_034107425.1). Classification (NCBI taxonomy): domain Bacteria; kingdom Pseudomonadati; phylum Pseudomonadota; class Gammaproteobacteria; order Enterobacterales; family Enterobacteriaceae; genus Enterobacter; species Enterobacter sp. 148H3. The sequence goes on along the minus strand of NZ_JAWNEI010000001.1, from coordinate 187,953 downwards.
ATGCCCCTACCCCATAACGGTTGTTCCGTTTTCATCGGCTTCCTGCCTGTTATTACGATTTCGCTTTCGGCATCTGGGAAACCAGCGACAGGTTGACGCCCATCCCTTCCACCTGGAAGTGTGGAATCGCATACAATTTCACGCGGAAGAAGCCTGGGTTATCTTCAATATCTTCCACCACCACTTTTGCATCACGCAGTGGATGAGACGCCTGCAGCTCGTCGCCCGGATCGGTCATTTCTGTCACCAGACTGCGGACCCAGGTGTTCAGTTCCAGCTCCAGTAGTCGACGATCCTTGGTGGTACCGATGTTCTCGCGCTGAATTAGCTTCAGGTAGTGGGCGATACGCGACAGCAGGAAGATGTACGGCAGACGCGCATTGATACGGCTGTTGGCCGTTGCATCAGCGGTGTCATACAGCGCCGGTTTCTGAGTGGAGTTTGCTGAGAAGAAGCAGGCGTAGTCGCGGTTTTTGTAGTAGGACAACGGAATAAAGCCCAGATTCGCGAATTCGAATTCACGCGTTTCAGGGATCATCACTTCGCTCGGTATTTTTACCTGATTGCCTGTCCCCAGATCATAAAGATGGATAGGCAGATCCTGAACCGCACCGCCGGCCTGCGGGCCACGGATTTGGACACACCAGCCGTTATTAATAAAGCTACGCACCATGTTGGAAGCGAAGGCAAACGACGCATTCGTCCACAGGTATTTGTCGTGATCCGGACCTTTGACTTCTTCAACATAGTTGAAGCTGCGAACCGGAACGGTATCCGGGCCATACGGTAAACGTCCAAGCACGCGGGGCATCACCAGACCGATGTAGCGAGCGTCGTCCGTATCGCGGAACGATTTCCACTTGATGTACTCTGCGCGGTCAAAATAGTTACCTATATCTTTAATCGCCGCGACGTCTTCCATGGACTCCTTGAGGAAGAATTTCGGGCCTGCTGAGCCGATAAATGGCATATGTGCAGCCGCAGATACTTTAGAGATGTTGCGCAGCAGAGCGACATCCTGCGCTGAAGCATCGAACTCATAAGCGGAAATCAACGCCGCGATCGGCTCGCCGCCTGGGGTATCATATTCATCAATGTAGGTGTGTTTATACAAACCACTCTGGATGACTTCCGGGCTGTCTTCAAAGTCCTGGCGCAGCTCTTCTTTAGACATGCTCAGAAGCTCGATTTTCACGTTCTGGCGAAAATCTGTTTTATCAATCAGCGACTTCACTCCGCGCCACAGGCTCTCAACCGACTGAAACCCTTCATGGTGCATAACGGCGTCCAGCTGGCGGCTTATCTGGTAGTCGAGCTCAGCGATATGGTGATCGATCAGGCTTTTATCCAGTTTTTCGACCTTCGAGCCTGCCTTGGTCAGGCATTCCAGAAAGACCTGCATACCTGCGGTCAGACGCTCGTCTGCGGTCGCATCCGACATCGCCTGCGCATCTTGCCAGATGTCCAGCGCGCTCAGCTCAGAGACAGGGTTCAGATTGATTTTCTCAAACAGTGAGGCGTACACCCCACCCACAGCAGGGCGTTCCAGCACCACGCTTTCCCCGCCAGCAGTATTATTTTGTACAGACATGAGCATTCCTTGATTAATCCGTTAAAACAGCATGATGATTAAGGTTTTTTTGAAGCCAGCGCGGATAACTCATTTCGCAACTCAGCACTAAGCGTCTGGTCAAGAACGATTTTCTCCAGCTCTTTTCGGAAAGTCTGGTTATCCAGCAGGTTGGCCTTCAGATCGCGGAGCAAGTTGCGCATTGCCAGCATCGCCTTCAGCTGTGGAATTTGGGCCGCCACCTGCTCTGGCGTGAAATCTTTCATGCTCTGGAAAGTCAGCTGAATGTTGTCCTCACCGCCATCTTCAGACAGCGTATTTTTAACGGCCAGATTAACTTTTGGGGAATATTCGGAAAGAACGCTATCAAAATTATTTTTGTTGATATTAACTTTTTCACGCTCCGATATTGGTGCAGATTCCTGTCCATTACTGAAATCACCTGTAACAAGCAGTTTCAAGGGTAATTCCATTTTCTTGCTTGCTCCGCCAGTATGCAGGTCAAGCTTCAGGTTAATACGTGCCTTAGGCACCTCATTCTGAAAACTGTCAGCCATTTAATCATCCCTCTTTGTTTAGCTATGCCAACTTCACGGTATCGTTCTTGATGCGCAATAATAGAATAATGATCGAAACAAAATCAAATACACAGATCATTTATCCACGACAAGAATTTTCTTAAGAATTTTCCTCTAATACATTATCGCAAATTGCCTAATTAACTCAGAAAAAGAAACTGCTCTTTTCGCACAAATCGAATATTTGTATCGCAGAAGGGATTGCAGCCAGAGAGATGTTAATAAAAACATCTTGTTTTGATTTGCATCACAGCGCCACGCCAAAAAACGCTGAAGAACTGCAATATCTTTTTGCGGCGCGATTAAAAGGGGAACGTAAACGAGGAAAGAAGGCGGCCACTCCATTGACAGCATGAATAATACTTAAGAATTTTCATAAAGAAAATTCTTAAGTATTATATGAAGGGATAAATGAGCGCGTAAATATTTAATTAGGCGAAAATCAACGACGCATTTTTTTCGTTACGCTTTCTTTCTGAACGCTAACGCTACTGCGTTCCGCTGGGGCAGGAAAGGCGCTTTCCATGTGAAAGTCGATAAAATCTGTAAAATCAAGCACCTCCTGAGCTGCCGCTTTTTTAATCAAAAACGAGTAATAGCACATATCGTATAACGGTGCTACATTACGCCGCCCGCCCAAATCAGCAGTGGCCAGGCAACGCCGTAAAGTTCGGTAAAGCCTGCAACCATCACCTTGAAGAACGGTCTTATCGGCACGTCGTATCGCAAACTCTGCGCTACCTTTACAGGCTTCATATAGGTTCTACTATTTTGTCTCAATCCAAATTTCAACGCGCGTTTTTACACCCGCGTTACTGGTTTACATGGTTTGGTCTTGGCGTACTCTGGCTGCTGGTTCAACTTCCATACCCTGCCCTGCGCTTGCTGGGGTCGAAACTGGGCAGCGCTTCCCGCGTTTTCCTGAAACGTCGCGAATCCATCGCGCGTAAAAATATTGAGCTTTGTTTTCCGCAGTACAATGCCGAAGAGCGCGAGAAACTCATTGCTGAAAACTTCAAGTCTATCGGCATGGCGCTGCTTGAAACGGGCATGGCCTGGTTCTGGCCGGATGAGCGTGTCCGCAAGTGGTTTGACGTGGAAGGACTGGATAATCTGAAACGCGCGCAGATGCAAAAACGCGGCGTGATGGTCGTCGGCGTTCACTTTATGTCGCTGGAGTTGGGTGGCCGAGTGATGGGGCTTTGTCAGCCAATGATGGCAACTTACAGACCGCACAACAGCGCTCTGATGGAGTGGGTGCAAACGCGTGGCCGCATGCGTTCCAATAAGGCGATGATCAGTCGTAATAACCTGCGCGGTATGGTCGGCGCTCTCAAGAAAGGAGAGGCCGTCTGGTTTGCACCCGATCAGGATTATGGACGTAAAGGCAGCAGCTTTGCCCCCTTCTTTGCGGTGAAAGACGTTGCGACGACTAACGGTACCTTTGTCATTTCTCGATTATCGGGCGCCTCCATGCTGACCGTGACGATGGTGAGAAAAGCAGATAAATCAGGCTACCGTCTGCACATCTCCCCTGAAATGGCTAACTATCCGGAAAACGAGTGCGAAGCCGCAGCGTTTATCAATAAAGTCATCGAAACTGAAATCATGCGTGCTCCTGAGCAGTATCTGTGGATGCATCGTCGTTTCAAAACACGCCCTCTTGGCGAAGCCTCGCTCTATATTTAAGCTCTTCATGAAGGTTAGTTTCGCTAAGAAACTAACCTTTTCAATCACCTGTCTTCCCGCTGAAAACTCGTCACTCATTGCGTCGCTCAAAGTGAATTTATTGCGTTGTGAAATCAAACTGTCGCCGTTCCACGACACTCGTAAGTAGCGGAAATTATTTAAAAAAATCCCTCTTGTCACCCTTCATTTTTAGGCGTACATTAGCGCCGTCTGGCAACAGGAAAGCACAGAATTCTGAGCTGGAGTCGGCGGCGTAACGGGAAAATTCTCATTTTCGTTTTGACCGTATTTCAGCTCTCTATAATCAGGTGGACTCTGTTTTTAAATGCGTACCACAAGATACGCGGAGCGAGCAAACGTGAAATATTTCTTTATGGGCATTTCGGTGATTGTTTTAGTCTGGGCCGGAACCTTTGCCCTGATGATTTAGTGAAGAACATGCAGTCAAAAAAACAGGAGCCATCGGCTCCTGTTTTTTTATGTCATGACGATGCGGGATGTTCTGCGACGCTCTTTGAGGTGAGAAGACCATCGGCACGGAACATACTCTTGATGCCCCTCACCGCCTGACGAATACGGTCGCTGTTTTCAATCAGGGCAAATCGCACATGGGTGTCGCCATAATCACCGAATCCAATGCCAGGCGAGACACACACCTTTGCATCCTGAAGCAGTTTTTTGGCAAACTCCAGCGATCCCATCGCCGCATACGGTTCCGGAATTTTTGCCCAGACGTACATGGACGCCTTCGGCATTTCCACCATCCAGCCCGCCTCATGCAAGCCTTTTACCAGCACGTCACGGCGGCGCTTATACTGGGCGGCAATCTCGTGAACGCACTGCTGGTCGCCCTCCAGGGCAGCGATAGCCGCGACCTGCAGCGGCGTGAAGGTGCCGTAATCGTGGTAACTCTTAATGCGCGCCAGTGCGCTCACCAGCGTTTTGTTACCCACCATAAAGCCAATACGCCAGCCCGCCATGTTGTAGCTTTTCGACAGGGTAAAGAACTCTACCGCCACGTCACGCGCGCCCGGGACCTGCATAATCGACGGGGCTTTCCAGCCGTCATAGACGATGTCAGCATAGGCTAAATCGTGAACCACCAGCACGTCATAACGCTTAGCCAGCGCAACAACTTTCTCGAAGAAATCAAGCTCCACGCACTGCGCCGTTGGGTTCGACGGGAAGCCGAGGATCATCATCTTCGGTTTCGGATAACTTTCACGAATCGCACGTTCCAGTTCGTTAAAGAAATCGACACCTTCCACCAGCGGCACAGAGCGGACCTGGGCGCCGGCAATCACCGCGCCGTAGATATGGATCGGATAGCTTGGATTAGGCACCAGCACCGTATCGCCATGATCCAGCGTAGCCAGCATCAGGTGTGCCAGCCCCTCTTTCGAGCCGATGGTGACAATCGCTTCACTTTCCGGATCGATATCAACCTGATAGCGATCCTGATACCAGCGCGAGATCGCGCGACGTAACCTGGGAATACCGCGAGAGGTTGAGTAGCCGTGCGTATCCGGACGCTGGGCAACCGTGCAGAGCTTCTCAACGATATGCGGTGGCGTTGGGCCGTCAGGGTTACCCATGCTGAAATCAATAATATCTTCGCCGCGCCGACGCGCAGCCATTTTCAGTTCAGCTGTGATATTGAAAACATAAGGGGGGAGACGATCGATACGCGTAAAACGGCGTTCAGGACTGAATTCAGCCATAGATTCCTCAGATTAACGTTAGCGCCCGGACCGTCCGAGCGACGCTGCCACCGATGTGGCATGCTTAGAAAATAACCTGAAAAAAATCATGCTGTCGAGAGGGAAGTGAAAAAAAAGCGAACGCCTGAAAACCGGAACCCTCCTGTGCCGAAAAGCGGAAGCCCCTGTTTCAGGGTTGGCTTTCTGATAGCCGTTATTTAACAGGATGATATCAAAACAGTTACCTGACGATACGCAGGATATAAAAAATCAGGACGTGTCCGTTACCGACAGACAATCCCCTTTAGAAATTATGGTTTTTCCTCATTTGATAAACCTGTCGGATAGCTGGTCAATACGCGTCAGGTTTTTTATCATGGCTCTTTCCCGTTTTCCCAGGTCTACTCGTGCACGAAATATTTACTATGCTGCTGGCGGTTTTTGACCGTGCGGCATTAATGCTGATTTGCCTGTTCTTCCTCATTCGCATTCGCCTGTTTCGCGAGCTGTTGCACAAATCCGCACACTCGCCAAAAGAGCTGCTGGCCGTTACCGCTATCTTTTCCCTGTTCGCCCTGTTCAGCACCTGGTCAGGCGTACCGGTAGAGGGCTCGCTGGTTAACGTGCGTATTATCGCGGTGATGTCCGGCGGAATTTTGTTTGGCCCGTGGGTGGGCGTCATCACCGGCGTGATTGCCGGAACCCATCGCTATCTGATTGATATCGGCGGCGTCACGGCGGTGCCCTGCTTTATTACCAGTATTATCGCCGGGGTGCTCTCCGGCTGGATCAGCCGCAAAATCCCGAAAAAACAGCGCTGGCGCGCCGGGATCGTGGCGGGCATGGTGTGCGAAACGCTGACCATGATCCTGGTCGTTATCTGGGCCCCCACCACCACGCTGGGGCTAGATATCGTCTCGAAAATCGGTATTCCGATGATTCTGGGCAGCGTGTGCATCGGCTTTATTGTGCTGCTGGTGCAAAGCGTTGAAGGCGAAAAAGAAGCAAGCGCCGCACGTCAGGCCAAGCTGGCGCTGGATATCGCCAACAAAACGCTGCCGCTCTTCCGTCACGTTAACGCGGAATCATTGCGTCAGGTCTGCGAAATTATCCGCCACGATATCCACGCTGACGCTGTCGCCATCACCAATATTGACCACGTGCTGGCCTACGTCGGCGTGGGGGAACACAACTATCGCGACAACGATGACACCATTAGCCCGACCACCAGACAGGCGATTAACTACGGTAAAATCATTATTAAAAACAATGATGAAGCCCACCGAACGCCGGAAATCCACTCCATGCTGGTGATCCCGCTGTGGGAGAAAGGCGTCGTGACGGGCACGCTGAAAATTTATTACTGCCACGCGCATCAGATCACCTCGACGCTGCAGGAGATGGCCATCGGCCTGTCGCAGATTATCTCGACTCAGCTGGAGGTTTCGCGGGCAGAACAGCTGCGTGAGATGGCAAATAAGGCAGAGCTTCGCGCGCTGCAGAGCAAAATCAATCCCCATTTCCTGTTTAACGCGCTGAACGCCATCTCCTCGTCCATTCGTCTTAATCCGGACACCGCGCGCCAGCTGATTTTTAATCTGTCGCGCTATCTGCGCTACAACATCGAGCTGAAAGATGACGAGCAGATCGACATCAAAAAAGAGCTGTATCAGATAAAAGACTACATCGCGATTGAGCAGGCGCGCTTTGGCGACAAGCTCACGGTCATTTACGATATTGATGAAGAGGTCAACTGCGTGATACCGAGCCTGCTTATCCAGCCGCTGGTCGAAAACGCGATTGTTCACGGCATTCAACCCTGTAAAGGCAAAGGGGTGGTCACCATCAGCATCACCGAAAGCGGAAACCGGGTGCGGATTGCCGTGCGCGATACCGGCCACGGAATTGATCCTAAAGTCATTGAGCGCGTCGAGTCTAACGAGATGCCCGGAAATAAAATCGGCCTGCTGAACGTGCACCACCGGGTCAAGCTGCTTTACGGCGATGGACTGCACATTCAGCGTCTTGAACCGGGCACCGAAATTGCTTTTTACGTCCCGAATGAGCGCTCTCCGGTCCATTCGACAACATCACTGTTGCCCCAGGTGGAGTAACCCATGAAAGTTATTATTGTCGAAGATGAAATTCTGGCTCAACAGGAGCTAACCTGGCTTATCAACACCCACAGCCAGATGGACATTGTGGGTACGTTTGATGACGGTCTGGACGTGTTGAAGTTTTTGCAGCATAACCGGGTCGACGCCATTTTTCTGGATATCAATATTCCGTCGCTGGATGGCGTATTACTGGCGCAAAACATCAATCAGTTTGCCCATAAGCCGTTTATTGTGTTCGTTACCGCCTGGAAAGAGCACGCCGTAGAGGCCTTCGAGCTGGAGGCGTTTGACTATATCCTTAAGCCTTACCAGGAATCGCGGATTGTCAGCATGCTGCAAAAGCTGGAGGCCGCATGGCAGCAGCAGACAGCCCCTGCTAACGCCAGCCCAACGGTAAGGGACAACGACACCATCAATCTGGTCAAAGATGAGCGCATCATCGTGACGCCGGTCAATGATATCTACTATGCCGAAGCCCATGAAAAGATGACCTTTGTCTATACGCGGCGGGAATCTTACGTGATGGCGATGAACATCACCGAGTTTTGCAGCAAGCTGCCTGCGTCGCACTTTTTCCGCTGCCACCGCTCGTTCTGCGTGAATTTAAACAAGATCCGCGAGATCGAACCGTGGTTTAACAACACCTATATCTTGCGCCTGAAGGATCTGGATTTTCAGGTGCCGGTGAGCCGCAGCAAGGTGAAAGAGTTCCGCCAGCTCATGCACCTGTAACGAAAAAGCCCTCTCCCGCGGGAGAGGGCCAAGCATCAGAGAATCTGACCGAGAACCTGACGCAGGTGGGCACCCGACCCCAGCAGGCCTGGGTTATCATGCACGATCAGATAAACCGGAATGTCCTGCACGTAGCTTCTGAAGCGCCCTTTATCCTCGAATCCGCCGCGGAAGCCGGAGGCTTTGAAGAACTCCAGGAAGCGCGGCACAATGCCGCCCGCGATATAAACGCCCCCGAAGGTGCCCAGCGTCAGCGCCAGGTTGCCGCCGAAGCGTCCCATAATCACGCAGAACAGCGACAGGGCACGACGGCAGTCAATGCAGCTGTCCGCCAGCGCGCGTTCGGTAACGTCTTTTGGATGCAGATTTTCCGGCAGACGACCGTCTGATTTCACAATCGCCCGGTACAGGTTCACCAGTCCCGGACCTGAAAGGACGCGCTCGGCGGAGACGTGGCCGATCTCAGCGCGCAATTCTTCGAGGATAATGCCCTCTTCTTCGCTGTTAGGCGCAAAGTCCACGTGACCACCTTCACCCGGCAGGCTCACCCAGCGCTGAGCGACATGCACCAGATGTGAAACGCCCAGGCCGGTACCGGCCCCGTAGACAGCAATCGGCTTACCCTCGACCGGTTCAGCGCCGCCAAACTGGATCAGATGCTCCGGCTTCAGCATCGGGATCGCCATGGACACCGCGGTGAAGTCATTGATGATTTCAAGATGCGCAAAGCCGAGGTTTTTTTTCATTTCGGCGATGGAGAATGCCCAGGTATGGTTGGTCATGGCGACCCAGTCGCCGGTTATCGGGCAGGCAATTGCGATGCAGCCATCTTCAACGCTCACCTGATGTTCTTCCAGATAGACGCGGACAACGGCCTCAAGGCTTGGATAATCCAGCCCGGAATAGGTTTTCGCCCGGGAAATTTCACCGCTACTTACATCGCATAATGCGAGGCGCGCGTTCGTGCCGCCCACATCACCTACCAACGCATACTTTGTCATTCTTCAACTGCTCCGCTAAAGTCAAAATAAATCTTTGGGACACTGTAAATTCAAGGCGTGATAACAACAACGACCGGAAGGTGAATGCCCGTGGATTATCGATCTTCGTCACAGAATAACTTTACCGTTTCAGCACCTTTTGCACTATTGCCATAAGGCTTAATGTGCAAAGTAACGTAATACCGTTTTGTACAAGGAAATCATCATGCTCCACCCGCGAGCCAGAACCATGCTATTGCTGGCCATTCCGGCGCTCATCATTGGCGTGGTTTCAAGTCTGGTGCTCATTGTCGTGATGAAAGTCGCGTCGGTGCTGCAAACACTATTATGGAACGCGCTTCCTGCAGGACTGGGCGTCCCCGCTGATTCTCCTGCCTGGATCGTTGGAATGCTGACGTTAACCGGTATAGCGGTGGGTCTGGTGATCCGTTTCAGTCCCGGCCATGCTGGACCAGACCCGGCGCAGGAACCGTTGATTGGTGCCCCGGTTGCACCCTCGGCGTTGCCAGGGCTAATCATTGCGTTGATTCTGGGGCTTGCCGGCGGCGTCAGCCTGGGTCCTGAGCACCCGATTATGGCCGTGAATATTGGCCTGGCGGTTTTTCTCGGTTCACGCATTTTGCCTCGCGTCGGCGCGCTGGACTGGACCATTCTCGCCTCCGCAGGCACCATCGGGGCGCTATTCGGCACGCCCGTTGCGGCAGCACTGATCTTTTCACAGACGCTCAGTAGTAATAACGATGTCCCGCTGTGGGATAAGCTGTTTGCGCCGCTGATGGCTGCCGCAGCCGGGGCGTTGACCACCAGCCTGTTTTTCCATCCCCATTTTTCACTCTCCCTGCCACACTACGGCCAGATGCAAATCGCCGATATCTTCAGCGGCGCCATCGTCGTCGCCATCGCCATTGCGCTGGGCATGGTGGCGGTATGGTGCCTTCCACGTCTGCATCGGCTGATGCACAGACTCAAACACCCGATTTTGATTCTGGGAGCCGGCGGTTTGATCCTCGGTATTTTAGGGGCAATCGGCGGGACGGTGACATTGTTCAAAGGTCTGGACGAGATGCAGCAGCTGGCCTTCAGCCAGGTGTTTAGCGTCTCCGACTATCTGCTTTTTGCCGTGATCAAGCTGGCAGCGCTGGTGGTGGCCGCCGCCTGTGGTTTCCGCGGTGGACGCATCTTCCCGGCGGTTTTTGTCGGCGTCGCGCTGGGGCTGATGCTGCACGAGCATGTCGATGCGGTCCCTGCGGCCATTACCGTCTCTTGTTCTATTCTGGGATTGGTTCTGGTGGTCACGCGCGACGCCTGGCTAAGCCTGTTTATGGCGGCGGTAGTCGTACCGGATTCAACGCTTTTCCCTCTGCTTTGTATAGTGATGTTGCCCGCCTGGCTCCTGCTGGCGGGCAAACCGATGATGATGGCCTGGCGAAACGACAAATAATCAGGCGCTATTGCGCGCTTCCAGCGCTTTGGTAATCGCCCCCAGCAGCGGCGGGATATCCGCTTTCGGCAGCATCACCTCAATCAGCGAGAGCCGCTCGTGGTGCGCTACTTTTTCAAGGACGTCCGCCAGCTGCTCCGCTTCACTGACCCGCCAGCACTGGGCCTGAGGATCAAGGCTCAGAGCCTGCGGGATTTGCGTCCAGTTCCATAGCGCAATGTCGTTATACCGCTGCTCAGGCCCATGGATCGCTCTTTCCACCGTATACCCTTCGTTGTTAAGGACCAGAATGATGGGGTGTTGTTTATCCCGCAGCATCGAGCCGAGCTCCTGGATGGTGAGCTGCGCCGCGCCATCCCCCGTCAGAACAATCACGCGCCGGTTCGGGCAGGCCGTCTGTGCGCCAAATGCCGCCGCCAGCGTATAGCCAATCGATCCCCACAGCGGCTGGACGATAAAATTCACGTCCGCCGGCAGACGAAGGTCGATCGCGCCGAAGGCCGAGGTGCCCTGATCCGCAAGAATGATGTCTCCCGGACGAATAAACGTCTGCAGCGTTTGCCAGAAATTCGCCTGCGTCAGCGAGCCATCCGGCTGCGGGTAGGCCATCAAGTTTTGAGAGGACGGTACGGGCGTACCGTGCACGTGCTGTTTACACAGCTCCACCAGCGTTTCGATTGCCTGAAGCATGGGGATGCCGGTAAACCAGATATCACCAACGCGTGAAGCATGAGGCTGAACTTCTATCGTTTGTGCCGGGGTGAGCTGATGCGTGAAGCCGGCGGTAAGGGTATCGGTAAATCGCGTCCCGATGCACAGCACGATATCAGCCCCTTCAATCGCCTCTTTTACCGCGCCGGCACTCGCCGAGCCGCTGTAGGTGCCGTAAAAACCAGCGTGACGTTCGTCAAATATTCCTTTGCCCATCAGCATGGTGGCATGTGCCATCGGCACGTCTTTAACCCATTTCTGTAGCGCATGCTTCAGGCCATGGCGCAGGACAAGGAAATCGGCCAGCAGCGCAGTACGCTTGCTTCTGGCAAGCTTGTTCTCAGCGGCCTCCCGGAACGCTTTCAGGCAGGCGCTATCGGCATGCGCATGGCGGAGCGTGAGAGCGCTTACAGGAGGCGTGGCGGCCTTTTTTGCCACGTCGGCAGGCAACATCAGATAACCGGGGCGACGCTCCCGGAGCATAGTGGTTAACACCCGGTCGATTTCATAGCAGGCGTTTTGTTCGGTCAGGATCGCCTGTGCAGCAGTAATCGGCTCGCTCATATGATAAAAATGACGAAACTCACCGTCGCCCAGCGTGTGGTGCAGTAGCTCCCCTCTTTGCTGTGACGCCATACCCGGCGCCCCCACAATATGCAGTACCGGAACATGTTCGGCATAGCTGCCCGCAATGCCGTTCATGGCGCTTAACTCTCCTACGCCAAATGTCGTCAGCAGCGCGGCGAAGCCCTTACATCGGGCATATCCGTCCGCGGCATAAGAGGCGTTTAACTCGTTGGCACAGCCCACCCAGCAGATATCGGGGCTGTCTATCACGTGGTCGAGAAACTGCAGGTTATAGTCGCCCGGCACGCCAAACAGATGATCGGCTCCACAATCTGTAAGACGGTCCAGCAGGTAATCGGCGACGCAGTATGGGGTACGCATGAACAGGTATCCTTCTAATGTTGACCTCACCTTGAGTATTAAATAAGCGTGATGGCTGTCCAGAATTGGCGATAAGAAGGGCATGGAAAGAATGCTTTACAAAAAAGGCTGCGCTATGCTGCTTTTTTTCCTAAAAATGTAAACGCATACACTGATTTTACACTTCAGCGCCAGAGGTTACGAAAATGGGTTATCAGCCGGACAAAAATCGTTACGGGACAATGGAGTATCGCCGCTGTGGGCAAAGCGGGCTCAGGTTGCCCGCCATCTCGCTCGGGCTGTGGCATAACTTCGGTGATACCACCCTTATCGAAAACAGCCGTCAACTTTTACAGCGTGCGTTCGATCTGGGCATTACGCATTTCGACCTTGCCAACAACTATGGCCCGCCACCGGGATCGGCCGAACGTAATTTCGGCCGTATTTTACAGGAGGACTTCCTGCCCTGGCGCGACGAGCTAATCATCTCAACCAAAGCGGGCTATACCATGTGGGAGGGTCCTTACGGCGACTGGGGGTCACGCAAATACCTGCTGGCAAGCCTCGATCAAAGCCTGAAGAGGATGGGGCTGGAGTATGTGGATATCTTCTATCATCACCGTCCTGACCCGCAGACGCCGCTGCTGGAAACCATGAAAGCGCTTGACCATGCGGTGCGTCAGGGGAAGGCTCTGTATGTTGGATTATCCAACTACCCCGCTGAACTGGCCCGCAAGGCGATTGATATCCTTGACGATCTCGGTACGCCCTGCCTGATCCACCAGCCGAAATATTCCCTGTTTGAGCGTGCGCCGGAAGAGGGATTGCTGGACGTGCTGCAGGAAAAAGGAGTCGGCTGTATTCCCTTCTCGCCGCTGGCCGGTGGGCAACTGACCAACCGCTATCTGAACGGCATTCCCGCAGACTCACGCGCGGCAAGCGGCAGTCAGTTCCTTAACCCCGACCAGCTCACCGAAGAGAAGCTGGAGAAGATTAGAAAGCTGAACGCCATGGCGGAAGAGCGCGGCCAGAAGCTGTCCCAGATGGCGCTGGCCTGGGTATTACGTCATGAGAGTGTGACCTCAGTGCTGATTGGGGCGAGTAAAGCGGCTCAAATTGATGACGCCGTGGGGATGCTGGCAAACCGCCATTTCTCTGTGGATGAGTTGGCCCGTATAGACGCGATCCTGAGCAGTTCAATATAAAACCGTTTTTAGCAAAAAGTGCTCTCCCCCAGGAATTCGGAGTTGAGGCGATGATACGAAGCTTTACCAACTCGTAAAATTGCGTTAACAGGCCCACCAAAGGCCCCGATCGTGAAGGAGAAAGAGTATGTTCAGGTCACTGATTCTTGCAGCGGTATTACTGGCTTCGGCGCCGCTGATCGCCACTGCGGGCGAAATCACCCTGTTGCCATCAGTAAAATTACAAATTGGCGATCGTGACGACTACGGCAGATACTGGGACGGCGGCTACTGGCGCGACCGTGACTACTGGCACCGTCATTATGAATGGCGCGGCGATCGCTGGTGGAAACATGATAACGGCAGACACCGCGGCTGGTATAAAGACAACGCGTATGAGCGCGGCTACCGTGAAGGCTGGAACGATCGTGACGACCGTCGCGGCGGCTGGGGTCGCGGGAAAGGTCATGGTCACGGCCATCACCACTAATAAAAAAGGAGCCATGGAGGCTCCTTTTTTTGTTAAAGACCCAGTGCGGTTCCCACCAACAACCACAGGTTCAGCGCAACGACCACCACCACGATGGCCCATCCGGTTCGTTTTACCAGCGTTGAGTTAACCAGCTCGCCCATCAGAGTTTTGTTGCTGGTAAAGATCAGCAGCGGCACCAGCGCCAGCGCGATACCAAAACTCAGCAGAACCTGGCTCATGACCAGAATTCGCGTTGGGTCGAGACCCATCAGAATCACCACAAATGACGGCAGCATGGTGACGGAGCGACGAACCCACAGCGGAATGTGGAAGCGGACAAACCCCTGCATCACCACTTGGCCTGCCAGCGTGCCCACCACCGTAGAAGAGAGGCCTGCAGCTACCAGGCTGAGACCAAATATCGTGGCGGCAGCATGGCTCAGCAACGGCTCCAGCGTGAGATACGCCTGGTCGAGATCGGCAATACCGGTATGACCGTTAAAGTGGAAAGCCGCGGCTGCAGTCGCCATCATCGCCAGGTTTACAAACCCTGCGATGGTCATAGCGATCGCGACGTCCCACTTGGTGGCGGAGTAACGCTCTTTACGCGTCCCACCGTGGAGATGCTGCGTCAGCGAGGAGTGCAAATAAATCACGTGCGGCATGATGGTCGCCCCCAGCACCCCGGCGGCCAGGAACACCGCTTCCGACGTTGGCAGGCTTGGGATCGCCATCCCTTTACCGAGCTGTGCCAGATTCGGCTGTGAGAAAATCAGCTCGACAATGTAGGCCGCCGCCACAAAAAGCAGCAGACCACCAATCACCTTCTCCAGCGGCTTTTGACCCCGACGCTGCAGCATCAGGATGAGGAAAGTGGCAATCCCGGTCAGCACCGCCCCTTGCAACAGCGACACGCCCAGAATCAGCTTAAAGCCGATCGCTGCACCGATAAACTCAGCGAGGTCAGTGGCCATGGCGATGATTTCAGCCTGAACCCAGTAGAGCCAGACGGCGGGGCGCGGGTAATGGTCGCGAATTTGCTCCGCCAGGTTTTTACCCGTCGCAATCCCCAGCTTTGCGGAGAGCATCTGAATCAGCATCGCCATCAGGTTAGCCCAGACGACCACCCACAGCAGCTTATAGCCGAAGCTGGCCCCGGCCTGAATATTGGTCGCAAAGTTTCCTGGATCGATATAGCCAATGGCAGCGATGAACGCAGGTCCCATTAATGCGAACCGCAACTTGCGCGCGGCTCTGCCACTGCTACCCTCTACGCGACTGTTTGTCATGTCTGCCTCTGAAATATAGCCTTTGCTATGTTTAATGCTATCAAAATGAGAATGATTATCAAGATCATTTATGAAGTTTGCAGTGATTTCTCTGATAGCTTTGAACGATAGACGGGCGGGTAGGTGGGGCGATCTAACCGAAACTGAAATCGCGCATGCTTTTGTGAAGACTAGCACACAAACTTAACTTTTCACTCATTTACCTAACATAACAAAAATGTATTGTGGATCACTATTTTTGAGACTCGTCACAGGATGTAACTATAGTGTGTCCTCGATCTCGTTTTCTTTTCGCTTGTTACATAGAATGTGCACGAAAATTAAACCTGCCTCATATTTGGAGCAAATATGGACCGCGTCCTTCACTTTGTCCTGGCACTTGTTGTCGTTACTGCACTTGCATTGCTGGTCAGCACAGACCGCAAAAAAATTCGTATCCGTTATGTTGTTCAACTGCTGGTCATTGAAGTTTTACTTGCGTGGTTCTTCCTGAACTCCAACGTAGGCCTCGGCTTCGTGAAAGGCTTCTCCGAAATGTTCGAAAAACTGCTCGGATTCGCCAACGAAGGGACCAACTTTGTCTTCGGTAAAATGAACGACGAAGGTCTGGCGTTCTTCTTCCTGAAGGTTCTCTGCCCTATCGTCTTCATCTCCGCGCTGATCGGTATTCTGCAGCACATCCGTGTTCTGCCGTTCGTGATTCGTGGAATTGGTTTCCTGTTATCCAAAGTGAACGGTATGGGCAAGCTGGAATCCTTCAACGCCGTTAGTTCCCTGATCCTCGGTCAGTCTGAGAACTTCATCGCGTATAAAGATATTCTCGGCAAGATGTCCCGCAACCGCATGTACACCATGGCGGCAACCGCAATGTCTACCGTTTCCATGTCTATCGTGGGCGCGTATATGACCATGCTGGAACCAAAATACGTGGTTGCTGCGTTGGTTCTGAACATGTTCAGCACCTTTATCGTTCTGTCGCTGATCAACCCGTACCGCGTTGACGCAAGCGAAGAGAACATTCAGATGTCAAACCTGCACGAAGGCCAGAGCTTCTTCGAAATGCTGGGTGAGTATATTCTGGCCGGTTTCAAAGTCGCGATTATCGTTGCCGCCATGCTGATCGGCTTCATTGCGCTGATTTCTGCGCTGAACGCCCTGTTCGCTGCGGTGCTGGGTATCTCCTTCCAGGGGATTCTGGGCTACATCTTCTATCCGGTTGCATGGGTGATGGGTGTTCCGGCTCACGAAGCGCTGCAGGTGGGCAGTATCATGGCAACCAAGCTGGTTTCTAACGAATTCGTTGCAATGATGGATCTGCAGAAAATTGCCAGTACGCTTTCTCCGCGTGCGGAAGGCATTCTCTCCGTGTTCCTGGTCTCCTTCGCGAACTTCTCGTCCATCGGGATTATCGCGGGTGCGATTAAAGGTCTGAACGAAGAACAGGGTAACGTGGTATCTCGCTTCGGCCTGAAACTGGTTTACGGCTCTACGCTGGTTAGCGTCCTGTCAGCGTCCATTGCGGCACTGGTTCTGTAACGTTTACCGTGAAACAAAAACCGGGAGCCTGGCTCCCGGTTTTTTTATGTCCGTAATTCTTCCAGCGGTTTGGGTTTGCCTATCAGGTAGCCCTGCAGGTAATCCACACCGAAGCGGAGCAGCATCTCCCGCTGCGCCGGTGTTTCCACATATTCCGCGACGACGCAGAGCGATTTTGTCTTTGCCAGATTACACATCGACTGCACAATCATTGCATCCATGTCGTCTGTACAAATGTCTTTCACAAAGCAGCCGTCGATTTTAATGATGTCCGCCTGCAGGCGTCTGAGACGCTCATAGTTAGCGTAGCCAGTACCAAAATCATCGATGGCGATCCGGAAACCATACTCCCGCAATTGCTGAATATTATTGATACTCGTGCCTGAATTTGAGAAAGCCTGCTCTTCAGTAATCTCAATCACGACGGCCTGAGGCGCAACGCCGTACCGTTCAAACAGCGCGCAAATCTCGGTCGCCACCTCTTTTTGCATCAGCGTCAGCGGCATCAGGTTGATGGAAAAACGGGTGCCAGCGTGCGTTGCAGGGTTATCTCGCAGCCATACCAGTAATTTTTCCATGACGCACATATCAAACCGATGGCTGAGGTTGAACTGCGCAATCAGCGGAATAAAGCGGTCAGGAGTAATAATCTCCCCCTCACTTTCCATTCGCGTCAGGATTTCATAGTACCCGCTCCCGTCCGCCTTCTGGATCGGCTGCGCATATAAATGGAACTGCCCCGCCTCAAGCGCATGCTTAATCCGGGCCAGCATCAGGACACGCTCTGTCGTTTGCCCTGATGCCACCTCAAGGCTATTCGTCAGCGCGAGAACGTTTTGCGCTCCGCCTGCCTGCTCTGCCAACCAGCTTAGCTGCCCAAGCGTATGATGCAGTTTCTCGCCGTCTTCGACCATTCCCCATGACGCGCCAAACTCAATATCCAGCCCGGTGTTGTTCCAGAAAATCTTATTGCTGTTGAGCCGATCGACCATATGCTGGAGTCGTTCAGCAATTTCGGGCCCAAGCAATACCAGCACCAGCTCGCTTCCGGGCAGCTGGAAGAGCATCTCATCTTTTTGCAGGAGCGGCTGGAGCGACGTGGCGATCGTTCGTTTGCAATGGACCCGCATGATAATCCCGTAGTGGCGGCTCAAAAACTCCAGATTATCCATGCGCAAAATGCACACTTTGGCATCCGGATGAATTTCAAGGTAATCCTCCAGCGCACGAATATTAGGCAGACCGGTAAGAGGATCGGTCAGTGCCCTGTCCTGCCAGCCCCGCTTCAGCCACTCGCTGCGCTGGTAAATGCGAGACATGTAAAGCAAACAGATGGCGAAAGAAATCAGCACGGAGAGGATAAAGGAGAGCGAATGTCCCGATTCCACCCCGTTAAGGAAATTATAGTTGTATGTCAGCAGCAGGAGCGCTGATGTGGCCCACAGCAGAGAAATCAACGCATAGGTCAGGCGGCTTATCGCTAAGGTAAAAAGAATAAATATCAGCGGCATCAAATAGCCCGCAATGACCGGTGACTCAAAAGGACCACATAAAATGACAAGAATGAAGCTTAAAAGCGCTAACCAGACAAAAATATATAATGGATTCTTGTGATAAAACACGGGCTTCACGCTTCGCCGCCAGAAGGTGACGGCATAACGAGGATTAATTATCATTCTTAACGGGTAATAGAACATCATGGTAAAAATCAGCGCCGCGCATATCAGGCTTTGAATATCCACAACGTTATAAATTACCGTACCTTCGCCGAAATAGGTCGAAATTGTCACCGGAAAATCAAAGAAATAGCCTGCCATATACATCGACAGCTTAATACCTAATGGCACGACAAAACCGAGCCAGAATATACGAAGCCCGATGTGTTTGTTAGGGATACTGTAGCGCCAGCGCTTGCCCAGCATAAGGCGTAGCAGGCCGCACCCCGCGAATAACGCAAAGGTCTGACAGAACAGTAAAACTGGATATTGTAGCGGCGCTAAATTAATATAGAATAAATTAGTGACAGTAAAACCTAACAGAATGGGAAGAATTGCTCTGCGCCCAAATATCAGAATGACCGCCAGCATAACGCTGAGTGGCAACCATGCTAAATAAACGTCGTGACCATTAACAATTGCGCGTGGAGAAAGATAACGGGAGACAGGTACCGCAATCAGGCAAAGTGCCAGGGCAATCATAAATATCTTTACATTATCATACGTTTTTTTATTCATTAATCAGGGACGTTATTTTCCAGGAGAATCATTGACCGGATGGATAATAGGTTTATTAATTGCGCGAATCAAGTTCAAGTCTATTTATAGACCGGTTTATTGATTACGATTGAGGCGAGGTACAGAAATACCTTCTTTTTGATAACAAAATGCGGTAAAGGGCGTTACAAACAGATAAAAAAAACCCCCGTCATTCGACGAGGGTTTACAATTTTGGTGGAGCTAAGCGGGATCGAACCGCTGACCTCTTGCATGCCATGCAAGCGCTCTCCCAGCTGAGCTATAGCCCCACATATGACTTTACTGACCGCACTCTGTTGGGTTCAGAGTTTGGTGGAGCTAAGCGGGATCGAACCGCTGACCTCTTGCATGCCATGCAAGCGCTCTCCCAGCTGAGCTATAGCCCCATCGTAAAGCTGTCATGTTGACGGGCGGCATAATATGAATTCCGCTGCGGAGTGTCAACGGCAAAATCAATTCCAGCTATTCAATCGCCGAAAAATCATGCAAATGAATCACTTTGCGAGCCTGCTCGCAGTCAGGAGTTAAGCCTGTCACGTTTTCACGTTAAACGGTGCTATAAAATGAGCCGCTAATTAACCCCACTGATATTCAGGAAATTGCATGATCAAGGAACGAATGACGCCAGAAGAGTTAGCCCTCCTCACTGGCTATAGCCGACAGACCATCAATAAATGGGTACGCAAAGAGGGTTGGATTACGTCACCTAAACCAGGCGTCCAGGGCGGGAAAGCGCGTCTGGTACATGTGAACGAAAAAGTCCGTGAATTTATCCGCAGTGCACGTCGGGAAAGCGAAACATCCGAACTGCCAGAAGGCGTCAGTCATGATAGTTCACTTCACACCCTGCTCCTGACGCTAGCCAATGAAATGACGCTGGAAGAGCAGAAGCAGATGACATCGCTATTACTGCGGGAAGGGATCACCGGATTGTTGCAACGTTTAGGGATTCGCGATCGGGACTGATATGAAAAGATTACGGAGCAAAATGACCACGGAAGAGCTGGCGGAGAGTTTGGGCGTCGCCAGGCAAACGGTTAATCGTTGGATACGCCAGCAGGGATGGAAAACCGAAGGGCTCAACGGCGTGAAAGGCGGTCGCGCGCGACTCATTCATGTCGATGCGCGCGTGAAGGAACATATTATGAGCCTCCCGGCAATTCGCACCCCTCACGAGGTTTACCATCTCGCGGAGGCCACGTCTTCCTACAATACCCCCTCTTCAAACCTGTATCCGGGCATTATTGAGACGCTGGAGAGTATGACTAAGCCGGAGCAGAAGCGTCTGGATGCGTTATTGAAGCGCGAAGGCATACACGGATTTCTTAAGCGTCTGGGTATAGCAGAAGAAGAAGCATAAAAAAACGGCAGGTTCCCCTGCCGTTTGTTTTATCTGAGACGTTATTACTGCTGATTTTCTCGTTCAGCGATAAAGTCCAGCGCCTTGTTAATGCGCGCCACGCTGCGTGATTTGCCGATGGCATGAACCGTTACGTCCAGCGCCGGAGACTGACCCGCACCGGTCACCGCAACGCGCAGTGGCATACCGACTTTACCCATGCCGATTTCCAGCTCGTCTGCCGTCGCCTGAATGGCGTGATGCACATTCTCAGCGGTCCATTCGGTGAGCGCAGCCAGCTTGTCACGCACCACTTCCAGCGGCTGACGCGCAACCGGACGGAGGTGTTTCTTCGCGGCGTCCGCGTCGAACTCAGCAAACTCTTCATAGAAGTAGCGGCAGCTTTCAGCAATCTCTTTCAGAGTTTTGCAGCGCTCGCCGAGCAGTTTCACCAGATCCACCAGCTCAGGGCCAGTGCGGGTATCAATATTTGCCTGCTCAATGTGCCACTGCAGGTACGTCGCCACATATTCTGGAGGCATGGTATTGATGTAGTGATGGTTCAGCCACTGGAGCTTGTCGGTATTAAACGCGCTCGCTGATTTGCTGACAGAGCTCAGAGAGAACAGTTCGATCATCTCTTCACGGCTGAAGATCTCCTGGTCACCGTGAGCCCAGCCCAGACGCACCAGATAGTTCAGCAGCGCTTCTGGCAGATAACCGTCGTCGCGATACTGCATGACGCTGACCGCGCCGTGACGTTTAGACAGCTTTTTCCCGTCGTCGCCGTTGATCATGGAGACGTGCGCATAAACAGGCACAGGGGCGTTCAGCGCCTTCAGGATGTTGATCTGACGTGGCGTGTTGTTGATGTGGTCTTCACCACGGACAACGTGAGTAATTTCCATATCCCAGTCGTCAACCACCACGCAGAAGTTGTAGGTTGGGGAACCATCGGTGCGGCGGATGATCAGATCGTCCAGCTCCTGGTTGCTGAATTCGATCGGGCCACGGATCTGGTCGTCAAAGATCACAGATCCCTCTTGCGGGTTAGCAAAACGCACAACGCAAGGCTCATCAGCAGCATGCTCGCTGTGGTCATGGCGGCAGCGGCCGTCATAACGCGGCTTTTCACCATTCGCCATCTGCTCTTCGCGCAGCGCATCCAGACGCTCTTTGGAGCAGTAGCACTTATACGCCGTGCCCGCGACCAGCATTCCATCAATGACGGCGTTATAGCGGTCAAAGCGTTTGGTCTGGAAATACGGGCCTTCGTCCCATTCCAGATTCAGCCAGTTCATCCCATCCATAATGGCTTCAATTGCTTCTGGCGTGGAGCGCTCAAGATCGGTGTCTTCAATACGCAGCACGAACTCACCTTTGTTGTGGCGTGCGAAAAGCCAGGAATAGAGAGCGGTACGTGCACCACCGACGTGCAGATAGCCTGTCGGGCTCGGCGCGAAGCGAGTTTTGATTTTCATGAAATGGCCTTACGTTATAAAGATGCCGGCAATCGGCAAATCCTGGGGAAAAAACGATGGGCAATATTCTATCACTGTGCGGCGATTCCTCAATGTTGATCCCTTTATCGTGACCGAGTTTGCGATTTTTGTTTAGAAATCATGCGCCACAGCCCGTTTCGCGATCGTTTTGCTTAATTTTACGACGAACGAATAAAAACTTTAGAAAATGCGTTGACTCATTTTCAACTCTCCCTATAATGCGACTCCACACAGCGGGGGTGATTAGCTCAGTTGGTAGAGCATCTCCTTTACACGGAGGGGGTCGGCGGTTCGAGCCCGTCATCACCCACCATCTACTTCGGTAGACCCGCAGTGTAGATAAGAATTGAGATTGGGCGATTAGCTCAGTTGGTAGAGCATCTCCTTTACACGGAGGGGGTCGGCGGTTCGAGCCCGTCATCGCCCACCATTCTCACCTTATCACAGCAGTTCCGAAATGGGCGATTAGCTCAGTTGGTAGAGCATCTCCTTTACACGGAGGGGGTCGGCGGTTCGAGCCCGTCATCGCCCACCATTTCGGGTCGTTAGCTCAGTTGGTAGAGCAGTTGACTTTTAATCAATTGGTCGCAGGTTCGAATCCTGCACGACCCACCAATGTAAAAAGGCGCCCTAAAGGCGCCTTTTTGCTATCCGCAGTTTGTCTACTTCCCTGCCTTCAACGTCGCAATCAATACTGATTGTGTATCGATGCAACTCCCTGCCAGATATGGCAGTTTTGCTCAAGCTAATCCCATTGGTGCCGATACCTCTGTTTTATAACGCGAGGAAAAAGTATGACGACCATTCAGGCTTCAACCCAACAGATTCAAACCAGCGGCGCGAGTGGAACTTCGAGCAGTAACGATATCTCTGCGCAAATCACCCGCATTCTCGACAAGATCAAAAAACTGACCCAGCAGTTAAAAGAGCTGTCGAACAGCCCCATCAGCACCGACGAGAAGAAAAAGCAGCAGGAACTTATTCAGACCCAGCTCAAAGTGCTGCAGGCTCAGCTCGCGGCGCTGCAGCGCCAGCAGGCCGAAGAGGCCCAGAAGAAGCAGGAACAAAAACTGGGCAAAGTGGAAGGCGTGAATAGCCCGTCAGACAATAATCAGATTGATATCTACATCTGATCTTCTGATGCGTTAAACAGTGGGTCGCGTATGCGGGCTTCGGTTAATCGTTGTGCCTGGATACGCACCACTTCCCAGATAGCCTGCGCCGCCCCCGAGAGTGAACGATTTTTTCGCCGCACCAGCATCAGCTTTCGCTCGACAACGGGCGTTAATCGCCTGACGGCCAGTCTGCTTCCCTGCGGCAGGGGGAGCGCCAGGGCGGGCAATACGCTGATGCCAATGCCGGCTTCCACCATGGGAAACAGCGTCGCCGGGTGACCAATCTCCTGCACGATTGTTGCCTTTACGCCCTGATTCATCAGCGCGGAATCAATCAACGGACGGCTGCCCGAGGCATAATCCTGTAATACCAGATTCGCGCCCTGCAGGGACTGCCAGCTGACCTCCGGCAACGAGGCCAGCGGATCGTCGTCACGGCAGAGCAGCAAAAAAGGCTCAGAAAGTACGCTTTCGCACGCCAGATCGCTTGCCTGACCGGGATCGATAACAATACCAAAATCGACATCCCCCTGGCGGATGCTCTCCAGCACCCACTGTTGCGGCCTGTCATGCAGCACAAAATCAATGTCCGGGTAGCGATGGCTTCCCTCGGCAATACACTGAGGTATAAGGTGTGCGGATATCGTCTGGCTGGCCGCGACCCGCACGGTACCCGAAAGCTGCTGGCCCAGCCTCCCCACGTCTCTGAGCGTGCTGTTGAGCTCATCCAGCAACCGTTCAAGGCGCAGAGCGAGCTGCTGCCCCGCTTCGGTCAGCACCACTTCGCGCGTGGTTCGGTCAAGTAACCGGACGCCAGTCTGATTTTCCAGCTCTTTCACGCTGTGGCTAACCGCCGACTGGCTCAGGCCAATCATCTCTCCTGCCCGGCTAAAGCTACGAGCCTGCGCCACGGTGACAAAAACACGAAGCTGACGTAGTGAATAATTCATCTGTTTAATTCATGAATGGATGCAATAAATCAATTTTATTTCTCAAATGGAAAAAAGCACAATAGCGTCATCTGTTTTCAGGAGTCATTATGAAACTATTTCGTATTGTTGATCCGTTTACGCTCACCCTGGTAGTTACCGTTTTACTGGCCTCTTTCTTCCCCGCTCGCGGCGGTTTCGTCCCGTTTTTTGAAGGGCTGACGACGGCCGCCATCGCGCTACTGTTCTTTATGCACGGCGCAAAGCTCTCCCGCGAAGCCATTATCGCGGGCGGTAGCCACTGGCGACTACACCTGTGGGTGATGTGCAGCACGTTCATTCTGTTCCCGATCCTCGGCGTGCTGTTTGCCTGGTGGGCACCGGTAAACGTCGATCCGGCCCTTTATACGGGCTTCCTCTATCTGTGCATTCTGCCCGCGACCGTGCAGTCCGCCATTGCGTTTACCTCGCTGGCTGGCGGCAACGTAGCGGCGGCGGTTTGTTCAGCATCCGCGTCCAGCCTGTTAGGAATTTTCGTCTCCCCGCTGCTGGTAGGCCTGCTGATGAACATGCACGGTGCGGAAGGTAACCTTGAGCAGGTGGGCAAAATCTGTCTGCAGCTGCTGCTGCCGTTTGTGCTGGGGCATCTTTCCCGACCGTGGACCGGGGCGTTTGTGGCGAAGCATAAAAAATGGATTTCAAAAACCGACCAGACCTCGATTCTGCTGGTGGTTTACTCCGCCTTTAGCGAAGCGGTCGTGAACGGGATCTGGCACAAGGTGGGGGCAGGCTCGCTGCTGTTTATCGTGGTGGTCAGCATCGTCCTGCTGGCGATTGTGATTGCGGTAAACGTCTTTGTGGCACGCAAGTGCGGCTTCAACAAAGCGGATGAAATCACGATTGTGTTCTGCGGTTCGAAAAAGAGCCTGGCGAACGGCATCCCGATGGCCAACATTCTGTTCCCGACCTCGGTGATTGGGATGATGGTGCTGCCGCTGATGATTTTCCACCAGATCCAACTGATGGTCTGCGCGGTGCTGGCGCGTCGCTACAAGCGCCAGACCGAAAAGCTGGCGCAGGAAGAGACCCGCGCCGCGAAGGCTTAAGTTAAGGACGTTTCAGGGGCTGCACCAGCTGGGTCAGCCCCTCGGTTTTGATCAATAACGTGATAGCCATCAGCTCGCCCAGTCGCCCTGTTGGGAATTCATCCTTACGGGCAAACCACAGCAGATACTCCTCCGGCAAATCAATCAGCCTGCGGCCCTTGTATTTACCAAACGGCATCTCCGTATTGGCGATCTCAACGAGCTGCTCTTTCTCCACGTTACTCTCCTAACAGACGCATCATTTCCGCTTCGTCGATAACCGCAATGCCGAGCTCCTGGGCTTTCGC
Source organism: Enterobacter sp. 148H3 (assembly GCF_034107425.1). Lineage (NCBI taxonomy): Bacteria > Pseudomonadati > Pseudomonadota > Gammaproteobacteria > Enterobacterales > Enterobacteriaceae > Enterobacter > Enterobacter sp. 148H3. The sequence goes on along the minus strand of NZ_JAWNEI010000001.1, from coordinate 162,473 downwards.
CAGCTTCGAACCCGCCGCTTCACCGGCGATCACCAGGTCGGTTTTCTTCGACACGCTGCCCGCAACTTTTGCCCCCAGCGCCACCAGACGTGCTTTGGCATCGTCGCGTGAAAGCTGGCTCAGGCTGCCGGTCAGCACCACCGTTTTACCGGCGAACGGGCTGTCGATCTCTTCAGCGTTAACCACCACCGGCGCGGGCCATTTAATGCCCTCTTCCAGCAGTTCGCCGATGACGTTACGGTTGCTCTCTTCGGCGAAGAAGTTAAAGACGTGCGTGGCGACGACAATACCTACGTCCGGGACTTTCTGCAGCTCCTCGATGCTCGCTTTTTCCAGCGCCTCCAGCGTACCAAAGTATGCTGCCAGACCTGCTGCGGTTGCTTCACCCACTTCACGAATGCCCAGCGCGTAGAGGAAACGGGCGAAAGTCGTCTCTTTTGCGGCTTCCAGCGCGTTAACCACGTTCTGGGCAGACTTAGGTCCCATGCGGTCCAGACCGGTCAGTTTACCAGCGGTCAACCTGAAGAGGTCCGCTGGCGTGTGAACATACTCTTTCTCAACCAGCTGATCGATAATCTTATCGCCCATTCCGTCAACGTCCATTGCGCGACGGGAAACGAAGTGCTTCAGTGACTCTTTACGCTGCGCGCCACAGATTAAGCCGCCCGTACAGCGCGCCACCGCTTCACCTTCTACGCGCTCAACGTCCGAGCCGCACACCGGACAATGGGTCGGGAAGACAACTTCGCGCGTATCGTCAGGACGCTCTGACTCAACGACGTTAACCACCTGCGGGATCACGTCCCCTGCGCGGCGAATCACCACTTTGTCACCAATGCGCAGGCCCAGGCGTTCGATTTCATCGGCGTTGTGCAGCGTGGCGTTACTCACCAGCACGCCCGCCACCTGCACTGGTTCCAGACGGGCGACCGGTGTAATAGCCCCCGTTCGACCGACCTGGAACTCCACGTCGCGAACGAAGGTCATCTGCTCCTGGGCAGGGAACTTAAACGCCACCGCCCAGCGCGGCGCGCGCGCCACAAAGCCCAGCTGCTCCTGCAGCGCCAGTGAATTCACCTTGATGACGACGCCATCAATATCAAAACCGAGCGTCGGACGGTCCTCTTCCACCTTGTGGTAGAACGCCAGTACCGCTTCCGGCGAGTCGCAGAGCTGGACGCGATTGCTTACCGGCAGGCCCCACGCTTTAAACTGCAGCAGGCGTCCGAGGTGCGTATCCGGCAGCTCGCCGCCCTCCAGAATACCCACACCGTAGCAGAAGAAAGTAAGCGGTCGCTTCGCGGTAATACGTGGGTCAAGCTGGCGCAGCGAGCCCGCCGCCGCATTACGCGGGTTAGCAAACACTTTCCCGCCGGTGCGACGAGCCTCTTCGTTAATTTTCTCGAAGCCCGCCTGCGGCAGGAACACTTCGCCGCGCACTTCCAGACGAGCAGGAATGTTGTCACCCTGCAGCCTCAGAGGGATCGCGCGGATGGTACGCACGTTGGTGGTGATGTCTTCGCCCGTCGTGCCGTCGCCACGCGTCGCGGCACGCACCAGCACGCCGTTTTCATAGAGAAGACTGACCGCCAGGCCATCCAGCTTGAGCTCGCAGCACCAGGTGAGAGAGTCGCTGCTTTTCAGGCGATCCTGCACGCGCTTGTTAAACGCGAGGAAGCTCTCTTCATCGAAGACGTTATCCAGCGACAGCATCGGCACTTCATGACGCACCTGGCTGAAAGCGCCCAGCGGCTCAGCGCCGACGCGCTGGGTGGGGGAATCCGGCGTGATGAGTTCAGGATGCTGCGACTCTAGTTCGCGCAGCTCGCGCATAAGGCGGTCATACTCCGCATCCGGCACTTCCGGCGCGTCCATAACATGATAGAGGTATTCATGATGGCGAAGCGTGGTTCGCAGTTCAGTGAGTTGTTGTTCGATTGAGTCCATATCGCACCATCAATGAGAAAAAACCCCCGACATGCGGGGGTTGAGGAGGAATTGAAGTCAACGCGGCGATTACGCGTTAGCTTCCTTAACTTCGCGGATGCGGTCCTGATACTCGCGCAATTTCTGCGGGGTCATCATTCGACGCTGATCGTCGAGCACCACGCCACCGACTTCGTCAGCGATGTGCTGAGCGGACTGCAGCATCAGCTTAAAGTTTTGCAGTTCATCACCGTAGGACGGCACCTGCATAAAGATAGTGACGCCCGGGGTCACGAAATCACCGGTCATTTCCGGATCGAAGGTGCCAGGGTTAACCATGTTGGCCAGGCTAAACAGCGCCGGACCGCTACCGTCAGGGCTCAGGTGGCGATGGAAAATATTCATATCGCCAAACTTGAAGCCTGCCTGTTGAATACTGTTAAGCAGCACATCGCCATTGAGATGGCTACCGTGATGCGCGGCCACGTTCATGATGATCACCGCTTCTTTACGCTGCGGTTTTTCAACAACCGGCTCTGGCTCTACAACGGGCTCAGGCTCAACGTGCGGGGCCGGAGCAGGCTGAGGCGCAGGCTGTACGTGAACAGGCTGCTGCGGTTGTTGTACCGGCTGAGCAGGTTGTTGCTGCACGGGCTGCTGAACCGGTTGCTGTACCGGTTGATGTTGAACCGGCTGTGGCGCAGCAGGCTGCTGATAAACAGGCTGTTGCGGCGGCTGGCGCACCGGCTCTTCCACAGGCTGCGGCGCTGGCTGGCGCGGCTGTGCAGAAGCATACGGCGGTTGATACTGGTGCTGCGAAGGACGAGGCGCTTCATGCTCCCCATGGCCTGCGCCGGGCGCAGTATTGACCCGATGAACACGAACTTCACCCACGCCGTCGTCATCGCTGCCGTCGATGTCATCTTCACTGTCATCGTCGTCACGACTGGACTTCATGCGCTTCAGTGGGCGATCGCGAAACATCGATGAACGCTCTTTACGGCTGGTCCAGAAACCATGTACCAGTAAAGCGATTATGGCGATCGCGCCAACAATGATTAATATCAGACGCAAATCCTGCATCATTATATTCTCTGTTGTTCTAACACCTTGCCACCACGGCAAACATTTACTCACTAAGAGTATTTGCCGTTTACGTCAAGTGCAAGTGTGTGCAGAGCATTCACAGCATAAAGATGAAGGAAATCGTGCTTTTTGCTGGTTTTTCGAACATTTCCGAACTGGTCATTGCTCCGTAAGTGGATAATATAGGCGTGCAATTCCACTGGTTGTGTAAAAAGGAGTACAGCCTGGCTATGGTTTCAACATCTTCTTCCCCCCCGCGCAGCGGCGTCTGGTATTTTTCTCAGGGCTGGAAACTGGTCTCCCTGCCGGGGATTCGACGCTTCGTCATTCTGCCGCTATTGATCAACATTATTCTTATGGGCGGCGCGTTCTGGTGGCTGTTTACAAAGCTGGAGAGCTGGATCCCGTCGCTGATGAGTTACGTGCCGGACTGGCTGCAGTGGCTTAACTACCTGCTCTGGCCGGTGGCGGTGATCTCCGTGCTGCTGGTGTTTGGCTACTTCTTCTCGACAATTGCAAACTGGATAGCCGCACCGTTTAACGGTCTGCTGGCGGAACAGCTGGAAGCGCGGCTTACCGGTGCGACGCCGCCGGACACAGGGATATGGGGAATCATGAAAGACCTCCCTCGCATTATGAAGCGCGAATGGCAGAAGTTTGCCTGGTACCTGCCCCGCGCGCTCGTGCTGCTTATCCTCTATTTTGTGCCAGGCATTGGCCAGACCGTGGCACCGGTGCTGTGGTTCCTGTTCAGCGCCTGGATGCTGGCCATTCAGTACTGCGACTATCCTTTCGATAACCACAAGGTACCGTTTAAAGAGATGCGCACCGCCCTGCGCAGCCAGAAGGTCGCCAATATGCAGTTTGGCGCACTGACCAGCCTGTTCACCATGATTCCCTTCCTTAATCTGTTCATTATGCCCGTCGCCGTTTGCGGCGCGACGGCGATGTGGGTCGACTGCTACCGTGCTAAGCACGCGTTATGGAAATAATGAAAAAATGTGTAAAGCAGGGGTGGCTTATGCCGCCCCTTATTCCATACTGATCCCCATTATTTCCTTGCAGTATATAGATATGCGAATTCCTTACTTCCCCCTACCTGCTCAACAGGTATGCTGGGTCGGTATCCCAATTTCATACAGTTAAGGACAGGCCATGAGTAAGATTTATGAAGACAACTCGCTGACTATCGGTCATACGCCCCTGGTTCGACTGAACCGTATCGGTAATGGACGCATCCTGGCGAAGGTCGAATCACGTAACCCGAGCTTCAGCGTTAAATGCCGTATCGGTGCAAACATGATTTGGGATGCTGAAAAACGTGGCGTGCTGAAGCCTGGCGTTGAGCTGGTGGAACCGACCAGCGGCAACACCGGTATTGCTCTGGCCTATGTTGCTGCTGCGCGCGGCTACAAGCTGACGCTGACTATGCCAGAAACGATGAGCATCGAGCGTCGTAAGCTGCTTAAAGCGCTGGGCGCGAACCTGGTTCTGACCGAAGGCGCGAAGGGCATGAAGGGCGCCATTCAGAAAGCCGAAGAGATTGTAGCCAGCGATCCGGCGAAATATCTGCTGCTGCAGCAGTTCAGCAACCCGGCAAACCCGGAAATTCACGAGAAGACCACCGGTCCGGAAATCTGGGAAGATACCGACGGCCAGGTTGACGTCTTTATCTCCGGCGTGGGTACCGGCGGTACGCTGACCGGCGTGTCACGCTATATTAAAGGCACAAAGGGTAAAAAAGACCTGATCACCGTTGCCGTTGAGCCGACTGACTCACCGGTTATCACCCAGGCCCTGGCCGGTGAAGAGCTCAAACCAGGCCCGCATAAAATCCAGGGTATTGGCGCAGGCTTCATTCCGGGCAACCTGGATCTGAAGCTGATCGATAAAGTGGTCACCATCACTAACGAAGAGGCCATCTCTACCGCGCGTCGCCTGATGGATGAAGAAGGCATTCTGGCGGGTATCTCTTCCGGTGCGGCCGTTGCGGCAGCGCTCAAGCTGCAGGAAGACGAAGCCTTTACCAATAAGAATATTGTGGTTATCCTTCCGTCCTCGGGTGAGCGTTACTTGAGCACCGCACTGTTTGCCGATCTGTTTACCGAAAAAGAGCTGCAACAGTAGTGCCAGCATGTTAATAACGCGTAAAAAAGCACCTTTCCAGGTGCTTTTTTGTGGCCTGCTTCAAACTTTTGCCCCTCCTGGCATTGCTTCACCCCGTTGGGTCTGGTATTTAAACCAGCAATTATTTTGATGCGTGAAATTAATCGGTGAATGAAATAGCCTTGCTGAATCGATTTTATGATTTGGTTCAAGTCTTGCTTTCGCTGCATAATGTTTAATGACGATCGAAACGTCAGCGCTAACAATACAGGCTAAAGTTCAGTCGCCAGGCTAGACTTTAGTTCCACAACACTAAACCTATAAGTTGGGGAAATACAATGTTCCAGCAAGAAGTTACCATTACCGCTCCGAACGGTCTGCACACCCGCCCTGCTGCTCAGTTTGTTAAAGAAGCAAAAGGCTTTTCTTCTGAAATCACTGTGACTTCCAACGGCAAAAGCGCGAGCGCAAAAAGCCTGTTCAAACTGCAGACTCTGGGCCTGACTCAGGGCACCGTTGTCACCATCTCTGCGGAAGGTGAAGACGAGCAGAAAGCAGTTGAGCATCTGGTAAAACTGATGGCTGAGCTCGAGTAAGTTTCCGGGTTCTTTTAAATATCAGTCACAAGTAAGGTAGGGTTATGATTTCAGGCATTTTAGCATCCCCGGGTATCGCTTTCGGCAAAGCACTGCTGCTGAAAGAAGACGAGATCGTCATCGACCGGAAAAAAATTTCTGCCGACAAGGTTGATCAGGAAGTTGAACGTTTTCTGAGCGGTCGTGCCAAGGCATCTGCGCAACTGGAAGCAATCAAAACTAAAGCTGGCGAAACTTTCGGTGAAGAAAAAGAAGCCATCTTCGAAGGGCACATCATGCTGCTCGAAGATGAGGAGCTGGAGCAGGAAATCATAGCCCTGATTAAAGATAAAGGCATGACGGCCGACGCGGCTGCGCATGAAGTTATCGAAGGTCAGGCAACTGCCCTGGAAGAACTGGATGATGAATACCTGAAAGAGCGTGCGGCTGACGTACGTGACATCGGTAAGCGCCTGCTGCGCAACATCCTGGGTCTGGCCATTATCGACCTGAGCGCAATTCAGGATGAAGTGATCCTGGTTGCCGCGGACCTCACCCCGTCTGAAACCGCACAGCTGAACCTGAAAAAGGTCCTCGGTTTCATCACCGACGCGGGTGGCCGTACCTCCCACACCTCTATCATGGCGCGCTCTCTGGAACTGCCTGCCATCGTGGGTACCGGTAGCGTCACCTCTCAGGTGAAAAACGGCGACTATCTGATTCTGGATGCCGTAAACAATCTGGTTTACGTCAACCCAACTAATGAAGAGATCGATAAACTGCGCGCGGTTCAGGAGCAGGTTGCGACTGAAAAAGCGGAACTCGCTAAGCTGAAAGACCTGCCAGCCATCACCCTTGACGGCCATCAGGTAGAAGTATGCGCAAACATCGGTACCGTTCGCGACGTTGATGGCGCTGAGCGCAACGGTGCGGAAGGCGTAGGTCTCTATCGTACAGAATTCCTGTTCATGGACCGCGACGCGCTGCCAACGGAAGAAGAGCAGTTTGCTGCCTATAAAGCCGTGGCTGAAGCGTGTGGCTCTCAGGCGGTTATCGTCCGTACTATGGACATTGGTGGCGATAAAGAGCTGCCGTACATGAACTTCCCGAAAGAAGAGAACCCGTTCCTGGGCTGGCGTGCGATTCGTATCGCGATGGATCGTAAAGAGATCCTGCGTGACCAGGTTCGCGCGATCCTGCGTGCCTCTGCTTTCGGTAAACTGCGCATCATGTTCCCGATGATCATCTCTGTTGAAGAAGTGCGTGCACTGAAGAAAGAGATCGAAATTTACAAGCAGGAACTGCGCGACGAAGGTAAAGCGTTTGACGAGTCAATCGAGATCGGCGTAATGGTGGAAACACCTGCGGCGGCGACTATTGCGCGTCATTTAGCCAAAGAAGTTGATTTCTTTAGTATCGGCACCAATGATTTAACGCAGTACACCCTGGCAGTTGACCGTGGTAATGATATGATTTCACATCTCTACCAGCCAATGTCACCGTCCGTACTGAACTTGATCAAGCAAGTTATTGATGCTTCTCATGCAGAAGGTAAATGGACTGGCATGTGTGGTGAGCTTGCAGGCGACGAACGTGCTACACTTCTGTTGCTGGGTATGGGTCTGGACGAATTCTCTATGAGCGCCATTTCCATCCCGCGCATTAAGAAGATTATCCGTAACACGAACTTCGAAGATGCGAAGGTGTTAGCAGAGCAGGCTCTTGCTCAACCGACAACGGACGAGTTAATGACGCTGGTTAACAAGTTCATTGAAGAAAAAACAATCTGCTAATCCACGAGATGCGGCCCAAATTACTGCTTAGGAGAAGATCATGGGTTTGTTCGATAAACTGAAATCTCTGGTTTCTGATGATAAGAAAGACTCCGGAACTATTGAGATTGTTGCTCCGCTCTCCGGCGAGATCGTCAACATCGAAGACGTGCCGGATGTAGTGTTTGCTGAGAAAATCGTTGGTGATGGCATTGCTATCAAACCAACTGGCAACAAAATGGTTGCTCCAGTTGACGGCACCATCGGTAAAATTTTTGAAACCAACCATGCGTTCTCTATCGAATCTGATAGCGGTATCGAACTGTTCGTTCACTTCGGTATCGACACCGTTGAACTGAAAGGCGAAGGCTTCAAACGTATCGCGGAAGAAGGCCAGCGTGTTAAAGTTGGCGACCCGGTGATTGAATTCGATCTGCCACTGCTGGAAGAAAAAGCCAAGTCTACCCTGACGCCGGTTGTTATCTCCAACATGGATGAAATCAAAGAACTGATCAAACTGTCTGGCAGCGTCACCGTGGGTGAAACCCCGGTTATCCGCATCAAGAAGTAATTCTTGCCGCACAGAAAAATGGCGCCTTCGGGCGCCATTTTTGTTTATGCCGGGAGGATAAGCTCATCGTAGCCTTTCGACTGGGTATAAAGCATCACGTCAGTCACCCGATCGCCGGCCATGCGAATGGCATCGGCAACGGTTTTCCCCTCAACAATGCCGCTCACCAGCTCTGAACAGAACAGGTCGCCCGTCCCTTTCAGATCGGTTTCTACGCGCGGGTGCGCGCTGACGGTCACGCCCTCATTCGTCACCAGCACCACGTGGATATTTTGCGGGTCGTCAGCGACCGGCGCGCTGGTGATCGCCACCCATTTCAGGCTGTCTGAAAGCAGTCCCTGTGCCGCCGCGATGGCGCTTTCCGGCGTGCGGCACGGCTTGCCGCTTAACACTTCCAGCTCGTAGACGTTTGGCGTAATCCCCTGCGCCAGCGGCAGCAGGTGCTCCCGATACGCCTGCGGGATATCCGGCTTCACGTACATCCCGCTGTCGATATCGCCGATAACTGGGTCGACCAGCACCAGCAGATCAGGATGCTGAGCTTTGACCGCCTTCAGCCACTGCGCCAGCAGGACTATTTGGCTGGCACTGCCCATATAGCCTGTGGTAACCGCCTTAAGCTCGCGCAGGATCTCGCGCTCTTCCAGCGCCTTCAGGTAGCCGCTGAACCACTCATCGGGGATCACGCCACCATAGAAGGTGTCATAGTGTGGCGTGTTGCTGAACAGTACCGTTGGCACGGCGGTGACGTTCAGCCTGTGGGTTCGAATATTAGGCACCGCAATGCTGTTACCCACGCTCCCGTACACCACCTGCGACTGTACCGCGACAATATCAGTTTGCTGCGCCCGGGTATTATCCCGGAATAGAATCATCTCCATGACGCTTAAATCCCCGCCCCCTGCGAATAACTCTCTTCACCAAAGACGCCGGTAGAAAGATAGCGATCGCCGCGATCGCAAATAATCGCCACCACCACCGCGCCCGGGTTTGCCTGCGCTACCCGAATCGCACCCGCTACCGCGCCGCCCGAGCTGACTCCGCAGAAGATACCTTCGCGCACGGCAAGCTCACGCATGGTATTTTCCGCCTCGCGCTGGTGAAGATCCAGCACCTGGTCAACAAGCTTTGCATTAAAGATGCCGGGCATATACTCCGCCGGCCAGCGGCGAATGCCCGGAATGCTGCTCCCCTCTTCCGGCTGAAGGCCCACAATGGTGACGGCTTTATCCTGCTCGCGCAGAAAACGCGATACGCCGGTAATGGTGCCGGTGGTGCCCATGCTGGAGACAAAATGGGTGATTCGCCCGTCGGTTTGCTGCCAGATTTCCGGGCCGGTTGTGGTGTAGTGCGCGTACGGGTTGTCCGGGTTATTAAACTGATCGAGCAGTTTACCTTCGCCGCGCTCGGCCATTTGTAACGCCAGGTCGCGCGCGCCTTCCATCCCCTGCTCTTTGGTCACCAGAATCAGCTCGGCCCCATAGGCACGCATCGCGGCGCGGCGCTCCTGGCTCATGTTGTCCGGCATCAGCAGCTTCATGCGGTAGCCTTTCAGCGCCGCAATCATCGCCAGGGCGATACCGGTGTTGCCGCTGGTGGCTTCAATCAGCACGTCTCCCGGCTTAATTTCTCCGCGTTTTTCAGCCTGGACAATCATCGACAGCGCGGCACGATCTTTTACCGACCCCGCCGGGTTATTGCCTTCGAGTTTGACCCAGATTTCGCTGCCGTTAGCCGGCCCCATGCGCTGAAGTTTGACCAGAGGGGTGTTGCCGATGGTGTGTTCGAGTGTATTCACGTTTTTTACTCAATAAAAAAGCCGGGTGGCGTTTCGCTTACCCGGCCTACAAGACGCAGTGATAACTGTAGGCCCGGTAAGCGCAGCGCCACCGGGCGATAAACATCCTAATAACCTATCAGGCTGACTCCGCCAGAGCAATATCCTCGCGCGTCTCGATGCGCTCCTTCCCGTGATAAATCCGGGCATGCTGCAGCCCGACAAACAGGCGCTCCCCCCGGTGCGGCGGGACGTCGTCGCGCATGACCACGGTCAGCGGCTCGGTATACCAGCCCAGCGGCTGTACCACCAGTTGGGTGTAGTGACCTTTAGGGCTCGCTTCCAGCACCTGCACCGGCAGCGGTGAATCCAGGCTGGTTCGGCGGCTCACGTCCACTTCCCACGGACGCAGGAACAGATCGACCGGGCCCTGGTGCGCGGAGGTATAGCCCAGCGGCCAGCGGTGCGCGCCCACGTGGAACTGACCGCCGCGAATAGTGCCCTGCAGACGGTTCACCTCGCCCATAAACTCCAGCACGAAGCGGGTCGCCGGTTCACGCCAGAGCTGCTCCGGTTCGTCAACCTGCTCAATGTTGCCCTGGCTCATGACCACCACGCGATCCGCAACTTCCATCGCCTCTTCCTGATCGTGGGTCACGAAGACGCTGGTGAATTTCAGCTCTTCATGGAGCTGACGCAGCCAGCGGCGCAGCTCTTTACGCACCTGCGCATCCAGCGCGCCGAAGGGCTCATCCAGCAGCAGAATTTGCGGTTCAACGGCCAGCGCGCGAGCCAGCGCTACGCGCTGTTTCTGCCCGCCGGACAGCTGGGCCGGGAAACGATCCGCCAGGTGAGCCAGCTGCACCATCTCCAGCAGTTTGGTCACCTTAGCCTTAATGGTTGCCGCATCCGGGCGCTCGCGACGCGGCAGCACGGTAAGCCCAAACGCGATGTTGTCAAATACGGTCATGTGGCGGAACAGGGCGTAATGCTGGAACACAAAACCCACTTTACGATCGCGGGCGTGCAGGCGGCTCACGTCGGTGCCGTGGAAGCGGATGTGTCCGCTGGTCTGATGCTCAAGCCCGGCGATAATGCGCAGCAGCGTGGTTTTGCCCGAGCCGGACGGCCCCAGCAGCGCCACCATTTGTCCGGAAGGGATATCCAGCGAGATATCATTCAGCACCTGGGTGCGACCAAAAGACTTCTTAATATTGGCAATCTCAATGCTCATGATTTCCCTCCTGATGCTGACGTTTTTCCTGATTTTCTAAACGCCACTGCACCACACTCTTCAAAAACAGGGTCAAAATGGCCATCAGCGTCAGCAACGCTGCGGCAGTAAACGAGCCGATGGTGTTGTAGTCCTGCTGCAGCAGTTCAATCTGCAGCGGCAGCGACAGGGTTTCACCGCGAATGGAGCCGGAAACAACGGAAACGGCACCGAACTCGCCAATCGCGCGGGCGTTGGTCAGCACCACGCCGTAAAGCAGCGCCCAGCGGATGTTCGGCAGCGTCACGCGGCGGAACATTTGCCAGCCCGAAGCCCCCAGCAGCACCGCCGCTTCGTCTTCGTTGCTCCCCTGGCTTAGCATCACTGGCACCAGTTCGCGCACTACAAATGGACATGTCACGAAGATGGTGACCAGCACCATGCCCGGCCAGGCGAACATGATCTGCAGGTTATGCGCATCCAGCCAGCCGCCCAGTGGGCCGTTGGAGCCATAAAAGAGCAGGTACACCAGGCCCGCTACCACCGGCGACACGGCAAACGGAATATCCAGCAGGGTCAGCAGCAGCTGACGTCCCGGGAAGTTAAAACGCGTCACCAGCCACGCCAGCAGGGTACCGAACACCAGGTTCACCGGGACGGTGATCAGGGCAATCAGCACGGTCAGCCAAATGGCGTGGAGCATATCCGGGTTCGCCAGGTTTTCCAGCGCGGGCATCAGACCCTTGCTGAACGCCTGAACGAAAATATAAATCGTCGGAACGACGAGAATGAGGGCGGAAACCAGCACGCCCGCCCCAATCAGAAACCATTTACCCCAGTTGATGCGGGGCGCATCGTATCGCTTCAATTGCGTAACTTCCGCCATCAGTGACCTACCACACGTCGACCAAAGCGACTTTGCAGAGTGTTAATCGAGTACAGCAGCAGCAGCGAGGCGGCGAGGATCACCGAAGCAATCGCGCTCGCCGCCGGATAATCAAACTCCTGCAGGCGGATGAAAATCATCAGCGAGGTCACTTCCGTTTTCCAGGCGATGTTCCCGGCGATAAAAATCACCGCGCCGAACTCACCGAGGCTGCGGGTAAACGACAGCGCAACACCTGCCATCAGCGCTGGAGAGAGCTCCGGCAGCACCACCTTGCGGAAGCTCTGCCAGCGCGTGGCGCCCAGTGTTTCCGCCGCTTCTTCGTATTCCGGACCCAACTCTTCCAGCACCGGCTGCACGGTACGTACCACAAACGGGATGCTGGTGAAGGCCATCGCCACCGCGATACCGAGCCAGGTGTAGGTTACTTTGATATCAAATTTCGCCAGCCACTCGCCGTACAGCCCGTTTACAGAGAAGAGCGACGCGAGGGTTAAGCCCGCCACCGCCGTCGGCAGCGCAAACGGCAGATCCATCAGGGCGTCAAGCAGCGTGCGGCCCGGGAAGCGATAGCGGGTCAGGATCCACGCCATCAGCAGGCCAAACACGCCGTTAAAAATGGAGGCGACAAACGCCGACAGCAGCGTCACCTTATAGGCCGCCACCACCTGCGGGTTGGTGACCACGTCCCAGTACTGCGCCCAGCTCATCTGAGCAAGCTGCATCACCAGCGCGCTGAGCGGCAACAGCAGGATCAGGCAGACGAACAGCAGGCTGGTCCCGAGGCTTAAGGTAAAGCCCGGCAGGACGCGTTTTGTCGAAACTGCAAACATTACTTATGCCCCGCCGCCAGCAGTTTGTCTAACTCACCGCCGCTGGCAAAATGCGTTTTCATCACATCAGGCCAGGAGCCAAAATGTTCTTCCACGCGGAACAGCGCGGTCTGCGGGAACTTATCTTTCAGCTTGTTCATCACGTCCGGGTTGTTTACGCGGTAGTAGTAATCGGTAATGATGGTCTGCGCCTGAGGGCTGTACAGGTAGTTGAGATAGGCTTTTGCCGCTTTCTCGGTACCGTTCGCCTGCACGTTTTTATCCACCCATGCGACCGGGAACTCGGCCAGAATGTTGGTTTTCGGGATAACCACCTCAAAGCCCTGCGCTTCATACTGTTTGCGGATGTTATTCACTTCCGATTCAAAGCTGATCAGCACGTCGCCGAGACCGCGCTCCGCGAAGGTCGTTGTCGCCCCGCGGCCGCCGGTATCAAACACTTCGACGTTTTTCAGGAACTGGGTCATGAACTGCTCGGTTTTGGCTTTATCGTTACCGTCAGCCTTGTCCGCCGCGCCCCACGCGGCTAAATAGGTATAACGCGCGTTACCGGAGGTTTTTGGGTTCGGGAAAATCAGCTTCACGTCGGAACGCACCAGATCGCTCCAGTCGTGGATATTCTTCGGGTTGCCCTTACGCACCAGGAAGCCCATGGTGGAATAGAACGGGGAGCTGTTGTTCGGCAGACGGCTCTGCCAGTCCGCCGGGATGAGGTTGCCTTTGTCGTGCAGGATCTGCACGTCAGTCACCTGGTTGTAAGTCACCACATCCGCTTTCAGGCCCTGCAAAATCGCCAGCGCCTGCTTGGACGAGCCGGCGTGGGACTGCTTGATGGTCAGCTTGTCGCCGTTATTGTCTTTCGCCCACTGCTGTTCAAACGGTGGATTAAGGGCGGCAAACAGCTCGCGGGAGACATCATACGAACTGTTCAACAGTTCAGTCGCCTGCGCCTGTGCCACCAGCAGTAAACCTGCCAGCGCCAGAGTTCCTTTTTTCAGTACAGTAACGGCCATTGCGCACCCTTATAAATGTGATGACTATCTTATAGTCATAATATTTATAACGGGGATGAAAGGAGTAACGGTTTTATATACCGTTTGGTGATTTAGAAGCAGAAAAGGGAATAAGGGTGAGGCTTGGTGCCCTCACCCCGGCCCTCTCCCGCAGGGAGAGGGAGAAATGCCATTACAGCGCTAGCAAACGCTCAACGGACGGCGCAAAGTAGTAGCCGCCGGTCACCGGTTTGGTGAAGCGGAGCATGGCGTCGCGCTTGCCGTCGGTATCACCGAACATGCTCAGCAGCTGCTGCTCGATGTTATACAGGCGCGCGCAGTAGGCGCAGAAGTAAAGGCCGTGCGTTCCGCTTGCAGTACCGTACGGCAGGCTCTGGCGGACAATCTTCAGCCCTTTGCCGTCTTCTTTGAGGTCAACGCGGGTCAGGTGCGAGGTAACGGGACGGTCGTCGCCGTCAATCTCTTCGTTAGCCTCTTTCGTACGGCCAATCATCATCTCCTGGTCGTGCACGCTCATGCGGTTAAGCTGCTTGAGGTTGTGCTCCCAGCGCTGCACGAACACGTAGCTGCCGCCCGCGTCCACGCCGTCTTTAATCACCGCCACCTCACGACGCGTCTCTTCCCCCGCCGGGTTTTCGGTACCGTCGACGAAGCCGCTCAGATCGCGCTCTTCGACCCAGCGGAAGCCGTGAACCTCTTCCTGCACATCAATGCTGTCGCCAAAAGCCGCTACCGCCGCCTGGGCAACGGAAAAGTTCACGTCGTGACGCAGGGAGAGAATGTGGATCAGCACGTCGTATTGGGTTGCCGGAGCCAGACCTTTGCCGTATGGGATGAAGTCTTTCAGCTCTTCCGCCCCTTCGCCACCGCTCAGCTGACGCCAGACGTTATTGCCAAAGGCGACAACGGCGCCGAGGTGTGCTTCCGGGAATTTGGCCTGGAAGGTCGCCAGTTTATCAATAAACGCTTTGCTGGCCGCACGCAGGGCATCCACGTCCCCTTTAACATTGGCTTCAATCCAAATCGCCGCGCGGCAATGTTCTGGCAAAATGCCACTCTGAACCTGAGACATCGCTCCTCCTGAAATAAAGATGCCACGTCAGCGTGGCATTGATGGCGGGTATTATACCCGGATTTCAGCGAGGCGGTTTGCTCAGGCGCAAATTACTGCTTCCAGAGTATTTTGCTCACTTTCCAGCTCTTAAGCGTGTCGTCAGACGGCATCAGTCCTTCCGGGCCGCTCCAGGTGCCGGTGAAGACATAGCTGATGTGCTGGCTGCCTTCAGCCTTACATTCCACCGCAACCTTGTCGTCAGACGGCACGCTGGCGCAGTTGCCAAAGGCCTGCTTATAAAGATCGCTAAACGGGGTCCCCACCTTCACACCGCTCGCCGTCGGAATATCTTCATCCATCACGGCAATTCGGTTGACCGTGCCTTTATCACCGTTAATCACCAGCGCCAGCTTGTCGCCCTTCAGCGCCTCGTAGTAGCGAACAATATTGCCATTCTCCGTTTTCATGCCGCTGCGCAGGCGGTAATCACTGCTGAGCGCATCCTGGATAGCATTCTGATCCAGCGCCGTCGCGGCGGTAATTTTCCCCACGCCCTGCTCGGTTACTTCCGTTGATGAGCCAAACCAGTTCCACGGATACGCAGCGGACCAGTTAATGGAGGAGAGCGTCGAACAGCCGGTCAATGCCAGCGGGAGAGCGCATAAGAGTAAACGCAGCGATTTCATTAAAACGTCCTTACTTGTTAAATCAACGCTTGTTGGAGTGCGACATCGGCAAAAAGTGCCGGATTAATCATCCTGAGGCGCAAAACAGGCGCGAAGACGCGGGTTGGTCATCAGCCACAGCAGCGCCACAATATCGGCCACCACCAGCGCAACGCCGGTGCCCGTCAGCGGTTCACCGTACCACCAGAGAACCGGCTGCCATAAGAGCAGCGCAGTCTGGGCAAGGATTAGCAGCCAGCGAAGCGTGCGCCAAAAACGAGGGATCAGGTGCCGTCGTCCGCTGCACAAAAAAGCCACCACCGCCGGTACGCCCGGCAGTAAGCCGAGCCAGAAAGCATCGTGATCGGGATAAAAAAGATTCAGCAGCGTATCGCCCTGCCCGCGCGACGCGGCGGCCATCACAAACAGAACCCAGGTTCTGGCCTGGAGCAGCAGAACGCACCAGAATAAAAAGGGCAGCCTGACGCGGCCCTGCGCGTCATAGTCTGCCGGATGGATCTCAGTACTCTTCATCTTCGATCAGACGCTTTCCCAGATTCAGCACGTCAGAATGCTCGTAGCCCAGACGCTCATACATTCCCAGCACCACATCGTTATCTTCCCGCACCATAATCTGGATTTTCGGGCAGCCGCGGGCGATCAGCTTCTTCTCGAGCCGGTTAAGCAGCGCATTGGCAATGCCGCGACCACGGTATTCCGGGTGGACGCCCAGATAATAGGCCGAGCCGCGGTGGCCGTCGTAACCGCCCATTACCGTCCCCACAACCTCACCGTTGACTTCCGCGACCAGGAACAGACTGACGTCGTGATTCACCTTACGTTCGATATCCATTTCCGGATCGTTCCACGGACGCAGCAGATCGCAGCGCTCCCAAAGGGTAATCACCTCTTCGAAATCTTCCTGGCGAAAAACGCGTATCTCCATGGTATTAACCGCCTTTTCGGGTTTAAAAACAGTGATTATGGCGCGAAGCTCGCCTTTAGCCAATAACCGGGGAAAATCTCGCCAAAATTTGGCATAATGTCACTTTGTCACGTATTGAAATGAAAAGTAAAACAATTCTCAACATGGACTGTCGTAACGGGAAACACGATACGATATAACACCAGGACCCCATTTTTTAGTATTCAGGCCGCATGAGCACATTCAAACCATTAAAAGCACTCACATCGCGTCGTCAGGTTCTCAAAGCGGGGCTGGCGGCCTTAACGTTAACGGGTATCGCAAAGCAGGCTCAGGCGAAAGACGAGAGCACGCTTAAAACCAGTAACGGACACAGCAAACCGAAAAGCAAAAAGCCGGGCGCGAAGCGTCTGGTGATGCTCGACCCTGGGCACGGCGGCATTGATACCGGCGCCATCGGCAAAAACGGGTCGAAAGAAAAACACGTCGTGCTGGCGATTGCAAAAAATGTGCGGACGATTTTACGCAGTAACGGCATTGACGCCCGTCTGACGCGCTCTGGCGATACCTTTATTCCGCTGTATGACCGCGTAGAGATCGCCCACCAGCACGGTGCGGATCTGTTTATGTCGATTCACGCGGACGGCTTTACCAACCCTTCTGCGGCAGGTGCCTCGGTGTTTGCGCTTTCCAACCGCGGCGCCAGTAGCGCCATGGCGAAATACCTCTCCGACCGCGAAAACCGGGCGGATGAAGTCGCCGGGAAAAAAGCCACCGACAAAGACCACCTGCTACAGCAGGTGCTGTTCGACCTCGTGCAGACGGATACGATCAAAAACAGCCTGACGCTTGGCTCGCACATCCTGAAGAAGATTAAGCCGGTGCATCGCCTGCACAGCAAAGGCACCGAGCAGGCGGCGTTCGTGGTCCTGAAATCACCGTCCATCCCGTCCGTGCTGGTGGAAACCTCCTTCATCACCAACCCGGAAGAGGAGCGACTCCTTGGCACCACGGCATTTCGTCAGAAGATCGCCAACGCTATCGCCTCTGGCATTATCAGTTATTTCAACTGGTTCGATAACCAAAAAGCGCACTCCAGGAAACGTTGATGAAACCCGATGCACAACTGGTCAAAACTTTCCTGCTGAAGCTGCAGGATGAGATTTGCCAGAAACTGGCCGCCGCAGACTGCGGAGAATTTCAGGAAGATACCTGGCAGCGCGAGGCCGGCGGCGGCGGGCGCAGCCGCGTGCTGCGTAACGGCGGCATCTTCGAACAGGCTGGCGTGAATTTTTCCCACGTTCACGGTGACGCCATGCCCGCGTCTGCGACGGCACATCGTCCCGAACTCGCGGGCCGCAGCTTCGAAGCGATGGGCGTCTCGCTGGTGGTGCACCCGCACAACCCGTTCGTGCCAACCAGCCACGCCAACGTGCGCTTTTTCATTGCGGAAAAGCCGGGGGCCGATCCGGTCTGGTGGTTTGGCGGCGGTTTCGACATGACGCCCTACTACGGCTTCGAAGAGGATGCCGTGCACTGGCACACCACCGCGCGGGATCTTTGCCTGCCGTTTGGCGAAGACATTTACCCGAAATATAAAAAGTGGTGCGACGACTACTTTTACCTGAAGCATCGCGACGAGCAGCGCGGCATCGGCGGACTGTTCTTTGACGATCTCAACACGCCTGATTTTGATACCGCGTTCAGCTTTATGCGTGCGGTGGGTGAAGGCTATACCGACGCGTACCTGCCTATCGTCGAACGCCGTAAAGACACCAGCTACGGCGTGCGCGAGCGCGAGTTCCAGCTCTACCGCCGCGGGCGCTACGTGGAGTTCAACCTGGTGTGGGATCGCGGGACGCTGTTCGGCCTGCAGACCGGCGGGCGCACGGAGTCGATTCTGATGTCGATGCCGCCGCTGGTGCGCTGGGAGTACTGCTACGAGCCAAAAGAAGGCAGCCCGGAGGCTGCCTTAAAAGAGTTTATTCAGGTTCGGGACTGGGTGTAACCCTCCCCTCACCCCGGCCCTCTCCCAAAGGGAGAGGGTTAGGGTGAGGGTAAAAATTACAGCGGCTGCGTCTGCGCCTCAACTACCGCCAGCGCGACCATATTCACGATACGACGCACGGAGGCAATCGGCGTTAACACGTGCACCGGTTTTGCCACGCCCATCAGCACCGGTCCTACGGTCACCCCTTCAGAGCTGGAGACGCGCAGCAGGTTATAGCTGATACGCGCCGCTTCCACGTTCGGCATAATCAGGATATTAGCCGATCCCTTTAGCGGGCTGTCCGGCATACGTTCATTACGGATGCTTTCCACGAGCGCGGCATCGCCGTGCATTTCTCCGTCAATCATCAGCTCCGGCGCGCGCTCGCGCACCAGCGCCAGCGTCTCACGCATTTTGCAAGCCGCCGCAGATTTGGACGAACCGAAGTTAGAGTGCGACAGCAGCGCCACCTTCGGCTCGATACCAAAGCGACGCACGGTCTCGGCGGCCATCACGGTGATCTCCGCCAGCTCATCCGGGCTCGGATCGTCGTTAACGTAGGTGTCAGCGATAAAGGTGTTGCCGCTCGGCAGCAGCAGGGCGTTCATCGCACCGGCGGTATGCACGCCGTCGCGATAGCCGAAGATCTCCTGCACCACGCTAAAGTGCTCGTGGTAATCGCCGATGGTGCCGCAGATCAGCGCATCCGCCTCGCCGCGATGGACCATGATCGCGCCGATCACCGTCGTGTTGCTGATGACGGCTTTCTGCGCCTGCTCCTGGGTGATCCCCCGACGCTTCATGATCGCGTAGTATTCGGTCCAGTACTCTTTGAAGCGCGGATCGGATTCGTTGTTTACGATCTCGAAGTCGACGCCCGGCTTAATCTGCAGGCCCAGCTTCTGGATACGCATTTCAATCACGCTCGGACGACCAATCAGGATCGGCTTCGCCAGACCTAAGGTGATCAGCTCCTGGGTGGCGTGCAGCACGCGCGCCTCTTCCCCTTCCGCCAGCACCACGCGCTTCGCGTCGGCGCGCGCCTGAGAGAAGATCGGCTTCATGAACAGGTTGGTTTTATAGACAAACTCGGTGAGCTTATCGACGTAAGCGTCGAAGTCTTCAATCGGACGCGTCGCCACGCCGGAGTCCATTGCCGCTTTGGCCACCGCAGGGGCAATTTTGACAATCAGACGCGGGTCGAACGGTTTTGGAATGATGTAGTCCGGGCCGAAGCTCAGATCCTGATCGCCATAGGCTGAGGCAACCACTTCGCTCTGCTCGGCGTGGGCCAGCTCCGCGATGGCGTGAACGGCTGCAAGCTTCATCTCTTCGTTGATCGCCGTTGCGCCGACGTCCAGCGCGCCGCGGAAGATGAACGGGAAGCAGAGCACGTTGTTGACCTGGTTCGGGTAGTCCGAACGGCCGGTACAGATGATGGCGTCTTCACGCACCGCTTTCGCCAGCGGCGGCAGAATTTCCGGCTCAGGGTTCGCCAGGGCCAGGATCATTGGCGCACGCGCCATCTTCTTCACCATCTCCTGGGTCAGCACCTTCGGACCCGAGCAGCCGAGGAAGATATCCGCGCCGTCAATGACGTCCTCAAGCGTGCGCTTGCCGTCGTCTTCTACCGCATACGCCGCTTTGGTTTCCGCCATGTTCGGCTCGCGGTCTTTATAAATAACGCCCTTAGAGTCGCAGACCACAATGTTGTGTTTCTGCATACCCAGCGCCACCAGCAGGTTCATACAGGCGATGGCCGCGGCGCCGGCGCCGGAGACCACCATGCGCACGTCGGAGAGGTTTTTCTCTACCACGCGCAGGCCGTTCAGAATCGCAGCGGTGCTGATAATGGCCGTACCGTGCTGGTCATCATGGAACACTGGAATGTTCATACGCTCGCGCAGCTTCTGCTCGATATAGAAACATTCCGGCGCTTTGATGTCTTCCAGGTTGATCCCGCCGAAAGTCGGCTCCAGCGCGGCCACTACGTTAATGAACTTGTCAGGATCGAGTTCATCCACCTCGATATCGAACACGTCGATACCGGCGAATTTCTTGAACAGCACCCCCTTGCCTTCCATCACCGGCTTACCGGCCAGCGCGCCGATGTTGCCCAGCCCCAGCACCGCCGTGCCGTTAGAGATCACGGCGACAAGATTGCCGCGCGCGGTGTATTTGTAGGCCGCCAGCGGGTCTTTTTCGATTTCCAGACACGGGGCAGCTACGCCCGGGGAATAGGCCAGTGCCAGATCGCGCTGAGTTGCCAGCGGCTTGGTTGGGGAGACCTGGATTTTGCCCGGGACAGGGAACTCGTGAAAATCGAGGGCACTCTGTTTCAACTGCTCATCCATCTTATTTATCCTTTCACGTATCGGTCAAAAGGGTGACGTAAGCGATCCTGATGCACACCCTGGTGTGCCGCCTAGTATCGCCTCAGGCCGCCTCCTAAACTTTGAAGGCAGCCAAACTCTCACCATCACACATTAAAAATTGTTATCAATTTATAACAGCCATGTTACCCGTCTCAAAAGCAATGCCTCCCCTGTCTGCTATGCTTTTTTGTTAAGTCCATCATGATTTTTTCAGAAGTGTGAACTAACGCACTCATCTAACTCTTTTATTTCCAAGGAGTAATCATTTATGAACCAGCTAGACGGCATCAAACAATTCACCACGGTGGTGGCAGACAGCGGCGATATTGAGTCGATTCGCCACTATCAGCCGGAGGACGCGACCACCAACCCTTCGCTACTGCTCAAGGCAGCCGGGCTTACCCATTTTAGTCATCTGATTGATGACGCCATTGCCTACGGTAAACAGCGCGGGAAGACGCAGGAGCAGCAGGTCGCCGAAGCCAGCGACAAGCTGGCAGTTAATTTTGGTGCGGAAATTCTTAAAAGCATCCCGGGCCGCGTCTCGACCGAAGTCGACGCCCGCCTCTCTTTCGATAAAGAAAAGAGCATCAATAAGGCGCGTCGCCTCGTGGAACTGTACGAGGAACAGGGGATCGATAAATCACGCATTCTGATCAAGCTCGCCTCCACCTGGGAAGGCATCCGCGCGGCAGAGGTACTGGAAAAAGAGGGCATCCACTGCAACCTGACGCTGCTGTTCTCGTTTGCCCAGGCGCGCGCCTGTGCCGAAGCGGGCGTGTTCCTCGTCTCGCCGTTTGTCGGGCGCATCTACGACTGGTACCAGGCGAAACAGCCGATGGATCCGTACGTGGTGGATGAGGATCCGGGCGTGAAATCGGTACGTAATATCTACGACTACTACAAGCAGCACCGCTACGAAACCATCGTGATGGGTGCCAGCTTCCGCCGTACCGAGCAGATCCTCGCCCTGGCAGGCTGCGACCGCCTGACAATTTCACCCAACCTGCTCCAGGAGCTACAGGACAAAGAAGAAACGGTGATCCGCAAGCTGGTGCCGACCTCCACCGTTCTGCCAAAACCGAAAGCCATGACCGAAGCGGAGTTCCGCTGGGAGCACAACCAGGACGCCATGGCCGTGGAAAAACTGGCGGACGGTATCCGCCAGTTCGCCGTCGACCAGCGCAAACTAGAAGATCTTCTCGCCGCCAAACTTTAACCTTGCCACGGAGTGAACTATGTCCCGTAAAGAGCTAGCCAATGCCATCCGCGCCCTCAGCATGGATGCCGTGCAGAAAGCCAATTCCGGCCACCCCGGCGCGCCGATGGGCATGGCTGATATTGCCGAAGTACTGTGGAACGACTTTCTGAAGCACAACCCCAATGACCCCACCTGGTACGATCGCGACCGCTTTATTCTCTCCAACGGTCACGCCTCAATGCTGCTCTACAGCCTGTTGCACCTTTCCGGCTACGATCTGCCGCTTGAGGAGCTGAAAAACTTCCGCCAGCTGCACTCCAAAACCCCGGGGCACCCGGAGATCGGCTATACGCCAGGCGTGGAGACCACCACCGGGCCGCTCGGCCAGGGGCTGGCAAATGCGGTCGGGCTGGCGATTGCCGAACGCACGCTGGCGGCACAGTTCAACCAACCGGACCACGAGATTGTCGATCACTACACCTACGTGTTTATGGGTGACGGCTGTCTGATGGAGGGGATCTCCCATGAGGTCTGCTCCCTGGCGGGCACCCTGGGGCTCGGCAAGCTGATCGGGTTCTACGATCACAACGGAATCTCCATCGACGGGGAAACCGAAGGCTGGTTTACCGACGACACGGCAAAACGCTTCGAAGCCTACCACTGGCACGTGGTGCATGAGATCGACGGTCACGACCCAGAAGCGGTGAAAAAAGCGATTCAGGAAGCGCAAAGCGTGAAGGACAAACCGTCCCTGATTATCTGCCGCACCACGATCGGCTTCGGCTCGCCGAACAAGGCGGGTAAAGAAGAGGCGCACGGCGCGGCGCTGGGCGAGGAGGAAGTGGCGCTGACCCGGCAGAAGCTGGGCTGGAAACATCCGCCGTTTGAGATCCCGAAAGAGATCTACCGGGCATGGGATGCCCGCGAAGAGGGTGAGAAAGCGCAGCACGCATGGAACGATAAATTTGCCGCCTACAAAAAAGCGCATCCTGAACTGGCAGCCGAGTTTTCCCGCCGCATGAGCGGCGGCCTGCCGGAAGACTGGGACGATAAAACCCAGGCGCTGATTGAAAATCTGCAGTCCAACCCGGCGAAAATCGCCACCCGTAAGGCGTCGCAAAATACCCTGAATGCAATCGGCCCTCTTCTGCCCGAACTGCTCGGCGGATCGGCGGATCTGGCGCCGAGTAACCTGACCATCTGGTCGGGATCGAAATCGCTGAAAGAGGATATCGCCGGGAACTATATCCACTACGGCGTGCGCGAGTTCGGGATGACCGCGATTGCCAACGGCATCGCCCATCACGGCGGCTTCGTGCCCTACACCGCCACCTTCCTGATGTTCGTCGAGTACGCCCGTAACGCGGCGCGCATGGCAGCGCTGATGAAGGCGCGGCAGATTATGGTCTATACCCACGACTCCATCGGTCTGGGAGAAGATGGCCCCACCCACCAGGCGGTTGAACAGCTGGCGAGCCTGCGCCTGACGCCGAACTTCAGCACGTGGCGTCCCTGCGATCAGGTCGAAGCTGCGGTGGGCTGGAAGCTGGCGGTAGAACGCCATAACGGCCCGACTGCACTGATTCTGTCACGACAGAACCTGGCGCAGATCGAGCGTACTCCGGAGCAGGTGAAAAACATCGCCCGCGGCGGCTACATCCTCAAGGACAGCGGCGGCAAGCCGGACGTGATCCTGATTGCCACCGGCTCCGAGGTGGAAATCACGGTGAAAGCGGCGGAGAAACTGACCGCCGAAGGTCACGCTGTGCGCGTGGTGTCCCTGCCTTCTACGGATATTTTCGATGCCCAGGACGAGGCGTACCGCGAATCGGTACTGCCCTCAAACGTCGCAGCGCGCGTGGCGGTGGAAGCCGGTATCGCCGACTACTGGTACAAATATGTGGGTCTGAAAGGGGCGATTGTCGGCATGAGGGGCTACGGTGAGTCCGCCCCCGCCGACAAGCTGTTCCCGTACTTCGGCTTTACCGTTGAGAACGTGGTTGAGAAGGCGTTGAGCGTGCTGTAGCGCTGTCTGCGTGCCCGGTGGCGCTACGCTTACCGGGCAAAACTAGCGCGTGATCCAGAGCGTGGGCCAGGCATCTGGCCCGTTCCAGTTATCACAGCTGGGCTCCTCGGCGTAGCGCACCAGGCGGAATCGCTGTCCGTCAAAACGCCAGCGCGTCTGGACTCCGCAATCGCCCAAACCGCGCCCCAGCGCCAGCGTTGTCAGCTCGCGCGTCTTTTCATCGAAGCTGGCGTTCATCAACTCCATTTCGCTCCCGTCGCCTGACGGCGTAAACGGCAGACGAAGCCTGACGCTGCGTGCGGTGAACGGTTTTTTACGTGATACCAGCCACGCCAGATCGACCGTGTTATAGGCCCCCGCCTCGCAGCTGACGATCAGCAGCGCTTTCTCATCGGTTAACGCGGTGACGCGCACTTCCCGGCGGTTAGGATCCAGCGAGCACTGGCTGCTGTTCATCCGTCCGGTACCATAGTCCAGCAGGTCGTTCAGTTCGGCGTGGGAGAGTGGCGTCGGGGTCGGATTGACGACCGCCACCTTTTTTAAGGCGGGTGCAGGCGGAACGCTTAACGGCGGATCGTCACCTTTCTTGATCCACGCGGTTTCGCTGCCGACGCGCTTTTGCTGCGCATCAATGAACAGTAGCGCGGCCTTAAGCCCGGTCAGTGAAATGACCTGCTTACCGCCGCGCAGAGTCAGGGCCTTCCCTTCCTGGATATTTTTCAGAAAGGCGGTGATGGTGGCCGCATCGTCCGTTTTCAGATGCCATGGCGTGAGCTGCCAGCGCTGTTTGTCCAGCTTCAGAGGAACGCTATCCAGCAGCAGCCGGGGGGCAATCTCTGGCTCTTTGATCGAGGGAGTATCAAGACCGCCAAGATCGATACGCAGAGTGGCATCCGTTTTCGCCCCGGCGCTACGGGTGAGCGTCATGACCAGACCACGGTGTTCACCCGTGTTGCGTGCAAGGCAAAAATTCTGGTTATTGCAGGTTACCTGCCAGTCAGAGAAGGCTTGCTGCGCAGGTGCAGCCCGCACCTGCGGTGCGAGGAGCACACAAAACAGGTAAAACAAAAAGACGCTGTAGCGCATGAATGACACAGTCCCGGAACGAAAACGCTTAACTGGGCAGTATCTTCGTGTTCCCGGCGGGGTTGCTCAATCGGATTTATCAGATATACCCGAAAAATGCACTACATCCGCTCGAAAGCAGCGTTCATCAACCCGGTCGTCTGTAAATACTGCAGTAATATCACTGCCTTACCATCCCTGATTTCGCCTGAACGCATCATCTCCAGCGCCCGGGTAAAAGGAAGCTCCAGCACTTCAATATCTTCATCCTCTACGCCACCGCCCCGGTGCGTGCGCTGGGCGTCGCTGTATTCGGCAATGAAGAAATGCACAATTTCCGTTACGCCGCCCGGAGACATAAACAGCTCGAAGACCTTTTTGACCTCACCCACTTCGAAGCCGGTTTCTTCCACGGCCTCTTTGCGGATACAAACTTCCGGCTCATCGTCATCAAGCAGGCCCGCGCAGGTTTCAATCAAACGTCCATCAGGGTTGCCATTAACCCATGTCGCCACCCTGAACTGACGGATTAGCACCACGCTCTGCTTGTCACGGTTATAGAGCAGAATGGTCGCTCCGTTGCCGCGGTCGTAGACCTCGCGTTTGTGGCGGATAACCTCACCGTTGCTACGTGTAAGATCATAGGTGATGTTACGCAGGACAAAGTAGTTTTCAGAGAGAATTTTGTCTTTGATAACATCAATTTTCAGGGTCATACGGGCTCCACAGCACAATGAGTCGTCCTATACTACGCCGTGAATCCCGCTTTGTCGCCCGCAGGTTTAATGATGTTTTGGCGCGTTAACCCCAAGCCAGTCGAGGATCCCTTGCGCGGCATGGCGCCCTTCCGCCATTGCGGTTACCACCAGATCCGCGCCGCGTACCGCATCGCCCCCGGCGAAGATCTGCGGGTTGGTCGTCTGGTAACGGTAGCGGCTCTCGACCGAGGCCACGATCCGCCCCCTGTCATCCGTTTCGACACCCTGCGCCTGCAGCCACGGCATCGCGTGCGGGTTAAAACCAAACGCCATGATGACCGCATCCGCGGCCATCACAAACTCGCTGCCCGCCACCGGAACCGGTCGCCGCCGTCCCTGCGCATCCGGCTCTCCGAGCTCGGTACGCAGCATCCGGATACCGTTGACCTTTCCGTTCGGATCCAGCGTCAGCTCAACCGGCTGGACGTTAAATTCAAACGCCGCCCCCTCTTCTCTGGCGTTCTTCACCTCTTTCTTCGAGCCCGGCATGTTGGCCTCATCCCGGCGATAGGCGCAGGTCACCTTCGCCGCACCGTGGCGTAACGCAGTTCGGACGCAGTCCATCGCGGTATCGCCCCCACCAAGCACCACCACGTTTAAGCCATGGGTGTCGATGTATGGTTCGCTGGCCGTTGCCTCCAGCCCCATAACATGGCGCGTGTTGCCCACCAGGAAAGGCAGCGCGTCGTAGACACCTGGCGCGTCTTCATGTGGGATACCCGCCTTCATCGAGCGATAGGTTCCCACGCCAATAAACAGGGCGTCGTAATCGTTCTTTAACTGCGACATCGACACGTCCTGGCCCACCTCGCAGTTAAGCTCGAAGCGGATCCCCATCGCGGTAAATATCTCTCTGCGCCGCGCGAGCAGCGATTTGTCCAGCTTGAACGCCGGGATGCCGAAGGTCAGCAATCCGCCAATTTCCGGGTGCCGGTCATAGACCGTCACGCTCACGCCGCGGCGCGCCAGCACGTCGGCGCACGCCAGCCCGGCAGGCCCCGCGCCGACGATCGCGACGCGTTTACCTGACGGCGTGACGGCGGACATATCCGGCCGCCAGCCCATCGCCAGCGCCCGATCGGAGATATAGCGCTCGATGTTGCCGATGGTCACGGATCCTGCCTCTTCACGTATTGAGCAGGCACCCTCGCATAATCGATCCTGCGGGCAGACGCGGCCGGTAATTTCAGGTAAACAGTTGGTCTGATGAGAAAGCTCGGCCGCGCCGGCGATATCTCCCGCGTTGAGGCGCTCGATCCACTGCGGAATGTGGTTGTGCAGCGGGCAGGTCCACTCGCAAAGGCTGTGCTCTCCGCATTTCAGGCAGCGCGACGCCTCGCGAACGGCCTGTTCGGCCCGAAACGGCAGGTAAATTTCGTTAAAATGGCCCACGCGTTCTGCGGCAGCCAGCTTGTCGGGCTCGCCGCGTGGCGCCGTCGCCTGCATCTGCTGCAGTTTGGTACGCGGCGCGTCCACGCCGACGGCCTCCGAATCATGCCAGGGCTGCGCCTCCAGGCAGGCCGTGCGCTGTCGGCGTGATTTCACCAGCTTATCCAGCACGGCAGGCGTCGCCAGGGTGAGGACATCCGCCGGGCAATTTTCGATACAGGCCGGGCCGTGTGGACGCGTCAGACAAAGATCGCATTTATTCGCCGAAGCCTTCACGCTGCCGTTGTCTAGCGGGGTGACGATAATCTCCATCGTGCCAAACGGGCAGGCCACCACGCAGGCCTTACAGCCGATGCATTTTTGTTGATTCACCTGTACGCTGTCATCGCATTTGCTGATGGCGCCGTTCGGGCAGCTTTGCGCGCAGGGCGCGTTTTCGCAATGATGACAGGTCACGGGGCGGCTTTTCTCGCCAGCTCTCAGGACCGTGATACGCGGATGAAAATGGCGCTCGCTCAGGACATGCTGCTCATCGTTGTGCGCCATCACGCAGGCCACTTCGCAGGCGTGACACCCAATGCACTGCTGGCTGTTAGCCATAATAAAACGATTCATAACCACACCTGTTTTTGGTTCAATAACCTTTCTCTTTATAAGAGTATGGTATTTACGCATCACGGTGCGATCGGGCAACGTTCAAATGCCTGAAGCGCCCAATTATTTCCAGTGAACCTGTGGCAGATCAATTTTATTCAGAGAGCCGTTCTGTGACCGTTAAACGACCCGTTTCCGGAAGCCTTGCCTGGGCTTTCTTTTCGATCATAGCCCTGTCCGTGCTGACCAGCACCGTCGCGCTGCTGACGCTGGCAAGCAGCCAGCGTGATGCCGAAGCCATCAATATCGCCGGTTCGCTGCGCATGCAGAGCTATCGCATGGGTTACGAGATGCAGCGCAACAGCCCTTCTCTTGCGGCACATCGCGAGAGCTGGCAACAGACGCTCGGCGCGCCTGCCCTGCATAAGCTGAACCGCTGGTACGTCCCGGACAATGTGAAAGCACGCTATCAGCAGCTGCATGTGGCCTGGCAGGAGATGGATGCGCGCATCGCCCGCGGCGACAGCGCGTGGTATCAACGCAATATTGAAGATTTTGTCGGCCGCATTGATGCCTTTGTGCTCGCCCTGCAGCACTACACTGAACATAAAATTCAGACGGTCACCCTGCTCTCGCTGGCTGGCGCACTCGGGATCCTGCTGCTGACGCTGTTTACCCTGCGACGCATCCGCCGCCAGGTGGTGCTACCGCTGAATAACCTGGTGGCGGCCAGCGAACGCATTGAGCGCGGCGAGTTTGCCACGCCTGCGCCGGATAGCGCCCTGCCGAACGAGCTGGGCCAGCTTTCGCGCGCCTTTAACCACATGTCAGCCGAGCTGGATACGCTCTACCGTTCTCTCGAAGCCTCGGTCGCTGAAAAGACGCGACATTTGCATGAAGCCCACCAGCAGCTCGACATGTTGTTCAAGTGCTCTCAGGCGCTGAATACCGGCCAGATAGACAGCCACTGCTTCCGGCATATCCTGCAGATTGTCCATGACTATACGCAGATGAATTATCTGGAACTGCGCACCAGCGACGACTGGCGGCTGTGTGAAGGGACGGAGGCACATGGCACTCCTCTGCAAAACCTGCCGGTACTGATGCAGGATACCCTTTACGGCGAGCTGCGCTGGCAAAGCGAGACGGACAGCGTCCCCCTTCCGCTGATGAGAAGCGTGGCGACCATGCTCGGGCGCGGGCTGTACTTTAACCAGGCGCAAAAGCACTACCAGCAGCTGCTCCTGATGGAAGAGCGCGCCACCATTGCCCGCGAACTGCACGATTCGCTGGCGCAGGTGCTGTCGTATCTACGCATTCAGCTTGCGCTGCTCAAACGCGCCGTGCCCGAGGAAAATACCCCGGCGCAGACCATCATCACCGACTTCTCCCGCGAGCTGAACAATGCCTGGCAGCAGCTGCGCGAGTTGCTGACTACCTTCCGCCTGACGCTGAACCACGCGAATTTGCCCGCGGCGCTGCAGGAGTCCCTCGACGTGCTGCAGAGCCAGACGCAGGCGAAACTGCATCTGGACTGTCGTCTGTCCTCGCTGGCTCTCGATGCGCAAAAGCAGGTGCATTTGCTGCAGATCGTCCGCGAGGCCGTGCTTAATGCCATTAAGCACGCGCAGGCCAGCGAGATCACCGTAAGCTGCGTGACCTCAGTTGACGGGACGCACAGCGTCAGCATTCGTGACAACGGTATTGGGATTGGCGAGGCCAGCGAGCCGCCGGGACATTACGGTCTGAATATTATGCGCGAACGCGCGCAACGGCTCGGCGGGATGCTGCACTTCTCGCAGCCGCAAAACGGCGGCACGCTGGTCAGCGTGACGTTCCCGGCGCCTACGCCGATATCGGGTAAATAACGGTAAAGAGGGAAGCGCAGGGAAAAGCGCATGATAATTTACATTATCTCCTTTATTTCTCCACGTTTGACCTGGGCCTTACCGCTAAAGTTATGCGGGCAATAAACAATAATGACGTGCAGCAAAACGAGGTCACACTTTCATGGCGAATTTTTTTATCGATCGCCCCATTTTTGCCTGGGTGCTTGCCATCCTGTTGTGTCTGACAGGCGTCCTGGCGATTACTTCACTTCCCGTTGAGCAATACCCCGATCTGGCACCGCCGAACGTGCGCGTCACAGCAAACTACCCCGGCGCTTCCGCACAGACGCTGGAAAATACCGTCACGCAGGTTATCGAGCAGAACATGACGGGTCTGGATAACCTGATGTACATGTCCTCGCAAAGTAGCGCCACGGGACAGGCAACGGTGACCCTGAGCTTCAAGGCGGGTACCGATCCGGACGAAGCCGTACAGCAGGTCCAAAACCAGCTGCAGTCGGCCATGCGCAAGCTGCCCCAGGCGGTGCAGAACCAGGGCGTAACCGTGCGTAAAACCGGTGATACCAACATATTGACCATCGCGTTTGTCTCGACAGATGGCTCAATGGATAAACAGGACATCGCGGACTACGTCGCCAGTAATATTCAGGATCCCATCAGCCGGATTAACGGCGTCGGGGATATTGACGCCTACGGCTCACAATACTCCATGCGCATCTGGCTCGATCCCAACAAGCTCAACAGCTATCAGATGACGGCGACCGACGTAACGAATGCCATCAAAGCCCAGAACGCCCAGATTGCGGTGGGACAGCTGGGGGGAACGCCTTCCGTTGATAAGCAAGCCCTGAACGCCACCATCAATTCGCAATCCCTGCTGCAGACGCCGGACCAGTTCCGCAATATCACCCTGCGCGTGAATCAGGACGGGTCGGAAGTGCGTCTGGGCGATGTCGCCACGGTGGAAATGGGGGCCGAAAAATACGACTACCTTAGCCGCTTTAACGGCAATCAGGCTTCCGGTTTGGGGATTAAACTGGCCTCCGGCGCGAACGAAATGGCGACGGCAAAACTGGTGTTAGACCGTCTGGACGAGCTTTCACAGTATTTCCCGCACGGGCTGGAGTACAAAGTCGCCTATGAAACCACCTCCTTCGTTAAAGCCTCCATTGAGGACGTGGTGAAGACCCTGCTGGAAGCCATCGCGCTGGTGTTCCTGGTCATGTACCTGTTCCTGCAAAATTTCCGCGCGACGCTGATCCCCACCATTGCAGTCCCCGTGGTGCTGCTTGGGACCTTTGCGGTGCTTTACGCGTTCGGGTATAGCATTAATACCCTGACGATGTTTGCGATGGTGCTGGCAATCGGCCTGCTGGTGGATGATGCCATCGTCGTGGTTGAAAACGTCGAGCGCATCATGAGCGAAGAAGGGCTCTCTCCGCGCCAGGCGACGCGTAAATCCATGGGTCAAATTCAGGGGGCGCTAGTCGGTATCGCGATGGTACTGTCGGCTGTCTTTATCCCGATGGCCTTCTTTGGCGGCACCACCGGGGCGATTTATCGCCAGTTCTCGATCACCATCGTCTCGGCGATGGTGCTCTCCGTGCTGGTCGCGCTGATCCTCACCCCCGCGCTGTGCGCCACCCTGCTGAAACCGCTGCATAAAGGGGAGCATCACGGGCAGAAAGGGTTCTTCAACTGGTTTAACCGCATGTTCGACCGCAACGCCGCGCGATATGAATCTGCCGTTGGGCGTGTACTGCACCGCAGCCTGCGCTGGATGATGGTTTACGTCGTGCTGCTGGGCGGGATGGTGTGGCTGTTCCTGCACCTGCCCACCTCGTTCCTGCCGATGGAAGACCGGGGGATGTTCACCACCTCGGTGCAGCTGCCGAGCGGCGCAACGCAGCAGCAGACGCTGAAAGTGGTCCAGAAAGTGGAGCAGTATTTCTTTACTAAAGAGAAAGATAACGTCGTATCCGTCTTCTCTACCGTCGGTTCCGGGCCGGGCGGGAACGGGCAGAACGTCGCCCGCATGTTCGTCCGCCTGAAGGACTGGGACGAGCGCGATACCAGAACGGGAACATCATTTGCCATCATTGAACGCGCGACCAAAGCCTTCGCGCACATCAAAGAGGCGCGCGTCTTTGCCAGCAGCCCGCCGGCAATCAGCGGCCTTGGCAGTTCCGCCGGGTTTGACATGGAGCTGCAGGATCACGCCGGTGCGGGACACACGGCGCTGATGGCGGCACGCGATAAGCTGTTAGCGCTGGCGGGCAACGATCCCGGCCTGACCCGCGTTCGCCATAACGGTCTGGATGACAGCCCGCAGCTTCAGGTGGATATCGATCAGCGTAAGGCGCAGGCGCTGGGCGTGTCGATCAACGATATCAACGATACCCTGCAAACGGCGTGGGGCTCGAGCTATGTGAATGACTTTATGGATCGCGGCCGCGTGAAAAAAGTCTATGTCCAGTCCGCCGCGCCGTTCCGCATGCTGCCGGATGATATAAACCGCTGGTTTGTCAGGAATAACGCTGGCAGCATGGTGCCGTTCTCTGCCTTTGCGACTTCGCACTGGGAGAGCGGATCGCCACGCCTGGAGCGCTATAACGGCTACTCTGCGGTTGAAATCGTCGGGGAAGCCGCGCCGGGCGTCAGCACCGGTACCGCCATGGACACTATGGAAAAACTTGTGCAACAGCTGCCCGCCGGCTTTGGTCTGGAGTGGACGGCCATGTCTTACCAGGAGCGTCTCTCCGGGGCGCAGGCTCCCGCACTTTACGCACTCTCTCTGCTGGTGGTCTTCCTCTGCCTTGCCGCCCTGTATGAAAGCTGGTCGGTCCCGTTCTCCGTCATGCTGGTCGTGCCCCTTGGCGTCATTGGTGCCCTGCTCGCGACCTGGATGCGCGGTCTGGAGAACGATGTTTACTTCCAGGTGGGTCTGCTCACCGTGATTGGGCTGTCGGCGAAAAACGCCATTCTGATCGTTGAGTTTGCCAACGAGATGAATGCCAAAGGCCACGAACTGATGGCGGCCACGCTGCACGCCTGCCGTCAGCGCCTGCGCCCGATCCTGATGACGTCACTGGCGTTTGTCTTTGGCGTACTGCCGATGGCAACCAGTACGGGAGCAGGCTCCAGCAGCCAGCATGCCGTCGGGACGGGAGTCATGGGCGGCATGATTTCCGCCACCATCCTGGCCATTTATTTCGTTCCGCTGTTCTTTGTGCTGGTGCGTCGTCGCTTCCCGCTAAAGGAACGTGCTGAGTAAGTGATTGAAATAAAAAAAGGCGGCTTTATCGGCCGCCTTTTTACTGTGTGATTAATTCACACTATGGTTATTTTACTTATTTTAGTGCTCTTGCAATTCTTACTGAATGTCATTTACGAAGCATGCCTTCGATAAAATCTTTCCAGTTCCCCAGTTCACGTTCAATCATAACTACCTCTCTTATTATTATGCGCATTCTACAAAAACGGGCCATCATTGTGAAGACTATTTAACCAATTGCTGTGATTGTACCCCACGTCCTGCGGGGATTTATGATAAATATGAACGGTGAGACCTCAATTTTTTGTGACGGCCAGCAATATTTTGAAATAACCCTACGGATGGGTGAGTTTTATTTTATTTGCTGAGTTTATTGGGTTTTTAAAGTTTATGGACATCTATGCTTAAATGGTGAAAGAATATTCAGCGTACAGATGTGAGTTGAATTAATATAAAGTGTAAATCCAGACGATTCCTGAATGTGTTATATTCCACTTAAGGATATATCTTCGAATTTACTGAACATTTAATCATCATAAGGTCAAAAGGATTCACCATGGTTGTGATGTACGGCATTAAAAATTGCGACACCATCAAAAAAGCCCGCCGATGGCTGGAAGCTAACAGCGTGGAGTACCGCTTCCACGATTACCGCGCCGATGGGCTTGATGCAGAATTTCTGCATAGCGCTATCCGCGAACTGGGCTGGGAAGCTCTGCTGAACACACGCGGTACCACATGGCGTAAACTGGACGAATCTCTGCGCGCCAGCATCAAAGATGCCGACAGCGCGGCAAAACTGATGCTCGAGATGCCGGCAATTATCAAACGCCCATTGCTCTGCGCGCCAGGGCAGCCTATGCTGCTGGGTTTCAGTGAAACCCTTTATTCCGACTTTTTTCGTTGAGGTGTAGTTTATGTCATGCCCGGTCATTGAGCTGACTCAGCAGCTTATTCGCCGTCCTTCCCTTAGCCCGGACGACGCAGGTTGTCAGGCTCTTATGATTGAACGCCTGCGAGCCATCGGTTTTACCGTTGAACGCATGGATTTTGGCGATACCCAGAACTTCTGGGCGTGGCGCGGCCAGGGCGAAACGCTGGCCTTCGCCGGGCATACTGACGTCGTTCCCGCCGGTGACGCGGACCGCTGGATTAACCCACCGTTTGAACCGACC
Source organism: Enterobacter sp. 148H3 (assembly GCF_034107425.1). Classification (NCBI taxonomy): domain Bacteria; kingdom Pseudomonadati; phylum Pseudomonadota; class Gammaproteobacteria; order Enterobacterales; family Enterobacteriaceae; genus Enterobacter; species Enterobacter sp. 148H3. Next base: position 128,374 of record NZ_JAWNEI010000001.1, on the reverse strand, counting down.
ATTCGCGACGGCATGCTGTTTGGTCGCGGCGCGGCAGACATGAAAGGCTCTCTGGCGGCGATGGTCGTGGCGGCAGAGCGCTTTGTGGCGCAGCATCCCAACCACAAAAACCGCCTCGCGTTTTTGGTAACCTCCGACGAAGAAGCCAGCGCGCACAACGGTACCGTGAAGGTTGTTGAAGCGCTGATGGCACGCAACGAGCGTCTCGACTACTGCCTGGTCGGTGAGCCGTCCAGCACCGAAGTGGTGGGTGACGTCGTCAAAAACGGACGCCGTGGCTCGCTGACCTGTAACCTGACCATTCACGGCGTTCAGGGGCACGTTGCGTATCCGCATCTGGCCGATAACCCGGTCCATCGCGCTGCGCCAATGCTGAACGAGCTGGTGAGCATCGAGTGGGACAAAGGCAACGAGTTCTTCCCGCCGACCAGCATGCAGATTGCGAACGTCAAGGCCGGGACCGGCAGCAATAACGTGATCCCGGGGGATTACTTCGTCCAGTTCAACTTCCGCTTCAGCACTGAGCTGACCGATGAAATGATCAAGGCGCGGGTTGTCGCCCTGCTGGAAAAATATCACCTGCGCTACACCGTGGAGTGGTGGCTTTCCGGCCAGCCGTTCCTGACGCAGCGCGGCAAACTGGTGGATGCGGTGGTGAACGCCATCGAGCACTATAATGAAATTAAGCCACAGCTGCTGACAACGGGTGGCACCTCAGACGGACGCTTTATCGCCCGTATGGGTGCACAGGTTGTCGAACTGGGGCCAGTGAACGCAACCATTCATAAAATAAATGAGTGTGTCAATGCGGCAGATTTACAACTGCTGGCCCGTATGTATCAACGTATTATGGAGCAACTCGTCGCCTGACGAACGCTCTGAGAGGAATAGCGAATGGATTGGCTTTCAAAGTACTGGTGGGTTCTGGTTTTGGTTTTTCTGGTCGGCGTACTGCTTAACGTGATTAAAGACCTTAAGCGCGTGGACCATAAAAAATTTCTCGCCAACAAACCGGATCTTCCCCCGCACCGTGATTTCAACGACAAGTGGGACGATGACGACGACTGGCCGAAGAAAGACCAGAAGAAGTAACCGGTCCGTATCCCCTCTCCTGTGGAGAGGGGATAACCTCACATAAACTCAACAATATCATCATTATCCGGCTTACCGCCGCTGAGCGCTTCATCAAAGTAGTGCTTCGGTACGGTATAGCGCAAACGATCGAGCGCAAACTGCATGCTGCGGTCGTCAATGGCGTGGCCCAGATCGTCAACGATATCCAGCGTCACATCCCCCCCCTCACGAATCAGCGCTTCCTGGGCAGCAACCGCATGCGAGAGCTCAATCACCCGGTCTTCACCGCCGTGGATTAAGTGGATCGTGGTTTGCGTGGTTGCGCTTGTCGGTAACGTCGCAAAACGGCCGTTAAACGCAATCACCCGTGACACCAGACCCGGGTGCGCCTTTACGCTTTCCAGCGACATGATTGACCCCTGCGAGAAGCCAATCAGCGCGGTCGCCTCGGCACCCACGCCGCTCTGCTGCTGCCAGTAGCGGACAACGTCGATAAAGGTCGGCATGATGGCGTCGATGCGCGCCTGACGGTTCTCTTCCGTCACGCCCTGAACCGAGAACCACTGGCGCCCGTTCGGGCCGCATGGCTCTACGCCACCGATGCTGACAATCAGCGCTTCGGGGAAAACGGGTGCAAACCAGCTGCCAATCTGCCCCATATTGACGGCATTATCGCCAACCCCATGAAACAGAAGCAGTAACTGTTTAGCCGGTTTTTCAGGGCTTTGAACAACAAAATGATCGTGTTTCATGGTGGTCTCCTTAATAGATGACCTGGATTCTACGCTTCCCGACGTGAATGACCATGCCACTTTACTGAAGAAGTCATTGAAAAAATTGCCATTGCAAAATGTCTTCTTTCAACTGATGGCTGCGGGGATAATCAAGGCTTTCAAGCGCTTGCGCGGTTTCACTGCGCAGCTTTGCCAGCAACGCTTTTCGCCCGACGTCTTCCGTTTTTCCTGCCATTTTCCCACGCAGGGCCGGAAGCGGCATGTCCACGGCTAACAACACCCGCGTCAGCGCGGCAACCGAGGTTGAAAACGCACGGTGTGCAAAAGCAAACCCCGCCAGCTCCAGCCAGTCGTCACTATTAAGGGTAGCTTCCCATCGGTCTTCCACGGGGATCTTTTCACCGTTCCAGGCAGACAGGACGCGCATATCCCGGCACAAACGCTGATGTTCCTGCGCGCACAGCCGACGCCCTGCCTCGCTAAGCGGCAGCAGCGCCATCGCCGTGTAGCAGCCGCTGCTGGCTTCACGATGGCTGCCCATCCGCACCAGCACAAAGCCGCACTGCTGCCAGAAATGCCAAAGTTCATCGGTGTAACCAAAGCTCACCGACAGATAATCTTCGCCGCAGGCGCTGCGAACAAGCGCCTGGCCAATCCCTTCCCGCTGACGGCGAGGGTGCACGGCAATGCGGGTCACCCGCCGTCCTCTGAGCGTCGACGCCAGCGGAGAGCCGCCGTGTGCCGCCAGAGACTGCGCCACCAGGTTCCCGCGCGGACGCCGGAACCCCGCCCACACGGCACGGCTAAGCTCAGGGGACAGCCCGCCCTCCTCTACCAGCCATAGCGCCCCGGCGATAACCGTGTTCGTTTCGGCAACGGCAAACTGCTGCCCGGGCGCGTCCATCATGCGGCGCAAATCGAGCGGCGAGGTGCGGTAATGCGCCGCGCAGAGGAGCTCATACACGCTCGCGGCAAGCGCCGGGCGGCTTTCCCATGCCGTCGGCGCCAGAGACGTTAAATGCACCTCTCCTTCCGGGCGACGGTCGATCAGCGTATCGTCAAACAGCAGCGCACTGGCGACGATCCGCTCAAGCGGGCAGCCCGCCGCCCAGCGCACAGGTGTAGATAAGCTGTAGCGCTGCAGCCCGGCAAACCGACCGCAGAATTTAAGCAAAAATCCCCGGCCCGTCCCTTCATAGCCCTGCACCGTGGTGGTCAACAGCACGCGGGGGAAACGGGCAACTAACTTTTCCAGCAGAGGTCCGGGGATCGCAGCGGCTTCATCAACAATCAGCCAGTCTGCCTGGCGCGAAGAGGCAAGCAGCGCGTCCGGGGCCATAAAATGAAAACGCTCTCCGGCAAAGCGGGCGATGATATCCGTTGCCCCCTTCGACGGCGCGGTAACCACGGCGCTGCCAGCAATGCGGCTCAGCAACATTCCTGCCAGGGCTGATTTTCCGCGCCCGCGCGCGGCGGTGACGGCCACGATGCCACCCGACATCCCCTGCAGCACATCCAGGATCTCAGCCTGCTCGCGCTGCGGGGCGCCGCTGGCAGGCTGCCAGTCTGGCGCGCCGGGTAAAGGCGGAAGGGATAACGCGCGGCCCTGAAGCCAGACAATCGCGTCGGGATCGGCTGCAATCGTCCGGGAGAAATGGTGGACAAAATGCGGCGTGGCTATTGCTTCCGCGCTGTCGCTCCAGCGCAGTGAATCGCTGTCTGGCAACCCGGCCCACGCGTCGAGTGGCGGAACCCGTAGCACCAGAAGGCTTCCGGCACTCAGCGTTCCGCTCAGGGCGGCAAACGCGGCGACATCAAACCCGGCGCTGGCGTCAAAAACAGCATGCCGGAACTCGCGTCCCAGCAGGCCGCTGATGGCTTTTGAAGGATGTTCGTCAAGCCTTACCCAGTCTCCGGGCAGGGCAGCACGCAGGGCAAGCGCCTGGGTTAACGTCCACTGCGCCTCGCCGCTGAGCACCACCAGCCGACGATGGCCGGTGCGCTCAAGCTCGCGTATCAGCTGTTCAAACGCCAGCATTACATCGCTTTACCGAAGGTATTACACTGCGCCGGGTCGCCGCTGTCGAAGCCGCGTTTGAACCAGCTGTAGCGCTGCTGTGAGGTACCGTGAGTGAAGCTGTCCGGCACGACGCGGCCCTGGCTCTGCTGCTGAAGACGGTCGTCACCGATAGCCTGAGCGGCGTTTAACGCCTCCTCAAGATCGCCGGATTCCAGAACGCCCTGCTGCTGCATGCTGTGGCCCCAGACGCCCGCGAAGCAGTCCGCCTGCAGCTCCATTTTGACGGACAGTCGGTTAACTTCTGCCTGCGAGGCATTTTGCTGCAGCTGGCGCACCTTAGGCTCAATCCCCAGCAGCTTTTGCACGTGATGGCCGACTTCATGCGCGATCACGTAGCCCTGGGCAAAATCACCGTCAGCGCCAAGCTTGCGTTTCATGTCATCGTAAAAGGAGAGATCGATATAGACGGTGCCGTCCGCCGGGCAGTAGAACGGCCCCATCACGGACTGTCCGGTGCCGCATCCGGTGCGGGTTGCGCCCCGGTACATCACCAGCTTCGGCTGCTGGTAGGTACGCCCCATCTTCTCAAACAGCTGACCCCAGGTGTCTTCCGTTGTAGCGAGGATAACGGAGGTAAATTTGGCCGCTTCATCTTCATTCGGGCTGATGGAGTGCTGAGATTGCTGCTGTTGCAGCGGCTGACCGGTCATCAACCCTGTGAGGTCAACGCCGTAATAACCCGCGACTAAAACCACAATCAGCAGGATGATGCCGCCCTTACCGCTGGGTAAACGGAAGCCGGGTCCACCCATTGAAGGACCGCCGCCGCCATCACTGCGTCTGTCTTCTACATTGTCACTTTCACGACGCCCTTGCCAGCGCATAACCACCTCTAACTATTCCATTTATAATAGCTATGATCGTAGGCGGTTAACGGCAAGATTACCATAGGAAACAAAGGTAAGACGCCAAAGGATGCGAACATCCTTTGGCAAGTGAGGGAGTTAGTCGAGCTTAACGCCTAAACGGTGAGCAACCGCTTCGTACGCTTCAATCAGGCCACCCAGGCTCTGGCGAAAACGGTCTTTGTCCATTTTATCCAGCGTTTCTTTATCCCACAGGCGGCTACCGTCTGGTGAGAACTCATCGCCCAGCACCACTTCGCCTTTGAACAGACCAAACTCCAGCTTGAAGTCGACGAGGATCAGGCCCGCGTCATCAAACAGTTTTTTCAGCACGTCGTTGGCTTTGTAGGTCAGCTCTTTCATGCGCGCCAGGTTCTCTTTGTTCACCCAGCCGAAGGTTTCGCAGTAGGAATCATTGACCATCGGATCGTGCATGGCATCGTTTTTCAGGAACAGGTCGAACAGCGGTGGATTCAGTTCAATACCTTCTTCAATGCCGAGACGCTTCACCAGGGAGCCCGCCGCACGGTTACGAATAACGCACTCAACCGGAACCATATCCAGTTTTTTCACCAGACATTCCGTATCGGACAGCAACGCTTCCATCTGGGTCGGGATACCCGCTTCGGCCAGTTTGGTCATAATGAAGTGGTTGAACTTGTTGTTCACCATGCCTTTACGATCGAACTGCTCAATGCGTGCGCCATCCCCTGCTGACGTATCATTGCGGAACTCGAGCACCAACAGATCCGGGTTTTCCGTGCTGTATACGGTCTTCGCTTTGCCACGATACAACTCAGCTTGCTTCTGCATCTTCATTACTCCTGGTGTGATGATTTGTGTTCAAAACTGTGGATATTATGCCACGCACACGTTTGCGTGGCACTAAAATAAAAAGGGCTGGATTCACCAGCCCTCGTATTTATTTGCTGAATGCTGCCTGGAAGACAGCGACCAGCGCATCGTTCTGCGACTGGGTCAGCGTGTGACCTTTTGGATCGATAAACTGCAGACTGCTGCGGTTATCTAGGTCGCCTACCTGAATCTTATAGTCACCGGAGGCAAGCTGTGGATCTTTCGCGCCCAGTTCCTGCCACGCGCTGTCGGAGAGCGGCTTATAGGTTGCCGTCATGCTGCCGGTTGAACGCGTGCTGTCGGTCACTTTCATGCCCACTTTTTCCAGCGTCGCTGGCAGACGTTGCCAGGTCTGGTTAAACGGTGCACGCACCACCAGCATTGGCAGGCCGGTATCATCCGCGCCGCTCTGAACATCGAAGGTCACACCGTTACGGCTCTGCGCAGCGTTGGCGGCATCGGTAGCGGTCTTATCCAGACCTGCGGCAATCACGTTCAACATTTCGGTACTGTAACGCTGCAGGGACGCGGCATCCGCAACCGGTTTACCCGCCTGCTCCAGGTTCAACAGCTTAACGTTGACCGCCTGCTGATAACCCTGTGGTTTAACGGAGACTTGATAGCGACCGCGGTACTGCTGGTCTTCATCCAGACGGTTCCATTCGATCCAGTCGGTGGTTAACGTCTGGCTGGCGTCATCGCGTTTATCGATGGTGTAGTTCTTCGACTGAATGACGCTGACAACCTGCGGCCAAAGATTGCTACCGCGCGCGCTCTCAACCATCAGAGACGCCGTATCACCGGTGAACTGGGTACGCGCCCCGCTAACCAGCGCCAGAGGCTGTGCTGGCGGACGAATATCAAGCGCTTTACCGACCAGGCCGCTGCCGTTGGTCACGGGAATATTATAATCGCCGTTCTGAATCGGCAGGATCATACCAGCCGGTGCGTGAAGTTCAGCAAGCGGGGTCGCATCCAGATAGGATTCATCACCGCTCACCTGGCGCTTGTAGCGCGAGTCTGAACTACAGGCAGCGAGCAGCATAACAAGCGAAACACTCGCAACCTTCGCCAGGCGCGACTTCTGTACTGAATAAGCCATCAAATCTCCCTAAACTCTACAGCAAACCGGCATGCTTCAGCGCAGCCCTGACGATATCACGACCGTGGTCGGTGATCGGTGTCATTGGCAGACGCAGCGTATCGGTTGCTACAAGACCCAACTCCTTGCATGCCCATTTCACTGGGATCGGATTGGGTTCGACAAATAATTTATTGTGCAGCGGCATCAGACGCTGATTAATGACGCGCGCTTCATCAAAATGACCTGCTGCGGCCAGTTTGCACATTTCAGCCATGTCGCGCGCCGCAACGTTTGCCGTTACGGAGATCACGCCATGGCCACCGAGCTGCATAAAGTCCAGCGCGGTCGCATCATCACCACTCAACAGGATAAAGTCGTCTGAAACCAGCTCTTTGATCTGATGAACGCGGCTTAAGTTCCCTGTCGCCTCTTTAATACCGATAATATTTTTTACTTCCGAGAGACGACCAACGGTTTCCGGCAGCATATCGCAACCGGTACGGGACGGCACATTATACAGAATTTGTGGCAAGTCAGTATGTTCAGCGATGGCTTTGAAGTGCTGGAACAAACCTTCCTGAGTAGGACGGTTGTAGTAAGGAGTCACCGTCAGACAGCCAACGATGCCGCTGTCGTTAAAACGTTTGGTCAGGCTGATAGCTTCTGCTGTTGCATTAGCCCCTGTGCCCGCGATGACCGGAATACGTCCGTCAGCCAGTTCCAGGGTCAGCATCACCACATCGCCGTGCTCGTCGTGGCTCAGCGTTGCGGATTCACCGGTAGTCCCTACCGAAACGATCGCCGAGGTTCCGTTGGCGACATGGTAATCAATGAGCTTCTTCATGCTTGACCGGCAGACATTACCTTTTTCATCCATCGGTGTAACAAGCGCGACAATACTTCCCGTGAACATGAGCCATCCTCTGTGCGAACAAGAGCCTCAATGTTACGTTTGGAACTGTAATAAAAGCAAGCGACCTGAGGCTCTCAGGCGGTTGTATGCATGTTTTTTTTATGCTTTCCTTAGGAAGACTTAACCATGCAAAGGAAGAACAGGTTTGACAACCTCATCACAACATTACCTGGTTATCACTGCGCTGGGTGCCGACAGGCCGGGTATCGTGAACACCATCACCCGCCACGTAAGCAGCTGCGGCTGTAATATCGAAGACAGCCGTCTGGCGATGCTCGGTGAAGAGTTCACATTTATTATGTTACTTTCCGGGACATGGAACGCCATCACGTTGATTGAATCGACCCTGCCGCTGAAAGGGGCCGAACTGGATTTGCTGATTGTCATGAAGCGCACCACTGCGCGTCCGCGTCCGGCACTGCCTTCTACCGTCTGGGTACAGGTTGAAGTGCCTGATTCTCCGCATCTGATTGAGCGTTTCACGGCGCTTTTTGACAGTCATCAGATGAATATTGCCGAACTGGTTTCCCGTACGCAGACAAGCGATGACCATGGTCTTCCGGTGCTGTTTATTCAAATTACCGCGCACAGCCCTGCCTCACAGGATGCGTCAAATATCGAGCAAGCGTTCAAAGCCCTCTGTACAGAATTAAACGCGCAGGGCAGTATAAGCGTCGTCAATTATTCGCAGCACGAACAGGATGGAGTTGAGTAATGAACCCACTGAAAGCCGGTGACATCGCACCGAAATTTAGCTTACCGGATCAAGACGGCGAGCAAGTAAATTTGACCGACTTCCAGGGACAGCGTGTTCTGGTCTATTTCTACCCGAAAGCCATGACCCCCGGCTGCACCGTACAGGCCTGCGGCTTACGCGACAACATGGACGAGTTGAAAAAAGTCGGCGTGGAAGTGCTGGGTATCAGCACCGATAAACCAGAAAAGCTGTCACGATTTGCTGAAAAAGAGCTGCTGAACTTCACGCTGCTTTCCGATGAAGATCATCAGGTATGCGAGCAGTTCGGCGTCTGGGGCGAGAAGACGTTTATGGGTAAAACCTACGACGGCATCCACCGCATCAGCTTCCTGATTGACGCTGACGGTAAAGTTGAACACGTGTTTGACGACTTCAAAACCAGCAACCACCACGACGTGGTGTTGAACTGGCTGAAACAAAGCGCCTGATAAACAGCAAAACGGCAACCCAGGTTGCCGTTTTTCGTGTTTTCGCCCTCTCCCTGTGGGAGAGGGTCGGGGTGAGGGCATCAGGCCGCACACCCTCTACTTCTCTTCCACCGCCGGTACATCCGGCCACGCGTGGACCACCGCTTTAATCAGCGTCGCCAGCGGAATCGCAAAGAACACGCCCCAGAATCCCCACAGCCCGCCGAAAATCACCACGGATAAGATAATCACCAGCGGATGCAGGTTCACCGCTTCAGAGAACAGCACCGGCACCAGCAGGTTACCGTCCAGTCCCTGAATAATCAGGTAGACCGCGAAGCAGCTCCAGAACTCTGTCCCCAGCCCAAACTGGAACAGCGCGACCCCAACAACCGGAATGGTCACCACAAACGCGCCTATGTACGGGATCAGAACCGACAGTCCCACCAGCACCGCCAGCAGCAGCGAGTAGTTCAGGCCGAAAATCAGGAAGCCAATCCAGGTCGCTACCCCCACGACAATCATCTCCAGCACCTTGCCGCGAATGTAGTTGGTGATCTGCTGGTTCATCTCTTCCCAGACCTGCCCTGCCAGCCCGCGGTTGCGCGGCAGAATACGGCGCACGGCGTTGAGCATTTGATCTTTATCTTTCACCAGGAAGAAGACCATCAGCGGCACGAGCACAAGGTAAACCGCCAGCGTCAGCAGTCCGACCAGGGACGCCAGAGAGTACTTCACCACCGAATCACCCATCGTCATGATGCGAGCGCGCATATTTTCGGCCATCGCGTCGATAATTCCGGCATCCATCAGGGCCGGATAACGGCGCGGCAGCGTGGCGGCAAAATCAGACAGCTTGTTCAGCATGCCGGGCATGTCGCGGATCAGGTTAATTCCCTGCTGCCAGGCGACCGGCATCACCACAAAAGCCATTAACAGCAGGATGCCGACAAACAGCACGAGCACGATGCTGGTCGCCCAGCGGCGGGAACAGCCGATATGTTCCAGACGCGCCGTGGGCCACTCCAGCAGGTACGCCAGCACAATCGCCACCAGCAGAGGGGCGAGCAGACCGCTGAAGAAGAACAGAATACCGAACCCGGCAACCAGAATAACCAACAAAGCAATGGCCTCCGGGTCGCTGAACCGACGCCGGTACCACTGCATTAACATTTCGAGCATACAACCCTTCCCTGAATCGAATGGCGGGAGTGAGACGGTGAATTGTATCTAACTGTCACAAAAAAGACTTTCGCTTTTTGTATCCCGATCGCAATCCGCAAAAGCCTGATGAATGGGATTTTCTTCATGCTACAACACGGCTACACTCGCAGGGCAGCAGAGATGAACGATATGCCGGTTCATCGGTCAAATTAGCACATCCAACATACAGGACAGTGGTTATGTTCAGGCAATTGAGAAAAACACTGGTTGCAACACTGATTGCCGCGGTGACGGTCGGTCAGGTGTTGCCCGCTTTTGCTGACTCGTCCGATTCATTGCCGGACATGGGCACCACAGCAGGAAGCACGCTCTCTATTGGGCAAGAGATGCAAATGGGGGATTACTATGTTCGCCAACTGCGCGGCAGCGCCCCGCTGATCAACGACCCTTTGCTGGTGCAGTACATAAACGGGCTGGGGATGCGTCTGGTAGCGCACGCCGACTCGGTAAAGACCCCCTTCCATTTCTATTTAATCAATAATGACGAAATCAACGCCTTCGCCTTCTTTGGCGGTAACGTGGTGCTGCATTCGGCGTTATTCCGTTACTCAGACAACGAAAGCCAGCTGGCCTCGGTAATGGCGCACGAAATTTCGCACGTCACACAGCGTCACCTGGCGCGTGCGATGGAAGACCAGAAACGTAACGCTCCCCTCACCTGGGTGGGTGCACTGGGATCGATTCTGCTGGCGATGGCCAGCCCGCAGGCCGGGATGGCAGCTCTGACCGGTACGCTGGCGGGAACACGTCAGGGGATGATCAGCTTTACCCAACAAAACGAGCAGGAAGCGGACCGCATCGGGATTCAGGTGCTGCAGCGCTCGGGCTTTGACCCGCAGGCCATGCCGAGCTTCCTGGAAAAACTGCTCGATCAGGCGCGTTACTCTTCCCGTCCGCCGGAAATCCTGCTGACGCACCCGCTGCCTGAAAGCCGACTATCGGACGCGCGTAACCGTGCAAACCAGATGCGTCCGGTGGTGGTCCAGTCTTCGCAGGATTTCTACATGGCGAAAGTGAGAACGCTTGGAATGTACAATTCCGGGCGTAACCAGCTCACCAGTGACCTGCTGGATACCCTGGCGAAAGGCAACGTGCGTGAGAAAAACGCCGCGCAGTATGGTCAGGCGCTTCAGGCGATGGAAGCCAGCAAATACGACGAGGCGCGTAAAGCGCTGCAACCGCTTCTGGCTGCCGACCCGAACAACCCGTGGTATCTCGATCTGTCGACGGATATCGATCTGGGGCAGAAGAAAACCGCCGATGCGATTAACCGTCTCAAAGGGGCGAAAGACGTCCGTACCAACCCGGTGCTGCAGCTTAACCTGGCGAATGCTTACCTGCAGGGCGGCCAGCCGGGTGAAGCGGCGACCATCCTGAACCGTTACACCTTTAATAATAAAGACGATCAAAACGGCTGGGATCTTCTCGCTCAGGCGGAAGCCCAGCTCGGCAACCGCGATCAGGAGCTTGCGGCACGTGCCGAAGGCTTTGCCCTGGTGGGACGCCTCGATCAGGCGATTTCCGCGCTCAGCAGCGCCAGCTCGCAGGTCAAGCTTGGTAGCCTACAGCAGGCCCGTTACGACGCGCGTATCGATCAGCTTCGCGGCCTGCAGCAGCGCTTTAAGCCGTACGAGAAGATGTAATAAAGGAGAATTCACGTCATGACAGACGCCGTAAAAATTTATCACAACCCTCGCTGCTCCAAGAGCCGCGATACCCTGAGCCTGCTGAAGTCTAACGGCGTTGAGCCGGAGGTGGTACTGTACCTTGACACACCACCTGACGCGCAAACCCTCCGCCAGCTGCTGCACATGCTGGGAATGGGCAGCGCTAGAGAGCTGATGCGTCAGAAAGAAGATCTGTATAAGTCGCTCAACCTGGATGACAGCCGTCTCACCGAGGCTGAGCTGATCCAGGCGATGGTTCAAAATCCAAAGCTGATTGAGCGCCCGATTGTGGTGGCGAACGGCCAGGCGCGCATTGGACGTCCGCCGGAAGACGTGCTCGAGATCCTATGATGGTTTAGCCCGGTGGCGCTGCGCTTACCGGGCCTACAAACCCCGCCCGCCTCCCGGCAAAAAACTCAAAGCTTGAGAATATCTTTCACAAACGGAATGGTCAGCTTGCGCTGGGCGGTAATGGAGGCGCGATCGAGCTGATCGAGCGTGTCAAACAGCGTGCGCATTTCGCGATCCAGACGCTTGAGCAGGAAACGTCCCACGTCCTCCGGCAGCTCAAATCCGCGCTGTTTTGCGCGCAGCTGTAGCGCCTGAAGCTTATCTTCATCCGACAGCGGCTGGAGCTTGTAGATTTGCCCCCAGTCCAGACGAGACGCCAGATCCGGCAGCCCCAAATTCAGCTGTCGCGGTGGACGATCGCCGGTGATCAGCAGCCGGGTTTTGCCCGACTCCAGGATGCGGTTGTAGAGGTTGAAGATCGCCATTTCCCACGGCTCGTCCCCCGCCACGCACTCGATATTATCAATGCAGACCAGCGAGAGATGTTCCATTCCCTCCAGCACCTCAGGCACGAACCACGTACGTTTATCCAGCGGCACGTAGCCTACTGCATCACCGCGCGCTGAAAGCTCCGCGCAGGCGGCATGCAGCAGATGGCTGCGCCCCGCGCCTTCGCGTGACCAGATATAGATGTATCCGCTGTGATCCTGGCGCAGCACGTTTTGCAGTGCAGCCAGTAAAGAGGGGTTATCACCCGGCCAGAAACTCGCGAAAGTTTCGTCGTCAGGGAGATAAAGTGGCAGAGAGAGCTGTGCCGGTCCGTTCAGAAATACCTCAACCAGAGATCCTACGTAAAATCGGAAAGGAGTTTAACACGGAACCTGCAAGGAGAGAACCGGGCGATCCCTCGCCCGACTTTTCGATCAATGTGACGCTTTTTCGCTTTCGTCAACGTCCAGTACCACCTCTTCAGGGCGGATCACCGAGATCAGCTTGAAGATCAGGCTCAGGCCAACGCCGACGATGGTCGCGAGCGCCATGCCCTTCAGCTCGGCCGCACCGATGTGCACTTTCGCGCCGCTCACGCCGATAATCAGGATTACTGAGGTCAGGATCAGGTTCTGCGCCTTGCTGTAATCCACTTTGGATTCAATCAGCACGCGAATACCGGAGGCACCAATTACCCCGTACAGCAGCAGAGACACGCCGCCCATCACCGGCACCGGGATGATCTGAATCGCTGCCGCCAGCTTGCCGACGCAGGAGAGCAGAATGGCGATGATCGCCGCGCCGCCGATAACCCAGGTACTGTAGACGCGGGTAATCGCCATCACGCCGATGTTCTCACCGTAGGTGGTGTTTGGCGTTGAGCCAAAGAAACCGGAGATAATGGTGGAGAAACCGTTCGCAAACATGGAACGGTGTAGACCCGGGTCACGGATCAAATCGCGCTTAACGATGTTCGCCGTCACCACCAGGTGGCCGACGTGCTCCGCAATCACCACCAGCGCCGCAGGCAGAATGGTGAAAATCGCAAACCATTCGAAGCGAGGGGTGTAGAAGGTTGGCAGCGCGAACCAGTGCGCCTCGGCAATCGGAGTGGTGTCCACCACGCCCATCGCGAAGGAGAGCGCGTAGCCCGCCAGCACGCCGATCAGGATCGGGATGATCGCCATAAAGCCGCGGAACAGGACGGAACCAAACACCGTTACGCCAAGCGTTACCAGCGAGATGATAATGGTTTTGGAATCCGGTGACTGGCCGTCAGCAGGCAGCAGACCGGCCATATTCGCCGCCACACCCGCCAGTTCAAGACCGATGACCGCAACGATGGCGCCCATCGCCGCAGGCGGGAACATCACGTCCAGCCAGCCGGTACCGGCTTTCTTCACAATGAAGGACACCACGCAGAACAGGACGCCACACATGATAAAGCCGCCCAGCGCGACTTCATAACCCAGCGGCAGCAGCAGCAAAACCGGCGAGATAAACGCGAAGCTTGACCCCAGATACGCCGGGATTTTGCCTTTACAGATAAAGAGGTACAACAACGTACCGATGCCGTTGAACAACAGCACGGTTGCCGGGTTAATGTGGAACAGGATTGGCACCAGCACGGTTGCGCCAAACATGGCGAACAGGTGCTGCAAACTAAGCGGGATAGTCTGTAAAAGCGGCGGTCTTTCACTCACCCCGATAGCACGGCGCGTCATAGTGTTTTCCTCTGAGTAGTATTGTTGTTGGTGTTTTATTCAAAAAAAAGCCGACTATCAAAGTCGGCTTATTTATCGTTATTCGATTATTTCGTACCAAAGATCTTATCGCCGGCATCGCCGAGCCCCGGGATGATGTATCCGTGCTCGTTCAGGCCCTGGTCGATAGAGGCGGTATACAGCTCAACGTCCGGGTGCGCTTTTTCCAGCGCCGCGATCCCTTCCGGTGCCGCAACCAGCACCAGCACCTTAATGCTGCTACAGCCCGCGTTTTTCAGCAGGTCGATGGTGGCGATCATCGAACCACCGGTCGCCAGCATCGGGTCAACCACCAGCGCCATACGCTCGTCGATGTTAGAGACCAGCTTCTGGAAGTAAGGAACCGGCTCAAGGGTTTCTTCGTTACGGTAGATACCCACCACGCTGATACGCGCGCTTGGCACGTGCTCCAGCACGCCTTCCATCATGCCGAGACCGGCACGCAGAATTGGCACCACGGTAATTTTCTTACCTTTGATCTGCTCAACCTGCACCGGGCCGTTCCAGCCTTCGATGGTGACTTTTTCCGTTTCCAGATCGGAGGTCGCTTCGTATGTCAGCAGGCTGCCGACTTCAGATGCCAGTTCGCGAAAACGCTTCGTGCTGATGTCATGCTCACGCATCAGGCCCAACTTGTGTTTAACGAGTGGGTGTTTCACTTCCACAATCTTCATTCTCTTTCTCCTCTGAGGCGGCGTCCGCAAAAAAATCGCGGGATTATACCGCTTTTTTCGGATTAGGCCATACCCATCTTGCTTGACGTATATCAAGCAAAGTGATTTAGAGACAAAAAAAACCGGAGGCGAGACTCCGGCTTGGGTGCGGGTTCTGCCCGGTGGCGCTAACGCTTACGCGGACCTACGTGTAGTGTAGGTCGGGTAAGCGTTAGCGCCACCCGGCAATTACAGGCTATCGCCGTTGCTCGCAATTACCTGCTTATACCAGTCGAACGATTTCTTCTTGCTGCGGTTCAGCGTGCCGTTGCCTTCATTGTCTTTGTCGACAAAGATAAAGCCGTAGCGTTTTTTCATTTCGCCCGTACCGGCAGAAACGAGGTCGATACAGCCCCACGGGGTGTAGCCCATCAGATCCACGCCATCTTCCTCCACCGCTTTTTTCATCTCGCGGATGTGGGCGGACAGGTAGTCAATGCGGTACTGGTCGTTCACCGTGCCGTCGCTCTCCTGCACGTCGATCGCGCCAAAGCCGTTCTCAACGATAAACAGCGGCAGCTGATAGTGATCCCAGAACCAGTTGAGAGAGTAGCGCAGCCCCACCGGGTCAATCTGCCAGCCCCAGTCCGATTTCTGCACGTACGGGTTAGTGACCAGGCTCTTGCTCTCGTCGTAATCCAGCTGCGGGTTATCCGACGTCGCCTTGGTGGCGAAGGACATATAGTAGCTGAAGCCGATGTAGTCCACGCAGCCCTGCGTCAGCGCGGCTTTATCTTCTTCGGTAATATCCAGCGTAAAGCCGCGACGCGCAAAGTAGTTGAGCAGATGCTGCGGGTACCTGCCGCGCACGTGCACGTCGGTGAACCAGTAGCGGCGGTGCATGGCGTTCATCGCCATCATCATATCGTCCGGCGCGCAGGTGAGCGGGTAGATAGGACACATGGCAATCATGCAGCCAATCTGCAGCGACGGGTTAATCTCACGCCCCGCCTTCACCGCCAGGGCGCTGGCCACCAGCTCATAGTGCGCCGCCTGGAACATCACCGGCTCACGGTCTTCACCCGGCGCGTACTTCAGCCCGGAGTTAGTGAACGGCGCAAAGTCTTCGTGGAAGTTGGCCTGGTTGTTGATCTCGTTGAAGGTCATCCAGTACTTCACTTTATGCTGATAGCGCTGGAATACCACTTTTGCAAAACGAACAAAGAAGTCGATCAGCTTACGGTTGCGCCAGCCGCCGTATTCCGTGACCAGATGGAAAGGCATCTCGAAGTGAGACAGGGTGATAACCGGTTCGATGCCGTACTTCAGGCATTCGTCGAACAGGTTGTCATAGAATTTCAGGCCAGCCTCGTTAGGCTCAAGCTCGTCGCCTTTCGGGAAGATCCGCGTCCAGGCAATAGAGGTGCGGAAGCATTTGAACCCCATCTCAGCAAAGAGTTTGATGTCTTCTTTATAGCGGTGGTAGAAATCAATGGCTTCATGGTTAGGGTAATTTTTCCCTTCCAGCACGCCGTTGGTGATTTCACGCGGCACGCCGTGCGCGCCCGCGGTCATGACGTCGGCCACGCTCACGCCTTTTCCGCCCTCTTTCCAGCCGCCTTCCAGCTGATGCGCCGCAACGGCCCCACCCCACAGAAAATCTGCTTTAAATCCTGACATTCGCTTTCCCTCATTCTGCGTTATTATCTGCAAAAACAATTACAGAAACCGGTTTCAGTTCGATGATGTGCAAAGGGAATAACCGTTGCAAGCAGTTCTCAGAAACCGGTTTCATTTTCGTGAACAGAGTCAAGTTTGGCTGCATTCACGGGGTGCACAGAAAAAAAGATCTCCACGTCCAGAATAGGCTCGCAAACGTTTGCCTGGACTGTTAGAATTGCGCCGATTTTTCTTACTAGCTATGCAATCGCGTGGGGATTTAAGCCGTGACCAACAAAACTTCTCTCAGCTACAAAGATGCCGGTGTTGATATTGACGCAGGTAATGCGCTGGTTGACCGAATCAAAGGTGTGGTGAAAAAAACCCGCCGCCCGGAAGTGATGGGTGGTCTGGGTGGATTCGGCGCACTGTGCGCGCTGCCGCAAAAATATCGTGAACCTGTTCTGGTCTCGGGTACTGACGGTGTAGGCACCAAGCTGCGCCTGGCGATGGATTTAAAACGTCACGACACGATCGGTATCGATCTGGTCGCGATGTGCGTGAATGACCTGGTGGTACAGGGCGCAGAGCCGCTGTTCTTCCTCGATTATTACGCGACCGGCAAACTGGACGTAGATACCGCGGCAAGCGTGATTAACGGTATCGCCGAAGGCTGTCTGCAGTCTGGCTGCGCGCTGGTTGGTGGTGAAACCGCAGAAATGCCGGGCATGTATCACGGCGAAGATTATGACGTCGCGGGCTTCTGCGTCGGCGTAGTAGAAAAATCAGAAATTATCGACGGCAGCAAAGTGGCCGATGGCGATGTGCTGATCGCGCTGGCCTCCAGCGGCCCGCACTCTAACGGCTACTCCCTGGTGCGTAAAATCCTCGAAGTGAGCGGCTGTGATCCGCTGACCACCGAGCTTGACGGTAAACCACTGGCTGACCATCTGCTTGCGCCAACACGTATCTACGTGAAGAACGTGCTCGAGCTTATCGAGAACGTCGACGTTCACGCCATTGCCCACCTGACCGGCGGCGGCTTCTGGGAAAATATTCCGCGCGTTCTGCCGGACAACACCCAGGCGGTGATCGACGAATCCTCATGGCAGTGGCCAGCCGTGTTTAACTGGCTGCAGACCGCGGGCAACGTGAGCTCTCACGAAATGTACCGCACCTTTAACTGCGGCGTGGGCATGGTTATCGCCCTGCCGGCAAGCGAAGCGGATAAAGCAGTGAAGCTGCTGACGGAGAAAGGTGAAAACGCGTGGAAAATCGGTACGATTAAAGCCTCCGATTCCGAACAGCGTGTGGTCATTGAATGAAAAACATCGTGGTGCTCATTTCCGGCAACGGAAGCAATTTGCAGGCCATCATAGACGCCTGCAAGCAGAAGAAAATCAACGGCACCATTCGGGCAGTATTCAGCAACAAGGCCGACGCGTTCGGCCTTGAGCGCGCGCGGGAAGCGAACATTCCCGCGCACGCGCTGGAAGCCAGCCAGTTTGCCGGGCGTGAAGCCTTTGACCGCGAGCTGGTGCATGAGATTGATGCCTACGCGCCGGACGTAGTCGTGCTGGCGGGCTATATGCGCATTCTGAGCCCGGCTTTTGTAGAACACTTCGCCGGACGTCTGCTGAATATTCACCCTTCTCTTCTGCCGAAATATCCCGGCCTGCATACCCATCGTCAGGTTCTGGAAAATGGCGATGAGGAGCATGGCACCTCCGTGCATTTCGTTACCGACGAGCTGGATGGCGGTCCGGTTATCCTGCAGGCGAAAGTCCCGGTCTTTGACGGCGATAGCGAAGAAGACGTGACCGAACGCGTGCAGACCCAGGAACACGCCATTTACCCGCTGGTGGTAAGCTGGTTTGTCGACGGACGTCTCGAGATGCGCGACGGCGCTGCCTGGCTGGACGGCGTTAAGTTACCTCCGCAGGGTCATGCGGCGGAAGAGTAGTTTATTATGTCGGGTGGCGCTTCTGCGCTTACCCGACCTGCCTGATGCATTACCCGAATGTCCCCTCCCCAACCCTCTAAATTCCCCAACAAAAAAAATAACTGTCATACTTTTCTGGCACTGTTGGACATATCGTGGAAATGCTCGCCATAATAAGGACGAGACGGATTTACCACGTCCTGTGATTGAACTGGAGTGTGAGCTGTAATGGGTCAGGAAAAGTTATATATCGAGAAAGAGCTAAGCTGGTTAGCATTCAACGAACGTGTACTCCAGGAAGCGGCAGACAAAAGTAACCCGCTGATCGAGCGCATGCGTTTTTTGGGTATTTATTCGAACAACCTGGATGAGTTCTACAAGGTTCGCTTTGCCGAGCTGAAAAGACGCATCATTATCAGCGAAGAACAGGGCTTAAACTCGCACTCGCGGCATCTGCTGGGCAAAATCCAGTCCCGCGTGCTGAAAGCCGATCAGGAATTTGACGGCCTGTATAACGAACTGCTGCTGGAGATGGCGCGCAATCAAATCTTCCTGATTAACGAACGCCAGCTTTCCGTTAACCAACAAAACTGGCTGCGCCACTACTTCAAACACTATCTGCGCCAGCACATTACCCCCATTCTGATCAACCGCGAAACCGATCTGGTGCAGTTTTTGAAAGATGACTACACCTACCTGGCGGTGGAAATTATTCGCGGTGAATCTATCCGTTACGCGCTGCTGGAGATCCCATCCGACAAGGTGCCGCGCTTTGTGAATCTGCCGCCGGAAACCCCGCGCAGACGCAAACCAATGATCCTGCTGGATAACATCCTGCGCTACTGTCTGGACGACATCTTCAAAGGCTTCTTCGATTACGATGCGTTAAACGCCTACTCGATGAAAATGACTCGTGACGCCGAATATGACCTGGTGCACGAGATGGAAGCCAGCCTGATGGAGCTGATGTCATCCAGCCTGAAACAGCGCCTGACGGCTGAACCGGTGCGCTTCGTCTATCAGCGCGATATGCCGGACGCCATGGTGGAGATGCTGCGTGAGAAACTGACCATTTCGCGCTATGACTCCATCGTTCCGGGTGGTCGTTACCACAACTTTAAAGATTTTATTGGCTTCCCGAACGTCGGCAAAGCCAACCTGGTGAACAAGCCGCTGCCGCGCCTGCGCCATCTCTGGTTCGATAAATTCCGCAACGGATTCGACGCCATCCGCGAACGCGATGTCCTGCTCTACTATCCGTACCACACCTTCGAGCACGTGCTGGAACTGCTGCGTCAGGCCTCGTTCGACCCGAGCGTGCTGGCGATCAAAATCAACATCTACCGCGTGGCAAAAGATTCTCGCATCATCGATGCGATGATCCACGCGGCGCACAACGCCAAAAAAGTCACAGTGGTGGTTGAGCTGCAGGCGCGCTTCGACGAAGAGGCGAACATTCACTGGGCGCGTCGTCTGACGGAAGCCGGTGTGCACGTCATTTTCTCCGCGCCAGGGCTGAAAATTCACGCCAAGCTGTTCCTCATCTCTCGTAAAGAGGGCGATGAGGTGGTGCGTTATGCCCACATCGGTACCGGGAACTTTAACGAGAAAACCGCGCGAATTTATACCGACTACTCGCTCTTAACTGCCGATGCCCGCATCACTAACGAAGTGCGCCGGGTCTTTAACTTTATCGAAAACCCGTACCGTCCGGTGAGCTTCGACTATCTGCTGGTCTCGCCGCAGAACTCACGCCGTCTGCTGTACGATATGATCGATAAAGAGATCGCCAATGCCCAGAAAGGGCTGTCGTCCGGCATCACGCTGAAGCTTAACAACCTGGTCGATAAAGGGCTGGTGGACAGGCTGTATGCGGCGTCCAGCTCCGGCGTACCGGTTAATCTTCTGATCCGCGGCATGTGCTCGCTGATCCCGGAACTGGAAGGCATCAGCGACAATATTCGCGTGATCAGCATTGTTGACCGCTACCTGGAGCACGATCGGGTCTATATTTTCGATAATGCGGGTGATAAACAGGTCTATCTCTCTTCGGCAGACTGGATGACGCGCAATATTGACTACCGAATTGAAGTCGCGGCACCGCTGCTGGATCCGCGCCTGAAGCAGCAGATCCTCGACATCATCGAGATTCTGTTCAGCGATACCGTGAAAGCACGCTATATCGACAAAGAACTCAGTAACCGCTATGTACCGCGCGGCAACCGCCGTAAAGTGCGGTCGCAACTGGCGATTTACGACTATATCAAATCACTCGAGCAACCCGATTAACCTATGCCGATAAATGATAAGACCCCACGCCCGCAGGAATTCGCCGCGGTCGATCTTGGCTCTAACAGTTTCCACATGGTCATCGCCCGTGAGGTAGATGGCGCGTTGCAGATCATCGGTCGTCTGAAGCAGCGCGTACACCTGGCGGATGGTCTTGATGAACGCAGCATGCTCAGCGAAGAGGCGATGGAGCGCGGGTTAAACTGCCTGTCGCTGTTTGCTGAACGCCTGCAGGGCTTCTCGCCCTCCAGCGTTTGCATCGTGGGTACCCACACCCTACGCCAGGCCCTGAACGCACCTGAGTTTCTCAAGCGGGCCGAAAAGGTGATCCCCTACCCGATTGAGATCATCTCCGGCAACGAGGAAGCGCGTCTGATCTTCATGGGCGTCGAGCACACCCAGCCGGAAAAAGGGCGCAAGCTGGTTATCGACATCGGCGGCGGTTCTACGGAGCTTGTGATCGGCGAAGACTTTGAGCCGCGCCTGGTGGAAAGCCGCCGTATGGGATGCGTCAGCTTCGCACAGATGTATTTCCCGGGCGGTAGCATCACCCGCGAGAACTTCCAGCGTGCGCGGATGGCGGCCGTCCAGAAACTGGAAAACCTGGCCTGGCAGTACCGTATCCAGGGCTGGAACGTGGCGCTGGGCGCGTCGGGTACCATCAAAGCGGCGCATGAAGTGCTGCTGGCGATGGGTGAAAAAGACGGGTTTATCACGCCCGAACGCCTGACATTGCTAACCGAAGAGGTGCTGAAGCATAAAAGTTTTGACGCCTTAAGCCTGCCGGGTCTTTCCGACGAGCGTAAGGTGGTCTTCGTACCGGGGCTGGCCATCCTCTGCGGCGTGTTTGATGCCCTCGCCATTAAAGAGCTGCGCCTTTCCGACGGCGCGCTGCGCGAAGGCGTGCTGTATGAGATGGAAGGCCGCTTCCGCCATCAGGATATTCGCAGCCGCACCGCACAAAGCCTGGCTAACCAGTACAACATCGACCGCGAGCAGGCGAAGCGCGTGCTGGACACCACGGTGCAGATGTACGAGCAGTGGGAAGAGCAGAATCCGAAGCTCGCGCACCCGCAGCTTGCCGCGCTGTTAAAATGGGCCGCAATGCTCCACGAGGTGGGGCTCAACATCAACCACAGCGGGATGCATCGCCATTCGGCCTACATTCTGCAAAATAGCGATCTGCCTGGCTTCAACCAGGAGCAGCAAACCATGATGGCGACCCTGGTGCGTTATCACCGCAAAGCCATCAAGCTCGACGACCTGCCGCGCTTCACGCTGTTCAAGAAAAAACAGTTCCTGCCGCTTATACAGCTGCTGCGTCTGGGCGTACTGCTCAATAACCAGCGCCAGGCCACCACCACGCCGCCCACGCTGAAGCTTAAAACCGACGACCATCACTGGACGCTGAGCTTCCCGCACGACTGGTTCAGCCAGAACGCGCTGGTCCTGCTGGACCTGGAAAAAGAGCAGCAGTACTGGGAAGCCGTCACCGGCTGGCTGCTCAAAATCGAAGAAGAGAGCGCCGACGTCGCCGCGTAACGGTTCAGGCGTCCGCGCAGGACGCCTCAGCTTCCAGCAGCGACTCAAGCGGCGCCGGTCTGCCAATCAGATAGCCCTGCACATAATCGATGCCTAGCGCGTGAACCGCGCTACGTATCTCTTCGGTCTCGACGTACTCCGCCACCACCAGCATCTTCTTCATGCGCGCCAGATGGCAGATAGACGCCACAATCTGATAATCCAGGCTGTTGTTGACGATATTGCGGATAAAGCTGCCGTCGATCTTGAGAATATCCGCATCCACGCTTTTCAGCCGCGCATAGCTCGCATAGCCGGTGCCAAAATCATCAATCGCAATACGTACCCCCATTTTCTGCAGCTGCCGGAGGATGTGTAGCGCCTGCTCCGCATTGCAAAAGGTGCTGCACTCCGTCACTTCAAAAATCAGCTGCCACGGCTCAATGGCGTATTTCGCCAGCAGGCGACTGACTTCAAGCGGAAACTGCACCCGACATACGGTTGAGGGGGCCAGATTAATGGCGAAACGCTGGCCGGGCAGCCTTTCGCGATGCGCGGCCAGGAAGCGCAGAGTATACTCCAGCACCCACAAATCCACCCGCGAGGAGAGGCCAAACTCCTGCGCGACGGGCAGGAACCGATCGGGAGAGATCAATAGCCCGCTGGCATCCGGCATCCGGAGCAGGACTTCGTGATAGCAATCGCCACGCAGGCCGCGAACGGGTTGAACCAGCAGGGTGAATTCGTCGTTATCAAGCGCCTTTTGCAGGCGGCTCATCATCGCAACTTTATCCTTCAGGTTACGCTGC
Source organism: Enterobacter sp. 148H3 (assembly GCF_034107425.1). Lineage (NCBI taxonomy): Bacteria > Pseudomonadati > Pseudomonadota > Gammaproteobacteria > Enterobacterales > Enterobacteriaceae > Enterobacter > Enterobacter sp. 148H3. The sequence goes on along the minus strand of NZ_JAWNEI010000001.1, from coordinate 105,318 downwards.
AAATGGACGGCCCCACGCTGCTGAAGATTTTCCGGATGGTTAGAGGCGAGCGACAGGTCGGCAACCACGCCCAGTTCACCCAGCACCAGATACAGATGGTTAACCGGGGACCGGACATAGCAATAGCTCACTCCCACCTGCGGCTGAAGCGGCATACCGTCCCAGACAAAGCGGAACTGTTTGATATGCTCGTCCAGGGTTTCAATCCGCTGCTGGTGCGATTCCGCGTTGAGGCGTACCGCCATGTCGTACCCGGTCAGGTGGTACACCTGCTCGTTGGGCTGGAGAGTACCGTTCACCCACTGCGCCAGCTGCTGCTTGTACTGAATCCGCAGCAACACGCCGTAATTTCGGCCAAGAATTTCCAGCTCCGGTATGCGCAGCAGGCAGAGCGCCGACCACGGGTTTTTCGCCAGATCGCGCGACAGCGCCCGCAGGTTAGGCATATGGACGACCGGATCGAGCAGCGCCAGCCTGCGCGAGCGTTTGTTCACCGCGCGCTGCCGGGTTGCCAGCATCGACATAAAAACCACCACGAACGAGAAGACCAGGTAACTGGAAGAGGTGATCGCCAGCTGAATGTCATACCCCGGGTTCACCGGGATATAGCGGTAAAAATAGTGAATAGATACCAGCAGTATCGGCGTCCAGATAAGCGAAATCAGCTTATAGCCAAAACGCATCGCGCCCCAGAGCATCACCGGCATGAGCAGCGACAGGGTGTAGTTCGTGGTGAAAATGGAGCTGTTTTCATTCATCGGGAGCAGCAGCAGCGTAAGCAGCCCGCCTAGCGCAATCGCCCACATCAGAAACTCAATGACCGTCACCTTTTTATCTATCTGGGAACGGATCTGCGAGAAAAGGCTTTTGAGATAGCGCGGATGGCGAATCAGGCGGATCAGCAGATAGCTCAGCGGCACGCCCGTCAGCCCGCTGACCAGCAGCGTCTGATAGTTGATGAGCGTGCGAATATTAAGAGGGTTTAATCCCGCAAGGCTCTGCCGGCTCTCATACACGCCTAAATACACCGCAAACTGAAACAGCACCAGAAATAGCGTCGCGGGGCAGAAGACCTGCCAGAAGATGCGCTGCGCCATCAGCCGGATGTCGCCGTATGCGGTCATATTCCGTCTGGGCGCAAACACCCGGTAGCCGCCCCAGCTCAGCACTAAAGGGACGACAAAATGGAGCATACCAGCGACCGTTTCGAACATGCCGACCGAGGGGTAATAGCGGATAAACAGCGACAATACGATCCCAGGCAGCGCTTCCAGCCCAAAGAACATCATCAGCGAAAGCAAAAATGAGAGGGGTAAATAATAGAGTGCCGCAATGCCGTCGCCCAGCTGCGTGAAGGTATTCGCGATGCTCAGCACGGGAAGTAAAACCACAGGCAAAATAAGCGGCAATGCCCACCAGCGGTTTTCATTTTTTTTCAGGAAAGCGAGAATGTTCATAGATGCCCGGTTAAACCCCTTTCGCTCCAGAGGGAAAATAAAGACAGGCATCCAACCTGACGTACGCGCCGCCCGGCGGCGTGCGGGGCGAACTGTGTGGAGGAAGGATTTTAAATATAAGGGCCGGGAATCCGTTGACTTAAATCAAACTACTTTGCGCAAATTACTCTTTGTGGTGTTTTTTTGAAATAATTTTCTTCATATTATCAATATGGTAAATGCATTAATTAAATTCAATAACATTAATTAATGTATACATTGACGGTTATTTACACACTGCAGAATTGACCCCTTCTTCCCGCTGTGCCTTAATATCCCTATCGCCCAAAAGGGCTTACCCAGGATAAACAGAGTGAGTCAGGTCACGCGTATGCGCAAACGACATCGATTTAACACCCGAATGACCCGCATCATACTGCTCATCAGCTTTCTGTTTTTCTTTGGCCGCTTCGTTTACTCCTCGATTGGCGCCTGGTATCACCATCAGGACAAAACCCAGTCGCAGCAATCCGGCCTGACCGTCGATACCGCTGACCGCTAAACCGCCGAAGGATGCTGCACGAGCCGAATAATGGCCGCTATCCCTTTGCTGAGGATTTTATCCTGTCGCATCACCACCGCCAGCTGCCGCTGCAGCATGGGCGTAAGCGACATCACGCATAGCCCTTCGCGATCGTCATTCTGTTCAACCGCCATTCGAGGCACGATGCTGTAGCCCAGCCCCGCGCGAACCATGCGTTTGATCGCCTCGATGCTGCCAAGCTGCATCACCGGTGCGATCGCTAATCCATTAGCCGCAAACCAGCCATCGATCAGCGTCCGGGTTCCGCTACCTGATTCAAAGGCAATCAGCGGCTGAGCGTGCAGCGCCTCCGGGGTAAAGTCCCTGAAAACATCCTTCAGCTCCCGCGAGGCGATAAAAACAAACTCTTCGTCCATCACCGGCATGACGTCCAACGCCTTGCCACTCACCGGCAGCGTGACCAGCCCCATATCGAGACGGTTCTCTTCGATAGCCCTGACGATATCGCGGGTGTTCCCCGTCGTCACCCCCACGTTCAGGAGCGGATAGTCGCGTCGTAGCTGCTCCAGCAGAGGCGGCAGAAAATGGATGCAGGCCGTTGCCCCCGTGCCAAGCGTAATGGTGCCGCTCACATCGTGGCTGAATGCGCTCACGGACCGAATAGCGTCATCCACCACCTGCTGAATACGCTCCCCATGCGCCAGCAATGCCTCTCCGGCAGCCGTCGCCTTTATCCCTCGCCCGGTACGCTCTACCAGCCGCGTTTGCAAAAACTGCTCCAGCTGGCGTATTTGCAGGCTGACGGCGGGCTGAGAGATACCCAGCACATCCGCTGCCGCTGAAAAGCTGCCGCGCTGGATCACCAGACGGAAGGTGGCGAGAAAGCCCAGATTAAGCGTCGTCATTCAAAGTTTCTCTTATACCGCGCATAAGGTTGCTGCCCTGCCAGCACAATACCGCGCCCGTTATGCTCAGGACAACTGCATAGCGGAATGAAAAATAATGGAAACACCTGCCCTGCCACGCCACCTCGCCCTCACTGCCGGATGTAATCAACTCATCAACTGGGGGATCTCGTTTTATATGCCGGGCACCTTTGCGCTGGCCATTTCAGCCGACCGTGGATGGTCTTCACCGCAGATTTACCTCGGCCTGACGCTGGCGATGCTGGTGATGGCGGCGGTATCCCCTTTTGTCGCCCGCCTGCTGGCACGCTTTGGCGGTCAGACGGTGGTGATGAGCGGAACGTTGCTGATCGCCGCAAGCTGCGCAGGGATGGCGTATACCCAGACGCTTTTTGGGTGGTACTGTGCCTGGCTGGTCGCCGGCACAGGCATGCGCCTGTCGCTTTACGATGCGCTGTTCGCCGCGCTGGTGAACCTCTACGGGCAGCAGGCGCGCAGAACAATCTCACGCGTCACGCTGGCGGGTGGAATGGCCTCCGCCGTCTTCTGGCCGCTGGGCGATGCTCTGCTTCAGGTTATGCGCTGGCAGGACGCGCTGCGCGTCTATGCTCTGTTCGGCCTGCTGAGCGCGGCGCTGATAAGAACGCTTCCCCGTCAGCGGCTAACGGTGACGACAAAGGTCACCGTGCCGCCTTTGAACAACGAGCGGCGTCACGGCTGGCTTTATGCCATCTTCATTGCCCTCATTACTTTTGTTTCGAACGGCACGTCCACCCATCTGCCGGAGTTTATTGCCCACTTCGGCCTGCCTGTCGCCATCGGCATGCTGTGGGGGATCGGCCAGACGGGTGCTCGCTCGCTGGAAGTGCTGGCGGGCGCCCGCTTAACCCCCTTCAAACTCACGATTTTTACCGCGCTCGCCATGCCGCTCTGCTTTCTGGTTGGGCTAAGCAGTTCCCAGTTTGTCTGGTGCGCAGCCGGATTTGTGTTGGGTTACGGTGCCATCAACGGGCTGGTCACCATTGTGAAAGCCACGCTGCCGCTGGAACTGTTTAACACCGAAAGCTATGCCCGCCGCACGGGCATGCTGCTTATCCCGGGCCAACTTATGGCCGCAGCCTCACCGTTTGCCTATGCGTGGCTGAACAAAACGCTGGGGATCGCTGGCGCAATGGGGGTGTCGACGGGGCTGACGCTGGTGATTGCCGGGCTGGCGATAGCGATCGTGCGCTGTCCCGGGAAGCAAACTGTATCGCACTGTATCCAGAGCGCCACGCTGACAAACGGGTACAAAACGCCGCCTCCGGCAAATATCTCCGATACATAAAAATGGTTTTCTTTCCCTGTCGCCATTCAGAACCGATGAGGAGAGAGACCGATGACCCGTCGTTATGCACTTATCACCCTGCTTATCCTGGCATCTGTAGCCCATGCCCAGGCCACGCCGCTGGACAACCTGAGCGCCGGGGACGTTAACGGCCCCGCCGCCGTTGCCCCGCTGGCGCAGCCGCAACCACCCGCAAAGCTGATCGTCGATCCCCCGCTTGCCGGGCCGCTGAGCAAAGGCGCGGTGTTTATACAGTACCGTGCCGAAAACCTGCGCATCGAGCCGGTATTCGGACCTGAAGCGCTCAAGGTCACTCCGCGCATCGGGCACATTCACGTGGTGGTGGATGACGCGCCGTGGCACTGGGCTGACGCCAGCGGAGAGCCGGTAATTCTGGTGGGGCTGCCCGCAGGGAAACACAAGGTGACGATTATTCTGGCCGACCCGACGCACAAGCCGCTCGACCGCAAAACCATCGAATTCACCGTACCACCCCACGCGGCGGTCCACCACTTTTAAGGAGTCTCAAGATGAAAGCACTGACTGTACTAACGGCAGGCCTGCTGGCGCTTTCCGCCAGCGCCTTTGCACAGGGTAAAACCAGCGTCGTGCTGGTTCACGGCGCGTTTGCCGACGGCAGCAGCTGGAATAAGGTGATTGCCCTGTTGCAGAAGCAGCACGCCGAGGTCATTGCCGTTCAGCTGCCGCTCACGTCGCTCAACGATGACGTTGCCGCCACAAAGCGGGCCATCGCCCGTGCCCAGGGTGACGTAGTGCTGGTGGGCCACTCCTGGGGCGGCACCGTGATTAGCGAGGCGGGAAACGATGCGCGGGTAAAATCGCTGGTGTACGTGGCGGCGTTCGCCCCGGATTCCGGCCAGTCGACGGCGGATCTGGCAGGAAGCTACCCTGCGCCGCCGGGTAGCGCGGGCATTGCCAAAACGGCCGACGGTTATTTATACCTGCCAGCGGACGCCGTCAGGAAGGATTTCGCGCCTGACGTGAAGCCAGCCATTCAAGATACGATTGCAGCCACGCAGGGGCCAATTAAGGCTGAGGCGTTTGGTGAAAAAGTCGTCCACGCGGCGTGGCATGACAAACCGAGCTGGTATGTGGTTAGCAAGAATGACCGAATGATCAACCCCGATCTTGAACGGGCGATGGCGAAGACGATCCACGCGAAAACCACCGAGGTGGCGGCAAGCCACGTATCGATGGTGAGCCAGCCGCAGATCGTTGCCCGGACGATTGAGCAGGCGATTGAAGCAAAATAATATTTTGTAAATTGTAGGCCGGGTAAGCGCAGCGCCACCCGGCAAATAATAGCCTCAGTGCCCGCCATCCGCGGGATAATCGCGATTAATCCACGCGTGGTTCTCCTCCCAGGTGAACATCCATTTGCGCACCGGCCCGGCCATCACGTTGAGGTAGTAGCTGTCATACCCGGCCATCGTCGCCACCGGGTGGTAGCCCTTCGGCACCATGACCACGTCACGGTTATAGACCGCCACACACTCATCCAGCGTTCTGTCGTCGGTGTAGACGCGCTGCATGCAGAACCCCTGCTCCGGGTTGAGGCGATGGTAGTAGGTCTCCTCCAGATACGTCTCCTGCGGCGGGTTATCCGTGTCGTGCTTGTGGCTCGGGTACGAGCTGGTGCAGCCCTCGTTAGTCCAGACCTCCACCACCAGCAAGCTGTCGGCGGGCTTGTCTTCCGGCAGAATATTGTGCACGTAGCGCTGGTTGTGGCCCTTACCGCGCGCTTCGCCGTCGATATCCTGCGGCGCAATCAGCCGCGTCGGATACGTGCCCTTGCCAGGCGCGGCGCAGACCGCCAGCTCAAGCTTCGTCAGCGCCTTCACCTGTACCGTCTCCTGCGGGGTGACGTACACCGCCCACGGCTTGATGCGCTCGAACGGGCTCATCCGCCCGCCAATATCGTTAAACTGCGCGGAAGGCGTTGTGATGGAGGCGCGCCCGGCGACCAGCACCAGACAGCGCTCTTCGCGGACGGCGGGCAGCGTCAGCGTCTGCCCCTCCTGCAGTTCATACGCCTCAAAGCCGACGTACCCCCACCCTGCGCTTTCCGGCGTGACGGACTGGGTGCGCCCCTCCGCGTTCGGCTGTTGCCAGCGTGATAACAGACGTGACATGTCACCTCCTCAAATCAGTCCGGCGTCGCGCGCCAGTCGGCTCAGATTGTTATACCCCAGACGGGCGTAGGTCAGCGGATGGGCAATCGCCGGGTCCTGCTCGGCCTCCACCACCAGCCAGCCGTGATAATCCTGCGCCTTCAGCAGCCGCATAATCGGCGGGTAATCCACGCAGCCGTCGCCCGGCACGGTAAACACGCCGCTCAGCACCGCGTCGAGGAAGCTGGTTTTACGGTTTTTCACGTCCGCCAGCACGTCGGCACGCACGTCTTTGCAGTGGACGTGGTTGATGCGCGACGCCCAGCGCTGCGCCACCGCCAGCGGATCGGCCCCGGCAAAGGTCAGATGGCCGGTATCAAGCAATAGCCCCACCGCGTCGCCGGTGTGGGTCATCAGGTTGTCCACATCGTCGGCGGACTCAATCACCGTGCCCATATGGTGATGGTAGGCAATCTGCACGCCCTGCTGCTGGGTGTAGCGGGCAAATTCGGTGAGCTTCTCACCGTACTCCTTCCAGCGCGCCTGCGGGAAGCGCGGGCGCAGATGCACCGGGGTCTGCTGCTCGCCGTGAATGCAGCCGCTCACTTCCGCAAAGACCAGCACCTTCGCCCCCAGCTCGCGCAGCAGCGCCAGGTGGGACTGCACGGCGGCGATCTCCTCCTCCACGCTGCGATCCAGCAGGCGGCCGGAGTACCATCCGGAGACCAGCTGCAGGTCATGGCGCTGAAGGATGGGGCCGAGCAGGCGCGCTTCGCGCGGGAACTTATTGCCCAGCTCGAAGCCGGCGAAACCGGCCTCTTTACCTTCGCTCAGGCAGGTTTCCAGCGACGTCTCCGCGCCGAGTGAAGGCAGATCGTCGTTCGTCCACGTCAGCGGGTTAATGCCCAGTTGTACACTCATTGTCTTCTCCATTATGCGTGTCCGCGCTCGCGCCACCAGGCGATAAGCTGCAGGTAGTTGTCCCTGATGCGCGCCACCAGCTGCGCATCGTCAATATCGTGCTTCAGCCAGGCGCGGGAGGCATCGCCAAACAGCGTGCGCCCTACGGCGAAGCCTTTCACCAGCGTCTGACCCGCTGCGGCTTTAAAGTCGGCGCGCAGCTGTTCCGCCGGGGCATCCAGGCCGAGGATCACCACCCCGCGGCAGTGCGGGTCCCGACGTTCGATAATCTCGCTCAGCGCCGTCCAGCCGTCGGCGGAGAGCGGCGGCAGCTTCCACCAGTCGGGGTAAATGCCGAGGTTGTAGAAGCGGGAGATAGCGCGCAGGTAGAGCTCGTCGCTGCGCGGCATGGTCGCAGGAAGGATCACCTCCAGCAGCAGCTCGTGCCCGGACCGGCAGCAGGCGTGGTACACCTCGGCAATTTTCTGCTCCTGCTCCAGGCGCAGGCCGTGGGCGTCTTCCGGATGGAAAAAGACCAGGCACTTCACCACGTGTTCCTGCGGCCAGCTGATGAGCTGGGTGCCGATGTTGCCATGCTCCATCTCCAGCGGACGCGAGCCCGGCAGCTCAATGGGGCGGCCAATCCACCACCCTTCTCCGGTAATGGCGTTCAGCGCGTCCTGACCAAAGGTGCCGTCGCACAGCAGACCGGCTTTGCCCTCCAGCCCGGCGCGGCTCGCAGCCTCGCGGCTGGCCTGCAGGATCAGCTGCTTCAGCGCCGGAATGCGCTTAAGCGACGCGCCGCACTGCATTGCCATATCCTCAAGCTGGCTGCGGTGGTCGAAGGCCATCACGCACAGCTCCGGCCACTCGCGGCGGCGGGTGGTCACCCGGTGGAGATGGTTAAGACGTGGGTCGAGATCCGGGCGCGGCACATCTGCAGCGCGTGAAAGATAGTCATCCAGCTCGATTTTGCTCGGCATCGCCGGGGCGCAGCCGTGGCGCGAGACCACCAGCGCGCCGCAGGCGTTGGCATAGCGGCACGCCTGCTCCCAGCCCTCGTCGTTCAGGTAACCGCGCAGCAGGCCGGACATAAACGCGTCCCCCGCGCCGAGGACGTTCAGCACCTCCACGCGCACGCCGGTCACCGTCAGGCCGTCGTCCAGCCGGGGCGGAATGGCTTCGGTATAGACCGAGCAGCCTAGGGCGCCGCGTTTGCAGACCAGGGTGGCCTGACTCACGGCACGCACCTGTCCCAGCGCCTGCAGGGTATCCGTGCTGCCGCCCGCAATGTGAAACTCCTCTTCGGTGCCGACAATGACGTCGAAGAGGTGCAGCACCTCCTGCAGCTCGCGGGTGACCTTATCGGCGGCGATAAAGCGCGTTTCCCCGTCGCCTAAGGCGGTCAACCCCCACAGCACCGGACGGTAGTCTATGTCCAGCACCGTGCGCACGCCGTGACGGCGGGCATAGCCCAGCGCCGTCAGCACCGCCTCACGGGTCTGAGGATGAGAAAGGTGAGTCCCGGTGATGGCAAGACAACGTGCGGAGGCAATGTAGCTTTCGTCCACATCGCTGGCGGTAATCGCCATATCCGCGCAGTTATCGCGATAAAAAATCAGAGGAAAGGTGTCCCGGTCTTTAATGCCGAGCAGCACCAGCGCCGTAAGGTGTTGTTTATCGGTAATCAGATGGCTGGTATCGCAGCCCACCTGGTTGAGCTCTTCCCGCAGGAAGCGGCCCATATGTTCATCGCCGACGCGTGCCAGCATCGACGAGCGCAGGCCCTGGCGCGCGGTGCCGTACGCCACGTTGCCGGACGAGCCGCCGAGGTATTTGGCGAAGCTCGACACATCCTCCAGACGGGCACCAATCTGCTGACTGTAGAGGTCTACCGCCACGCGGCCCATGCATATCACATCAAACTGCTTTTCCACATTGATACCTCATCAGACAATGTCGTTCACGTTCAGCCAGCGGCCTTCCCGGTGCGAGAGCGCGATTGCATCCAGCACGCGCGATACCTTCCAGCCCTCTTCGAAGTCCGGCCACATCGGCGCGTCGGCGGCAATCCCGTCCACCAGATCGCGCACCTCCACCGTTTTTTGATCGTTAAAGCCAATCCCGTGTCCTGCGCCCATGCAGAACGCGGCGTAGTCCGGGTGCGCCGGGCCGACGAGCAGGGTGCGGAACCCCTGACGGTTAACCGGATCGTCATGCAGATAGAGCTTCAGCTCGGCCATGCGCTCCTGGGTGAAGCTGATGGCGCCTTTCGTCCCGGTGATGACGTACGACAGCCCCATCTTGCGGCCGCAGGCGACGCGGGAGGTTTCAATAACCCCTTGCGCGCCGCCCGCAAAGCGCACCATCGCGTGGGCCTGATCCTCATTTTCGACGGCAATCATCTCCGACGATCCGGCCTTCGCCGGGCGCGCCGGGACCACGATCTTCAGATCGCCGCAGACCTGCTCGATATCCCCCACCAGGTACTGAGCCATGTTGACGATATGCGCCGCCAGGTCGCCCAGCGCCCCCAGCCCGGCGGTCTCTTTAAAGCAGTGCCAGTGAATAGGCGACAGCGGGTCGGCCATATAGTCTTCGTTGTGGGTGCCGTAGAAGTGGATCACCTCGCCTATCTCACCGCGGGCGATAATCTCTTTCGCCAGCTGCGCCGTCGGGTTCTTCATGTAGTTGAACCCCACCAGCGTTTTCACCCCGGCCTGCTTCGCGGCGTCAACCATCTCCCGCGCGTCGTGGGCGTTCAGCGCCAGCGGCTTCTCCGAGTAGACGTGCTTGCCGTGGCGGATCGCCTCCAGCGCCATCTCTTTATGCAGATGGTTGGGTGAGCAAATATCCACCACATCAATAGCCGGGTCGGCCACCAGCGCCCGCCAGTCGCCGGTGGAGCGGTTGAAGCCAAACGCCCGCGCGCGCGCTGCCGCCAGCTCCGGCGTGACTTCCGCCACCATCTCGCGCACCAGCCTGCCGCGCAGGTTGAACACCGTTGGGGCCTGGGCATACGCGATAGCGTGCGCCTTGCCGATATACCCGGTGCCAATTAATCCAATACGAACCTCTTTCATCGTGATCCTCACAGTGCGCCGCGACGGCTCTTGGCGTAGGTGTCAAACGCCACCGCCAGAACGATAATTAATCCGGTGATAATCTGCTGGTAGTAGGCCGAGACGTTCATCAGCACCAGGCCGTTAATCAGAATCCCCATGATGATGGAGCCGATAATGGTGCCGCCGATGCGCCCGTAGCCGCCCATCAGCGAGGTACCGCCGATCACCACGGAGGCGATGACGCGCAGCTCAAAGGAGATCCCGGCCACCGCCTCGGCGCTCCCCAGACGCGCGCTCAGGATGAAGCCCGCCAGTCCCGCCAGACAGCCGATCAGCACATAGACGCTGACCAGCACGCGCTTGACGTTCACCCCCGCCAGGCGCGCCGCCTCCGGGTTACCGCCGATGGCGTAGACGAAGCGGCCCCAGCGGGTTTTATGCAGCGCCAGATAGCCGCCGAGGGCGACGATGGCGAAGATCCAGATCGGAATGGAGATGCCGAGCAGCTCCCCGCGCCCCCACCAGCGGTAGCCCTGATCGAAACCGGCAATCGGCGCGCCGTCGTTGATCACCAGCGTCAGGCCGCGCCAGATGGTCATCCCGCCGAGGGTCACGATGAACGGCGGCAGGCGCAGGCGGGTTACGCCCAGACCGTGCAGGAAGCCAATCGCCGTGCCCATCGCCAGGCAAATCCCCAGCCCAATCAGCCAGCTCATGCCGCCCCAGGCGTTCGGGTCGACGGTGGTGAAGTTGTCGCCCTTAATCACGTTCGCCGCGGTCATGGCGCAGACCGCCAGAATGGAGCCGACGGAAAGGTCAATCCCGGCGGTCAGGATGACAAAGGTCATCCCCACGGCCATGATCCCGTAGATGGAGACTTCGGTCAGGATGTTGAAAATATTGCGTTCAGAGAAAAAATTGCTGTTCTGCGACTGAAAGAAGATCAGCAGCAGGATCATGAAAATCAGCACCCCGAAGCGCTCGAAGAAGGCGATGGGATCGATGCGTCCGGCGCGTTTGACCGGGGCCTGCGTTTTAGAAATCATCTGCGTCATGAGAAACTCCGTTATGCCGCGTTCAGGGCGTTATGGTTGATGGCCATCATCGTCATCAGCCGTTCTTCGTTAGCGTCGTCGCCGTGGATCTCGCCGGTCACCCGCCCTTCGCTGAGGGTGATGATCCGGTCTGACACCGCCATCACTTCAGGCAGATCGGAGGAGATCACGATCACCGCCACGCCCTTTTTCGCCATGTCAAACAGCACCTGGTGCACTTCCGATTTGGTCCCCACGTCAATGCCGCGCGTCGGCTCATCGACGATAAGCACCCGCGGGTTGAGCGCCATACAGCGCGCGAGGATCACCTTTTGCTGGTTACCGCCGGAGAGCTTGCGCACCTCCTGCGCGCTGTTGACCATTTTGATCTGCAGCGCCTTGCGGTAGGACTCGATCAGATCGTCCTCTTTGCGGGTGTTCACGAACCAGCGCCACTGCAGCAGCGAGGAGAGGCAGGAGAGCGACAGGTTGTCGCGAATCGACAGCCCCAGCACCGCCCCCTCTTTTTTGCGGTCTTCCGGCACCAGCGCCACACCCTGATCGAGCGCATAAAGAGGGTCGCGCGGCTGGTACGGCACGCCGTCCAGTTCAAAGCTGCCCGAGGTAAACGCGTCCGCGCCAAACAGGCAGCGGGCCACTTCGGTGCGCCCGGCGCCCACCAGTCCGGCAATGCCTAAGACCTCCCCGGCGTGAACGTGGAAGCTGATGTCATGCAGGGCTATGCCGTGCGGATCCAGCGGCGGCTTTTCGCGGCTCAGCCCCTTCACCGCCAGGCGGACGGGTTTGTCTTCATGATGCGTTTCGCTGGCGGGACGACGGTTAAAGGCCACGTCACGACCGACCATCAGGCGGATCAGCTGTTCGACGTTGGTCTCCGCCACCGCGCCGGTGCCGGTGAAGCGGCCGTCCTGGAAAACGGTGAAGCGATCGCAGAGCTGGAAAACTTCGTGCAGACGGTGGGTAACATAAATAATGCTTACGCCGCGGTTTTTAAGCTCCCGCACCACGCGATGCAGGCTTTCCACCTCGCTATCGCTCAGCGCGGCGGAAGGTTCGTCCATAATGATTAGCCTGGCGTTGAGGGTCAGCGCCCGGGCGATCTCCACCATCTGCTGCTGGGCAACGCTCAGACGGGCGACCGGCGTGGTCGGCGCAACGTTCAGCTGCAGATAGTCGAGAATGACCTGCGCTTCCTGATTTACCGCCTTTTCGTCGACGATCAGATTGCGTTTACGCGGCTCGCGCCCGAGAAACATATTTTCCGCGACGGTCATGTTGGGCAGCAGATTAAATTCCTGGTAGATGGTGATAATGCCCTTGTTCTGGCGATCCACCGGGGAGTCGTCCACCGGCAGCGTTTCGCCGTTGAACCAGATATCCCCGCGGGTTTGCGGCTGCGCCCCCGCGAGCGCCTTCAGCAGCGTGGATTTACCCGCCCCGTTTTCCCCCAGCAGGGCGTGGATCTCGCCCGCGCCGACGGTCAGCTGGGCGCTGCTTAACGCCCAGACGCCGGAAAAGCTTTTTGCCAGGTCGGTCACTTTCAGTAAGGGTTGCGACATCGGTCTGCTCCTCCTTTAGAGTGAGCCGCCGCGCCAGCGGCGGCTGCGGATAAATCAGTTACCGGCCTCACCGATACGCTCAGCCTGCTGCAGGTTCTCTTTAGTGATCAGCGTCGGCGGGTAGTCGGCCCCGGTGATGGCTTTCTTCTCGCGCACGTTGGCCACCAGCTGGCTCATCGCCGTCTGCACCGCAAAGCCCGGACGCTGGTCCGCCGTCACCGCCAGCCAGCCGTCGCGCACGCGGGCCAGCGCTTCCGGTACCGCGTCAAAGCCTGTGACCAGAATTTCGCCCGGCTTCACGCCCTGGCTCTGCAGCGCTTCGATCGCCCCCAGCGCCATGTCGTCGTTAGCGGAGAGGATCACCTGAGGACGTTTCGGCAGCGAGGGCAGCACGCTTTCCACGATGCGCATCCCTTCAGAACGCATCCAGTTGCCGGTCTGATCGGCGACAATCTTGTACTTATCCCCGCCCGCCTTCAGGCTGTCGCGGATCCCTTTGGTGCGTTCGATGTTGGAGGAGGAGCCCGGCTGGCCGGTCAGCAGAATGATCTCCGCCCCGTCGGGGAATTTGGTTTTAACGAAGTCACCAATCGCCTGGCCGCCCTTGTAGTTGTTGGCGCCAAAGTGCGGCACCTTCTTCTGGCTGTCGACGGAGCGGTCAAGGGTGACCACTGGCAGCTTCGCATCCTGAATTTCATCCACCGCGCTGGAGACCGCGTTCACATCGTTCGGGGAAACGATAAAGCCCTGCGCCCCGCGGGTGATGGCATTTTCCAGGTCAGCAACCTGCTTCGGCGAGCTGCCCTGCCCGTCCAGTACCTGAAGCTTCACGCCCATCTCTTTTGCGGCTTTCACCGCCGTGCGCTGCATGTGAACTTCAAACGGCATGGCCAGGTTTGGCGTACTGAAAACGATTTGCTCGTTTTCGGCAAGGGCGGCCCCGGACGTCATGGCGATGAGGGCGGCTACGATCAGTTTTTTCATTATTATGTCTCTCTGTGTAGGGTAGTTGTGTTTAGAGGACGATCTCGCGCTGGCTGCGCAGTGACTCCAGCGCTTTATCCGCGAGGTACAGCGCACGTTCACCATCATCGCCGCTGCAGTCAGGCACCGCTTCGCCGCGCAGGACCGCGACAAAGTGTTCCCATTCCGCGGCGTAAGCGGATTTGTAGCGCTGCAGGAAGAAGTGTTCCGGCAGCGCGCTGGTGCAGCCCTGTTTGCCGTAGTGCTGCACCTGGTTTTCCAGAATGTTGCCCGCGCACAGCAGCCCTTCGGAGCCGTGCAGCTCCAGGCGCTGGTCGTAGCCGTAAGATGAGCGGCGGCTGTTGACGATGGTCGCCATCGCGCCGGAAGCGTATTTCAGGACGATAAACGCGGTATCGATGTCCCCCGCCTCGCCAATCGCCGGATCGACCAGGTTACTGCCCTGGGCATACACCGACACCGGCTCTTCGCCCATGATGAAGCGGGCCATGTCAAAGTCGTGAATGGTCATATCGCGGAACATGCCGCCGGAAACGCGCACGTACTCCGCAGGCGGCGGAGACGGGTCGCGGGAGATGATGAGCAACGATTCCAGTTTGCCGATGCGCCCGGCCTGCGCGTCGGTTTTCACGCGGCGGAACTGCGGGTCAAAGCGGCGATTAAAGCCAATGAACAGCGGCACGTCATACTCTTTGACCACCTTCAGGCAGTCGCGCACGCGGGCGAGGTCGAGGTGTACCGGCTTTTCACAGAAGATGGCCTTGCCGTGGCGGGCGGCCATTTCAATCAGGTCCGCGTGGGTATCGGTGGCAGAGGCGATCAGCACGGCGTGAACGTTAGGGTCGGTCATCGCTTCATCCAGGCTCTGCTGGCGGGCCTGATACTGCGTGGCGAGGCGGGTGGAAAATTCCTGATTCGGGTCAACCACGGACCAGAGCGTGGTCGCGCCGTGGCTGGCGATGTTAGCTGCATGTACCTGGCCAATTCGGCCAGCGCCCAGTAAAGCAATGTTAAACATAACGGCTCCCGGTGTTGGTGAATGCTGTGAACTAACGACCCTATAAATAAAACATTTATTTCATTTTTATAAATAGTGAAAATTATGTTTTTGAGTGCGGGTTAACACTTTTGAGATGAATGAGATAAATTTTGTTATCAATCTCACAACATCGCGGGAGATGTGCCCCTCACCATAACTCTCTCCCCAAAGGGGAGAGGGGACGGTACGGCGCGGTCTTTTCTCCCTCTCCCCTTTGGGGAGAGGGCTGGGGTGAGGGGAAAATAAAAATGAAATGAAAATTTCGTTACGGCGGAAAAACTTAATACTGACGGGCTTTTTTCACCTGCGCCTGCGTTTGCTCCGCGGCTTCACGCACGGCAGACGATTCCGCCACCTGCGCATCACCGGTTCGCCACCAGGAGGCGTAGTCGTGGGTCATGGTCTTCGGTAGCACCTTGATGTCCAGCAGCGTTGGGCCGGGATGCGCCCGCGATGCCTCGAGCGCCGCCAGCAGGCTTTGCTCGTCGTGCACCCGCCACGCGCGGCAGCCGTAGCTCTGCGCATTTTGCGCGAAGTCGACCTTCACCAGCGGACCGTCAAGCCGTCCGGTTTCCGGGTTGCGATGGCGGTTTTCCGTGCCAAAGCTGCCCATACCGTGCCCCATCTGCAGGTTGTTAATGCAGCCGAAGCTGGCATTATCAAACAGCAGAACGGTGACCTTAATGCCCTCCTGCACCGCGGTTTGCAGCTCGGAGTGCAGCATCATGTAGGAGCCATCCCCCACCATGGCGTATACCGGCTGCTCGGGTCGGGCAAGCTTCGCGCCGATGGCTGCCGCAATCTCATAGCCCATGCAGGAGTAGCCGTACTCCAGGTGATAGCTGTCCGGCGTTTTGACCTGCCAGAGGCGCTGTAAATCGCCCGGCAGCGAACCGGCCGCGCCCACCACGATGGCGTTATCTTCCACATGCTGGTTGATCAGCCCCAGCACCCGCGTCTGGGTCAGGCGGGTATTGAGCGCCTCGCCGTACTCCGCCAGCTGCGCGTCCAGGTGCCCCGCCACTTCGGGCGCGTCGTCAGGACGCCACTGGCGATCCCACAGGCGGCGGCACTCGTCGCGCCAGGCGGATTTCGCCTCAGCGATCGCCTCTCCCCAGCCGCTGCGGTAATCACCGAGCGCGTGGGTCAATGCCTCGAGCCCGGTTTGAGCGTCGGCAATCAGCGCCGTGGCGTCCAGCTTCAGAGCGTCAAACTCGGCCACGTTCAGCAGCAGAAATTCGACGTCCGGATGGGAAAAGAGCGCCTTGGAGCCGGTGGTAAAGTCGGTCAGACGCGTGCCGATGCCAATCACCAGGTCAGCCTGAGGCGCGAGCTGGTTGGCCGCCATTCCGCCCGTCACCCCTACGCCACCGAGGTTAAGTGGGTGGTCACTTACCAGCGCCCCCTTTCCGGCCTGGGTTTCGGCAAACGGCAGCTGCAGCGTCTCGACAAAGTCGCGAAACGCCTCATGTGCGCCGGAATAACGCACCCCGCCGCCGCACACCACCAGCGGACGACGCTTGCGGGCGATCAGCGCCCGCGCCTGCGCCAGACGCTGCGGATCGGGCGGACGACGCTCGATGTGGTGCACACGACGCGCAAAGAAGCTTAGCGGGTAATCCCACGCTTCCCCCTGCACGTCCTGCGGCAGGCAAATCGTCACCGCACCGGTATCTGCCGGGTCAGTAAGCGTTCGCATCGCGCTAAGCATTGCGCTCATCAGCTGCTCGGGACGGTAGATGCGGTCCCAGTAGCGGGAGACCGGACGGAAGCAGTCGTTGGTGCTGATGCTGAGATCGTGATACTGCTCGATCTGCTGCAGTACCGGGTCCGGCTGGCGGCTGGCGTAGATATCGCCCGGGAGCAGCAGCAGCGGGATGCGGTTCGCCGTGGCGGTTGCCGCGGCCGTGACCATATTGGCGGCACCCGGCCCGACGGAGGAGGTGACGGCAAAAATGCGCTGACGGCGGTGCTGTTTGGCGAATCCCGTCGCCATATGGGCGATGCCCTGCTCGTTGCAGCCCTGCATCACCTGCAGATGGCCGGGATCCTGCTCCAGCGCCTGGCCAATGCCCAGCACGTTGCCGTGCCCAAAGATGGTGGCGACGCCTTCCACGAAGGGGGTTTCATCGCCATCCACGCTAACGTACTGTTGATTAAGGAACCGGACCAGCGCCTGGGCCATGGTCATACGTTCGGTTTGCATAACGCCTCCTGTCAGCCCAGCGTCGGCATGGAGAACGCAGCGCCTGTCTCCTGCTGCATTTCCGGCCAGCGCGCGGTGATGGTTTTCATTCGGGTGTAGAAACGCACGCCGTCGCTGCCGTGAACGTTGAGCGCGCCGAAGATGGAACGCTTCCAGCCGCCGAAACTGTGGAATGCCATCGGCACCGGGATCGGCACGTTGACCCCCACCATGCCCGCCTGCACCTCTTCGCAGAAGCGGCGCGCGCAGCCGCCGTCGCGGGTGAAGATTGCCGAGCCATTACCATATTCATGGCGGTTAATCAGGTCCACCGCGCTGGCGTAATCTGCTACGCGCACCACAGAAAGCACCGGACCAAAAATCTCTTCTTTATAGATGGTCATCTCAGGAGTGACGTTATCGAACAGCGTCGGCCCGACGAAGTAGCCCTGCTCGTGGCCCTTCACGCTAAAGCCGCGGCCGTCCACGCGCAGTTTTGCTCCCTGCGCTTCCCCGCTGTCGATATAGCCCAGCACCTTGCTGCGGTGCGCGGAGGAGATGAGCGGCCCCATTTCGTTTTCCGGCGACTGGTCCAGGCCCGGCCCGACGCGCAGCGCGGCAATCTGTTTCTCCAGCCGAGTACAGAGGTCATCGGCGGTTTTATCCCCTACCGCCAGCACCACCGAGAGCGCCATGCAGCGCTCGCCCGCCGCGCCGAAGGCCGCGCCCATGATGGCGTTGGTCGCCATCTCCATGTCGGCATCCGACATTAAAATGCAGTGGTTTTTCGCGCCGCCCAGCGCCTGGCAGCGCTTACCGTGGGCGGACGCGGTCTGGTAAATGTATTCCGCAATCGGCGTGGAGCCGACAAAGCTCACCGCCTGCACGCGCGGGTCGGTCAGGAGCACGTCAACGGACTCTTTATCGCCCTGCACCACGTTGAAGACGCCGTCCGGCAGGCCGGCTTCTTTCAGCAGCTGCGCCAGCGCGAGCGCCAGAGAAGGGTCTTTTTCCGACGGCTTCAGCACGAAGGTGTTGCCGGTCGCCAGCGCAATCGGGAACATCCACATCGGCACCATCGCCGGGAAGTTAAACGGCGTGATCCCGGCGCAGACGCCGAGCGGCTGCATGAGCGAGTGGCTGTCGACGCCCGTGCCGACGTTCGCCGAGTGTTCACCCTTTTGCAGATGCGGAATACCGCAGGCAAACTCCACCACTTCCAGACCGCGGGTCAGTTCGCCCACCGCGTCGGAGAAGACCTTGCCGTGCTCTTCGCTGATGAGGCGGGCCAGGCGATCCATGTTCTCTTCCAGCAGCGCTTTGAAGCGGAACATCACGCGCGCGCGCTTAAGCGGAGCATGACGCGCCCACGCCGGAAACGCCTGCTGCGCGGCGGCAATCGCCTGCTCCGTTTCCTGTGCCGTACTCATCACCACCTGGCGGATCTGCTCGCCGGTGGCCGGGTTGAAGATCGCCTGAACGCGCTGGCCTGAACCGGTGACACATTCGCCGTGAATAAAATTCGCTACCGTCTCCATCCTTAACCTCTCGCTGTTGATTCGTGACTGTTACCTGAACGCTGTGTACTGAACACTATATATGAAACAAATATTCCATTTTAAGTTGAAATAAAATAAATGATGATTATTGTGATCAAGGATGGATTTTTATGTTAACAGCCAGCACCACTGACGCCACGTGCGCTATTAAGGGATCTCGGGCGAGGAAATGACTGAATCTTCTGTTTCATTTTTGCTGCCAGATGGATGGCCGATATTTAAAAGACGCGGTTTTGCGTTTAGAATCATAAGACTGTATTTGGGGGATAAGATGACAACAGCAACAAGCCTGAACGAACTGCAGCAGCAAATCCGCGATCGCTACGATAGCCTGAGCAAGAGGCTGCAGCAGGTCTCCCGCTACGTGCTGGACAACACCAACAGCGTGGCCTTTGATACGGTTGCCGTCATTGCAGAACGCGCCGACGTGCCGCCCTCGACGCTAATCCGCTTTGCTAACGCCTTTGACTTCACTGGCTTCAACGAAATGAAACAGCTGTTTCGCATGAACCTGGTGGAGGAGACCGCCAGCTACAGCGACCGCGCCCGGCTGTTCCGCGAGATGGAGAGCGAGGCCGTGCCGGAAACGCCGCTCGATATCCTGCAGGAGTTTGCCCGCTCGAACGCGCAGGCGCTGCAGCAGCTGGCCGCCCGCGCCGAGCCGGAGATGCTGGAGCGCGCAGTACAGCTGCTGGCCGAGGCCGACACCATCTACATCGCCGGACTGCGCCGCTCCTTTAGCGTCGCCGCGTACCTCACCTATGCCCTGAGCCACCTGGAGTGTCGCCCTATTCTGCTCGATGGCATGGGCGGGATGCTGCGCGAACAGATCAGCCGCATTAAGGCGCGCGACATCGTGGTGTCGATCAGCTTCTCGCCATACGCGGAAGAGACGGTGATGGTCAGCGAAACCGCCGCCAGCGTTGGCGCGCGGCAGATTGTGATTACGGACAGCCAGATAAGCCCCCTGGCGACGTTCAGCGACCTCTGCTTTGTGGTGAAAGAGGCGCAGGTGGATGCGTTCCGGTCACAGTCAGCAACGCTGTGCCTGACGCAGTCGCTGGTGGTGGCGCTGGCGTATCGGCTGGGTGAAGGGAAATAGGAAAATAAAAACCCCCTGCACGGGCAGAGGGTTTTGGGTTAATTCAGAGGAAAATTATTCCCACTCAATCGTAGCCGGTGGTTTACCGCTGATGTCATACACCACGCGGGAAATACCGTTCACTTCGTTGATGATGCGGTTAGACACGCGGCCCAGGAAGTCATACGGCAGGTGCGCCCAGTGCGCGGTCATGAAGTCGATGGTTTCCACCGCACGCAGGGAAACAACCCAGTCGTACTTACGGCCATCGCCCATGACGCCGACGGAGCGAACCGGCAGGAACACGGTGAACGCCTGGCTTACCTTGTTGTACAGGTCAGCTTTGTGCAGCTCTTCGATGAAGATCGCGTCCGCGCGACGCAGCAGATCGCAGTACTCTTTCTTCACTTCACCCAGCACGCGCACGCCAAGACCCGGGCCCGGGAACGGGTGACGGTAGAGCATGTCGTACGGCAGACCCAGTTCCAGACCGATCTTACGCACTTCGTCTTTGAACAGCTCGCGCAGCGGTTCAACCAGGCCCATCTTCATCTCTTTCGGCAGGCCGCCCACGTTGTGGTGAGATTTGATGACGTGTGCTTTACCGGTGGCGGAAGCCGCAGACTCGATCACGTCAGGGTAGATGGTACCCTGCGCCAGCCACTTCACGTCGTCCAGCTTCAGCGCTTCTTCGTCGAACACTTCCACGAACACGCGGCCGATGATCTTACGTTTTGCTTCCGGATCGTTCTCGCCTTTCAGCGCGTCCAGGAAGAGCTGCTCGCCTTCCACGTGAACGATGTTCAGACCGAAGTGGTCACCAAACATGTCCATAACCTGCTGGGCTTCGTTCAGACGCAGCAGACCGTTGTCCACGAAGACGCAGGTCAGGTTTTTGCCGATGGCGCGGTGCAGCAGCATCGCGGTCACGGAGGAGTCCACGCCGCCGGAGAGGCCGAGGATCACTTTGTCATCGCCAACCTGCTGGCGGATACGCTCAACGGCGTCGTCGATAATTTTTGCCGGGGTCCACAGGGCTTCACACTGGCAGATGTCGCGCACGAAGCGCTCCAGCATGCGCATACCCTGACGAGTGTGGGTCACTTCCGGGTGGAACTGCACGCCGTAGAAGCGTTTTTCTTCGTTCGCCATGATGGCAAACGGGCAGCTTTCGGTGCTGGCAACGGTCACGAAGTCAGACGGGATGGCGGTAACTTTGTCGCCGTGGCTCATCCACACGTCCAGCAGCGGTTTGCCGTCTGCGGTCAGGGAGTCTTCGATACCGCGCACCAGCGCGCTGTCGTTAACCACTTCAACCTGCGCATAGCCGAACTCGCGCTCGCTGGAGCCTTCTACGTGGCCGCCCAGCTGCATTGCCATGGTCTGCATACCGTAGCAGACGCCAAATACCGGCACGCCAGCTTCGAATACGTACTGCGGCGCGCGCGGGCTGTTCTCTTCGGTGGTGCTTTCCGGGCCGCCGGACAGGATGATGCCGCTTGGATTGAATTCGCGAATCTGTGCTTCCGTGACATCCCACGCCCACAGTTCACAGTAAACGCCCAGTTCACGCACGCGACGCGCCACCAGCTGAGTGTACTGCGAACCGAAGTCCAGGATGAGAATGCGATGTTTATGAATGTTTTCCGTCATTGACGCTAATTCCGAGGCAAGTGAAACAAAAACAGAGCGCCCGGCAGAAGCCGGGCGCGGAAACTTATCAGGAGCCCAGACGGTAGTTCGGGGACTCTTTGGTGATCGTCACGTCGTGAACGTGGCTCTCCTGGATACCCGCACCGCTGATGCGTACGAATTCCGCTTTAGTACGCAGCAGGTCAATGGTACCACAGCCGGTCAGACCCATACAGGAGCGCAGGCCGCCCATCTGCTGGTGAATGATCTCTTTCAGACGGCCTTTATAGGCAACGCGACCTTCGATACCTTCCGGCACCAGTTTGTCTGCGGCGTTATCGGTCTGGAAGTAACGGTCAGAGGAGCCTTTGGACATCGCGCCCAGGGAACCCATACCGCGGTAAGATTTGTAAGAACGGCCCTGGTAGAGTTCGATTTCACCCGGGGATTCTTCGGTACCGGCCAGCATGGAGCCTACCATTACGGCAGCTGCGCCCGCTGCGATCGCTTTCGCGATGTCGCCAGAGAAGCGGATACCGCCGTCAGCGATAACCGGAATACCGGTGCCTTCCAGCGCTTCAACCGCGTCAGAGACCGCGGTGATCTGCGGAACGCCCACGCCGGTGACGATACGGGTAGTACAGATAGAGCCAGGGCCGATACCCACTTTCACCGCGCTGCAGCCGGCGTCAGCCAGCGCGCGAGCGCCTGCGCCCGTCGCCACGTTACCGCCGATGATCTGCAGGTCAGGGTATTTGGCACGGGTGTCACGGATACGCTGCAGAACGCCTTCGGAGTGGCCGTGAGAGGAGTCAATCAGCAGGACGTCAACGCCCGCAGCAACCAGCGCGTCAACGCGCTCTTCGTTACCGGCACCTGCGCCAACCGCAGCGCCGACGCGCAGACGGCCATGCTCGTCTTTACAGGCGTTAGGCTTACGTTCTGCTTTCTGGAAATCTTTAACGGTGATCATGCCGCGCAGGTGGAAGTTGCTGTCAACAACCAGCGCTTTTTCAACACGTTTTTCGTGCATTTTTGCCAGCACCACGTCGCGGGTTTCACCTTCGCGAACGGTAACCAGACGCTCTTTTGGCGTCATGTACACGCTAACAGGCTGGTTCAGGTCAGTCACGAAACGCACGTCACGACCGGTAATAATACCAACCAGTTCGTTCTCTTCGGTCACCACCGGGTAACCGGCGAAGCCGTTACGCTCGGTCAGGGCTTTCACTTCGTGCAGGGTGGTGGTTGGCAGAACGGTCTGTGGGTCAGACACGATGCCGGATTCATGCTTCTTCACGCGGCGAACTTCTTCTGCCTGACGTTCGATGGACATGTTTTTGTGGATAAAGCCAATGCCGCCTTCCTGTGCCAGGGCAATAGCCAGGCGCGCTTCAGTCACGGTGTCCATTGCCGCAGAGAGCATAGGAATGTTCAGGCGAATGGTTTTCGTCAACTGCGTGCTGAGGTCGGCAGTATTCGGCAGAACGGTGGAGTGAGCGGGAACGAGGAGGACGTCGTCAAACGTCAGTGCTTCTTTAGCGATACGTAGCATGGGCAATATCTCTGACCTGGGTGGTTAAATATTGCCGTGGCATTATACAGAGCGTAACCGATTGCATCTACACTTTTTTATAAAAAAGCTTGCGATTGCCTCTCAGCAGGTTACTATCGACTGAATAACTTGCTGATTTAGAATTTGATCCCGCTCACATGTTATCCTCTCAATCCCCCTCAATTTATACCGTCAGCCGCCTGAATCAGACGGTGCGTTTGCTGCTTGAACAGGAAATGGGGCAGGTCTGGATCAGCGGTGAGATCTCTAACTTCACGCAGCCGTCCTCCGGTCACTGGTACTTTACCTTAAAAGACGACACCGCCCAGGTGCGCTGCGCAATGTTCCGCAACAGCAACCGTCGCGTGACATTTCGCCCTCAGCACGGCCAGCAGGTTCTGGTCCGCGCCAATATCACCCTGTATGAGCCGCGCGGCGACTATCAGATTATCGTCGAGAGCATGCAGCCCGCGGGCGAAGGCCTGCTGCAGCAGAAGTATGAACAGTTAAAAGCCCGACTCTCTGCCGAGGGGCTGTTCGACCAGCAGTACAAAAAGACGCTGCCCTCCCCCGCCCACTGCGTTGGGGTCATCACCTCGAAAACCGGTGCGGCACTGCACGATATTTTGCACGTGCTGAAGCGTCGCGACCCTTCCCTGCCCGTCATCATCTACCCGACCGCCGTGCAGGGTGACGATGCGCCGGGCCAGATTGTGCGCGCCATTGAGCTGGCGAACGTCCGTCAGGAGTGCGACGTCCTAATCGTCGGGCGCGGTGGCGGCTCGCTGGAAGACTTGTGGAGCTTTAACGACGAGCGCGTGGCGCGGGCAATCTTTGCAAGTCAGATCCCCGTGGTGAGCGCCGTCGGCCACGAAACGGACGTAACGATCGCCGATTTTGTCGCGGATCTCCGCGCGCCGACGCCGTCCGCGGCGGCGGAAGTGGTCAGCCGCAACCAGCTGGAGCTGCTGCGTCAGATTCAGAACGGCCAGCAGCGTCTTGAGATGGCGATGGACTACTACCTCGCCAACCGGACCCGGCGCTTTACCCAGCTTCACCACCGTCTACAGCAGCAGCACCCGCAGCTGCGTCTGGCGCGTCAGCAGACCGTTCTGGAACGTCTGCGTCAGCGCATGAACGTTGCGGTGGACGCGCAGCTTAAGCGCGCGATATCGCGCCAGCAGCGCGCGACCCAGCGCCTGAACCAGCAGAACCCGCAGCCGAAAATTTATCGCGCGCAAACGCGAATTCAGCAGCTGGAGTATCGTCTGGCGGAAACTATCCGTGCGCGACTGAGCACCACCCGCGAACGCTTTGGCAATGCGGTGACCCACCTTGAAGCGGTTAGCCCCCTCTCCACGCTGGCGCGCGGCTATAGCGTGACGACGGCGACGGACGGCAAAGTGCTGAAGCAAACCAAACAGGTGAGTACAGGCGATGTGCTGACGACGCGCCTGTCAGACGGCTGGGTAGAAAGCGAAGTGAAATCAATTAAACCGGTGAAAAAAACGCGTCAGCGTAAAACCGGATAATTCTTCGCCGGTTACTTACTATACTGCTGCTATTCCCTTTTTTAATAAGGAGAGCAGCATGACCCATCTTAATAGCGTTATTCCGCCGTATATTCTTCGTCGTATTATCGAAAGCGGTTCCGAACCGCAGCAGCGCTGTGCCCGCCAGACCTTAACCCATGTCCAGACGCTGATGGCACATATGCCCGGCAAACCCGCTGCGCCGCACGTGAATAAAGCCGGGCAGCTTGAGCGTGATATTTACGACGCGAAGCAGACTCAGGAACTACCGGGTACGCAGGTGCGTTACGAAGGCCAGCCGTCGAACGGCGATATAGCGGTGGATGAGGCCTACGAGTATTTAGGTATTACCCATGATTTCTTCTGGAAAGAATATCAGCGCGATTCGCTCGATAATAAAGGGCTTATTTTAACCGGCACCGTTCACTATGGCCGGGAATATCAGAACGCCTTCTGGAACGGACAGCAGATGGTATTCGGCGACGGTGACGGGGAAATATTTAACCGCTTTACCATCGCCATAGACGTCGTGGCGCACGAGCTGAGCCACGGCGTGACCGAGACCGAAGCCGGGCTTATCTACTTTGAGCAGTCCGGCGCGCTGAACGAGTCGCTGTCGGACGTGTTTGGCTCACTGGTTAAGCAGTACCATCTGAAGCAAACCGCCGATAAAGCGGACTGGCTGATTGGTGAGGGATTACTGGCAAAAGGCATCAACGGCAAAGGGCTGCGCTCGATGTCTGAACCGGGCACCGCCTACAACGATCCGCTGCTTGGCAAAGACCCGCAGCCCGCGCACATGAAAGATTTCATTAAAACGCGCGAGGATAACGGCGGCGTGCATCTGAACTCCGGCATCCCCAACCGGGCTTTTTATCTGGCGGCAACGGCGATCGGCGGCTACGCCTGGAAAAAAGCGGGTTATGCCTGGTACGACACGGTTTGCGATCGCAATCTGGCGCAGGATGCGGATTTTGAGGCCTTCGCAAAACTGACGATCGCGCACGGAGAGAAACGTTCCGGCGGCGACGTGGGGGCGGCCATTAAACAAGCCTGGGAACAGGTGGGAGTGTTGTAAATGCAGGTTCCGGAACTGACGGATGACGCCGTTGTTGAGCTGGCCCGGGAAGGCGGCGTCGCTTTTATTCCCAAGCTGAGCGGACAGCGCACCATCGCGCTCTCCTCGCTCAATGAGGCCCAGCGCCAGCGCCTGGTAAGCATCCTGGAGCAGGCCTTTCCACGCGGTCAGCCGCCGGGACAGGCCTCGTCACCCGGCAGCGGCGACCAGCGCTATTTCCGCATCCAGATTATCTGGACCGGGCAAAATCAGGCGCACTACGCCGATATCATCGTGCTGATACCGGAGCAGGAAGCGCCCGAGTCGCTGGTCGAGCTGTGGAAGAAAGGCGAAGGCTGCGTGTGCGATTAACCTTCGGCCCGAACGAACTCCACGCGTTTTTTAGAGATAAGACCGTGGCCGTTCTGGCAGAAATAATCCACCGCCCCACAGGCTTTTAAGACCTGGAGTGGCTGATGGCACTCCGGGCAGCGGGCTTCAAGCACAATATCTTTATTACAGCTTTCGCAGTGTGCCACCCCGTTCAGGGGCTCAAGCGGTGCCTGGCAATCCGGGCAGGTAATCGTCATATTCTCTCCTGTTGGGTTTTATCGGGGCAAGATAACCGCCCCGCCAGGGTGAATTTTATCAGGCTTAAGCTGCCGGTTTAGTCTGCGCATTTTCCAGCATGCGGCGTACCGGAACAATGAGGACGATCAGTACCGCAGCACAAATCAGCAGCGCGACGGAACAGCGCGCAAAGAGATCCGGCAGCATATCCAGCTGGTCGGCCTTCACGTGGCCGCCAATCAGACCCGCCGCCAGGTTACCCAGCGCGCTGGCACAGAACCACAGCCCCATCATCTGGCCGCGCATTCTCTCCGGCGCCAGCAGCGTCATGGTTGCCAGGCCAATCGGGCTGAGACACAGCTCTCCGAGCGTCAGCATCAGGATACTGCCCACCAGCCAGAACGGCGATACGCCCGCCCCACCGCTGCTCAGCACGTTCTGTGCCGCCAGCATCATCAGGCCAAAGCCCGCTGCGGCACACAGAATACCGATAACAAACTTGGTGATACTGCTCGGACGAATGTTCATGCTCGCCAGCTTTGGCCACGCCCAGCTGAACACCGGTGCCAGCAGGATGATGAACAGGGCGTTGATTGACTGGAACCACACCGCCGGGATTTCGAAATCGCCGATCATGCGGTTAGTGTAGTCGTTGGCAAACAGGTTGAACGAGGTTGGCTTCTGTTCAAACGCGGACCAGAAGAACGCCGCGGAGATCAGCAGAATAAAGCAGACCAGCAGCCTGGCGCGCTCTTTACGGTTCAGGCCTGCAAAAACAAACAGATAAATAAAGTAGAGGGCAACGGATGCCGCAATCACGTAGACCAGCACGCTGGCTACCGCGACCGGGTTAATCACAATCACGCCCTGCGCAATCAGCGTCACGAGCGTTGCCACGCCTGCCGCCAGCGCCAGTAGCCAAACGCCCACGCCGTTACGCTTCACCACCGGGCTGTTCCAGGTGGAGTCGAGGCCAACTTCTCCGTCATAGCGTTTCATGGCCGGAACGGCAAACACGCGGAAGATAATCAGCGCTACCAGCATCCCGATACCGCCAATGCCAAAGCCCCAGTGCCAGCCGTGGGTTTTAATCAGCCAGCCGGAAATCAGCGGCGCGATGAACGAGCCCATGTTGATGCCCATGTAGAACAGCGAGAAACCGCCGTCACGACGCGCGTCGCCTTTTTTATACAGGGTACCGACCATTACCGAGATACAGGTCTTAAACAGTCCGGAGCCGAGCACGATGAACATCAGGCCGATAAAGAACAGGTTGTTCCCCATCACCGCCGAGAGCGCAATCGACAGGTGGCCGAGCGCAATCAGGATCGAACCGTACCAGACGGCTCTCTGCTGGCCGAGCCAGTTATCCGCCAGCCAGCCGCCCGGCAGCGCGGCCAGGTACATGGTGCCGGCAAAGATACCGACAATCGCCGAGGCGTTTTCACGCGCCAGGCCCATCCCGCCGTCATAGACGGTGGCGGCCATAAACAGGATCAGTAACGGACGAATGCCGTAAAACGAGAAACGCTCCCACATCTCGGTGAAGAACAACGAACCGAGCGGATACGGGTGGCCGAAGAACGTTCGGCTCTCTTTTTGATTAACAGTGGATTGCATAATTCTCCCGAAAGGTATGTCGTCGTGCTTGTAAACACCAGCAAGTACGCCGGCCAGTTACGTATCTGGCCGATTTTTTACATGTGGCGAAAAGTTAGTTAACCATTTGATAACCAGGCGCTAGTTTTGTCTAGTACCGGACCCTGGACTTTAAGATGAAAATTCGACGATTGTCTACTTTCTTAGATTTAAACATGGTTAAAAGTGAATAGTGATTGACTTCACACAGATAAAACCGGCGGTATGATTGGACAAAAAAAGCCCGCGATAGTCGCGGGCTTTTGTGTGTTCAGCAAAGCTTATTTGCTTTTCTTAATGTGCTTAATCAGACGCTTACGCTTGCGCATCTGGTTTGGCGTCAGGGTGTTGCGCTTGTTGGCGAACGGGTTTTCCCCTTCCTTAAACTGGATACGGATAGGCGTGCCCATCACGTCCAGCGATTTACGGAAGTAGTTCATCAGGTAACGCTTGTAGGAGTCCGGCAGGTCTTTCACCTGGTTGCCGTGAATCACCACGATTGGCGGGTTATAACCACCGGCGTGGGCGTATTTCAGCTTCACGCGACGACCGCGCACCAGCGGCGGCTGATGGTCTTCCGCAGCCATATTCATGATACGGGTCAGCATGGCGGTGCTCTGACGACGGGTGGAGCTGTCGTACGCTTCGCGCACGGATTCGAACAGGTTACCCACACCGCTGCCGTGCAGCGCAGAGATAAAGTGCACGCGGGCAAAGTCGATAAAGCCCAGACGGAAGTCGAGGGTCTCTTTCACCTGCTCGCGCACTTCGTTGCTCAGGCCATCCCACTTGTTGACCACTATAACCAGTGAGCGCCCACTATTGAGGATAAAGCCGAGCAGAGAGAGGTCCTGATCGGAGATCCCTTCGCGTGCGTCGATAACCAGCAACACGACGTTGGCATCTTCAATTGCCTGCAGGGTTTTGATAACGGAGAATTTCTCCACCACATCGGTGATTTTCCCGCGCTTACGCACCCCGGCGGTGTCGATGAGGACATACTCACGCTCATCGCGCTGCATAGGAATGTAGATACTGTCACGGGTGGTGCCCGGCATGTCGTAAACGACCACGCGCTCTTCACCCAGAATACGGTTAGTAAGCGTAGACTTACCTACGTTTGGACGACCCACGATGGCCAGCTTGATAGGCAGATCCTGCGGGTTGAAGTCGTCTTCAGGCTCTTCTTCTTCGCCCTCTTCTCCGTCTTCAAACTGCGCCCAGTATTCAGCGTCTTCGTCCACCTCTTCCGGCGGGTTCACTTCGTCAACCCACGGCAGCAGAACGGTTTCCAGCAGGCTGGTAACGCCACGGCCATGCGATGCCGCGATAGGATAGATTTCACCCAGGCCCAGAGACCAGAAATCCGCAATGGCCTGATCGGCATCGATACCGTCAGTTTTGTTCGCCACCAGGAAGGTCGGCTTTTCGCGTGAACGTAGGTGTTTGGCAATAGCGGAGTCCGCCGGCATCAGGCCAGCGCGTGCATCCACCATGAACAGCACCACGTCCGCTTCTTCAATCGCCAGCAGCGACTGTTCCGCCATGCGGGTTTCCACGCCGTCTTCCGTGCCGTCAATACCACCGGTATCAATACAGATGAACTCGCGTCCTTCCACCTCTGCACGACCGTACTTACGGTCACGCGTCAGCCCCGGGAAATCCGCAACCAGCGCATCACGGGTGCGTGTTAAACGGTTAAAAAGAGTGGATTTTCCAACGTTAGGGCGCCCGACAAGCGCGACCACAGGTACCATGTTTGAAGCCTCATAAAATTCAAAATAACGTCGCTTTCGCGGCGTTTTTAAAAATGTCAAAACGGCTCCTGAGTGAACAGGAGCCGTTTAGTATACTACAACCGCCGGGTAATTAACGCGTGATCGCGTACAGCGTGCCGTCTTTTGCCTGAATCAGCAGTTTGCCGTCGGCCACAACCGGGTCGGTCAGGAAACCAGAGCTGTCGACTTTTTGCTGCGCAACAAAGCGGCCGTTATCCGGATCGATCCAGTGCATATACCCTTCGCTGTCGCCGACAACCAGGCTACCGTTGTACAGCGCCGGTGCGGTCAGCAGACGGTGCAGCAGGTCACTTTGCGTCCACAGCGTTACGCCGCCTTCGGTGCTCAGGGCCAGCAGACGGTCGTTCTGGTCAACCATATAAATACGGTTACCCTCAACGATGAAATCGTTCACCGAGCCCAGCTCACGTTTCCACATGATCTGGCCGCTGCGCAGATCCAGCGCGGTCAGGTTGCCGTTGTAGGCCAGGGCGTAAACCACACCGTTAACGATAACCGGCGTTGTATCTACGTCGCTCAGACGATCAATTTCCGTTGAGCCTGTGGCCTGAGAGATACGCTGCTGCCAGATCATCTGGCCCTGCTGCATCAGCACGGCGCTCACGCGACCGTTGTCACCGCCCACAATGGCAGCACCAAATGCGGTAGCCGGGGCAGATTCGCCGCGCAGAGAGAGCGCAGGCATATCCAGGTTAACGGTCCATTTTACCAGACCGTCCGCTTCGTTCAGCGCCTGCAGCTGGCCGTTGCTGGTATGAATCAGCACCAGGCCGTCGCTTACTACCGGACGCGACAGGGATTCACCCGCCACGGTTGTTTGCCAAGCAATGGAGCCGTCGCTGCTGTTCAGGGCATAAACCTGCGCTTTTTCGCTGCCCACGTAGACGTGGCCACCGGCAACGGTCAGGCCGCCAGACAGCAGTGCAGGCTTACGGGAGAACCAGCCGTCTTTTTCCGCCAGGTTAACGGACCAGACTTCTTTTCCGTCATCCGCGTTCACCGCTTTCACGGTACCTTTGCGCTCAGCGGCATAGACAACGCTGTCTGCATACGCAGGATGAAGGTTAGAATAGAAATCACCAATCCCATCGCCCACGGAGACATCCCACGCGGTGGATGGGGTAAACTGGTTTTCGACCGTCGGCAGTGGGGACATTTTCACAACGTCTTCTTCGCCACTGAACAGTGAACAACCACTCAACAACGTAACAGAAAGCAGTCCTGGCAGAAGTAATTTACGCAATTGCATCGGGTCCCTCTCAGACGGACAAATTATTTATTTTCATCTGCATCATTTCGCTCAGCGCAGGTGAAGCGTTGCTCTCTACGCCAGCTTGCCACGCTTTACGCGCGCCCGCTTTGTCACCTTTGCTCAGCAGTGCTTCACCGCGCAGATCGGCAACGATGGCAGCAAAGCCTTCGCCTTTGATGGTATCGAGCGTTTTCAGCGCATCGTCAGCTTTCTTCTGCTGAACCTGAATACGTGCCAGGCGCAGATTGATCACCGCTTTCAGGTTTTCATCACTGGCGGCAGCAAGGCCCTGAGACAGCTGTGCAGCGGCTTTATCCAGTTCGTTCTTATCAACGTACTGCTGAGCCACTTCCAGCGCAGCCAGTGCACCGTATGTGTTTTTGTTGTCAGCCGCAAATTTTTCTGCCGCCGTCAGCGTTTGCGGCTGATCGGCACGAATTGCGCTCACGGTATTTTCATAGGACAGGGACGCGCCGCGCGCGGAATCCGCCTGATGATTGTTCCAGTAACGCCAGCCCACCAGCGCACCGACACCTAAAATAACCCCAACAACCAGCGCTTTGCCGTTTTCAGCAAAGAAGCGTTTAATCGCGTCGACCTGATCGTGTTCGTTCTCGTAAATTTCCACGCAGTCCTTCTCCTTAGCCCAATAGAGTGCGCAAGTGCGCCGCAACGCCGTCCTGCGTTACCGTTGTCTGCTCACCAGAGCGCAGGTCTTTCACCACCACTTCGCCGTTGGCCACTTCGGACTCACCCAGCACCAGTGCAATACTTGCGCCCCACTTATCGGCACGAGCAAACTGTTTTTTAAAGTTGCCGCCGCCATGGTTGGTCATCAGCTTAACGCCCGGCAGCGCATCGCGCACGCGTTCGGCAAGCTGCATCGCCGCAGACTGCGTTTCCGCGCCTGAGGCCACCAGGTATATATCGACAACGGAATCTGCTTTAAATTCCGGATTAACTGCCTGAACCAGCAAAACAAGTCGCTCAAGGCCCATTGCGAAGCCAACAGCAGGGGCTGCACGACCGCCAAGTTGCTCAACCAGACCGTCATAACGACCGCCCGCGCACACGGTGCCCTGAGAGCCGAGGCTCGTGGTCACCCACTCAAACACGGTACGGTTGTAGTAGTCCAGACCGCGCACCAGGCGTTGATTCACGGTATAGGCGATGCCTGCAGCTTCAAGCAGCTTGCACAGGCCCGAGAAGTGTTCGCGAGATTCTTCATCCAAGTAGTCACCCAGCGCAGGCGCATCGTTCAGCAGTGCCTGAACATCCGCGTTTTTGGAATCCAGAACGCGCAGCGGGTTACTGTACATTCGACGTTTGCAGTCTTCGTCCAGCTTCTCTCTATGCTGTTCCAGGAACGCCACCAGCGCATCGCGGTAGTTAGCGCGGGCTTCCAGAGAACCGATAGAGTTCAGCTCAAGGGAAACGTGATCGGCGATACCGAGGGCGCGCCACCAGCGGGCGGTCAGCATAATCAGTTCGGCGTCGATGTCCGGGCCCTGCAGACCAAAGACTTCCACACCCAGCTGATTGAACTGGCGATAACGACCTTTCTGAGGACGTTCGTGGCGGAACATCGGGCCGATATACCACAGGCGCTGCTCCTGATTGTACAGAAGACCATGTTCGATGCCGGCGCGTACGCAGCCCGCCGTACCTTCCGGACGCAGGGTCAGGCTGTCGCCGTTGCGGTCCTCAAAGGTGTACATCTCTTTTTCAACCACGTCGGTGACTTCACCGATCGCGCGTTTGAATAACGGGGTCTGCTCTACAATCGGCAAACGGATTTCGCTGTAACCGTAGCTGCCGAGCACCTGCTTCAGCGTGCCTTCAATGCGCTGCCAGATGGCGGTTTCGCCAGGCAGATAATCGTTCATGCCGCGGATGGCTTGAATGTTTTTTGCCACGTTTATTCTCTTTCTATATACAAAAAAAACCCAAAGAATGGGTTCAATCATACATGGGAAGCGGCACGCTTCCCATCACGTTATTTTTCAACCTGCTGGATGCTGATACGCTGTGTCTCGTCCATCATGGCGGCTTTGGCGCGGATGCGGGCTTCAAGCTGGTCGATCATGTCGCTATTATCCAGACGATCTTTACGAACGCCATCTTCATAGAGACCACTTTTCTTGTTACCGCCGGTCACGCCCAGGGTTGACACCAGCGCTTCACCCGGGCCGTTTACCACACAGCCGATGATGGAGACGTCCATCGGGGTGATAATGTCTTCCAGGCGTTGCTCCAGGGCATTCACCGTCCCGATCACATCAAACTCCTGACGTGAGCAGGTTGGGCAGGCAATGAAGTTGATCCCACGCGCGCGAATACGCAGCGACTTCAGGATATCGAAACCGACCTTGATCTCTTCGACCGGATCGGCCGCCAGCGAGACGCGCAGGGTGTCACCGATCCCTTCAGAGAGCAGCAGCCCAAGACCGATCGCGGATTTTACCGAGCCGCTGCGCAGGCCGCCCGCTTCGGTGATCCCGAGGTGCAGAGGCTGGTCGATCTGCTTTGCAAGCAGGCGATAAGACTCTACCGCCAGGAACACGTCGGACGCTTTTACGCTGACTTTGAACTGTTCGAAGTTAAGACGATCAAGATGATCGACGTGACGCATCGCGGATTCGAGCAGCGCCTGTGGCGTAGGCTCGCCGTATTTTTCCTGCAGGTCTTTTTCCAGGGAACCGGCGTTAACGCCAATACGGATAGGGATATTTTTATCGCGGGCGCAGTCCACGACCATGCGGATACGCTCTTCGTTACCGATGTTGCCCGGATTAATACGCAGGCAATCGACGCCGTATTCGGCCACTTTCAGTGCGATGCGGTAGTCGAAGTGGATATCAGCCACCAGCGGAACGCTGACCTGCTGTTTGATCAGTTTGAACGCCTCTGCGGCATCCATGGTCGGGACGGAGACGCGAACAATGTCCGCACCTACACGCTCTAATGCTTTGATTTGGTTGACCGTCGCTTCCACATCGGTGGTGCGCGTGTTGGTCATCGACTGAACGGCGATAGGTGCCCCATCGCCGATTGGCACATTCCCAACGTAAATCCGTTTCGATTTTCTACGTTGAATCGGAGCCTGGTTATGCATGAAAAATCTCCCGCGTTGCCCGTCTGTTACTGTGCTGCTGATTGTTCGGCATTAACGGTAAGACGTGCAACCTGGTTAGTTCTGATAAAGCGGCTCAGGTCGACAGGTTTTCCTTGATACTGGATCTGTACCGCTGCCGGAGCGCCGATTTTAAGTTTATAAGGAGCCTGGCCGATTAGATTTAACGTGCCATCTTTACGCTGCAGGCCGCTGAACAGTTTTTTACCTGTCGCGTCAGTAACTTCCAGCCAGCAGTCGGCGCTGAAATTCATCACCAGTGCGTTAGGATCGGCTGCTGTCGCAGTATCCGCCGGGCTGGTTGGCAGAGACGCTGCGGTATTGTCTGCAGGCTGAGTAGCCGCAGGCGCGTTCGCCGCCGTATCAACATTTGCCTGAGAAGGGGCAACAACCGCGTTTTGATCCTGAGCCTGCGGCGCAGTGGTGTCAGCCGTTGCTGCAGGAGCCTGTGCCGCACCGGTTGCAGACGCGTCTGGCGCTGCGGTCTGTGGTTCGCTGGAGGACGCCGCACCGTCGGTATTCAGCGGCACGCTCTGGGCGTTATCATTTCCGGCCTGGTTGAGTTCAGCAGACGATTGATCGGCCATGGTGGTGATCTCTTCCTGCTGCGCCTTGTGGTTTTGCCACCACCATGCACCGGTCAGACCGATCACCACAAACAGCACCAGCCAGGTAAAGCTCATCAGCCAGCCATCACGTTTTTTACGACGTTTCCCCAGAGAGAAGGTCTGCATCGGCGCAACTTTTGCTGCACGGACCGGCGCCTGCTTCTCCATCATTGGCAGTAATTCGTTTTCGGGGATATGCACCAGTTTTGCGTAAGAGCGGATATAACCGCGCAAGAACGTTGAAGCCAGATCGGCAGGTGCCTTATCTTCTTCAATATCGCGAACCGTGGAAACCTTCAGGCACAAGCGTTCCGCAACGGCTTGCTGGCTGAGTCCGAGTTGTTCACGGGCGTTGCGAAGACGAACGCCAGTGGAGAGTGCTTCATGTTGGTCGTGAGTGGCTTCAGTATTCATTCGCTACAACTACTGGTACGTGAAAAATAAGGGTTCAGGTGCCGGTGAGTCACAATGCTACCCGCACCGCGAAACTTCTGGTCAGTTAACCTTGAACAGAGAGTATAAGACTGTCAGCCCGGAGATGACAGTACAGCCCTGCCCGTACGGCTAAACTGTTGTTACGTCGTTACATACTGCCCGAAACTCGGATGAAACGCACCGTAATTATTGTTCAGTCATCACGAATCTGACTGATTATTCATAAGACTATGCCTCACGGCGCAGATAATGCGCCGTGAGTGCATAATAATCAAACAGCTTTAACCGCGATCGTCTCGCCCTGCATGCGTTTACGCAGGGTACGTTTGGTACGGTCAATAACATCGCCCGCCAGCTGTCCGCATGCGGCATCAATGTCATCACCACGGGTTTTACGCACGATGGTGGTGAAACCATATTCCATCAGCACCTTGGAGAAACGGTCGATACGGCTGTTCGAGCTACGGCCATACGGCGCGCCCGGGAACGGGTTCCATGGGATCAGGTTGATTTTGCATGGCGTATCTTTCAGCAATTCAGCCAGCTGATGCGCATGTTCAGTACCGTCGTTGACGTGGTCAAGCATCACGTACTCGATAGTGACGCGGCCCTGGTTGGCGTTGGATTTCTCCAGGTAGCGACGCACCGCAGCGAGGAAGGTTTCGATATTGTACTTTTTGTTGATCGGCACAATTTCGTCACGAATTTCATCGTTTGGCGCGTGCAGGGAGATCGCCAGCGCGACGTCAATCATGTCGCCAAGCTTGTCCAGCGCAGGCACAACGCCAGAAGTAGACAGCGTGACGCGACGCTTGGACAGACCAAAACCGAAGTCATCCAGCATGATTTCCATCGCCGGAACGACGTTGGTCAGGTTCAGCAGCGGCTCACCCATCCCCATCATCACCACGTTGGTGATAGGACGCGTACCGGTTACTTTTGCCGCGCCCACGATTTTCGCGGCACGCCAGACCTGGCCAATAATTTCTGAAACGCGCAGGTTACGGTTAAAGCCTTGCTGCGCGGTTGAGCAGAATTTGCACTCCAGCGCGCAGCCAACCTGGGAGGAGACGCACAGCGTAGCGCGGTCTTCTTCCGGGATGTAGACGGTTTCAACGCGCTGATCGCCAACCGCAATCGCCCATTTGATGGTGCCATCCGCGGAGCGCTGCTCTTCCACCACTTCCGGCGCGCGGATTTCAGCCACTTCTTTGAGCTTGTTGCGCAGGACCTTGTTGATGTCAGTCATGTCATCAAAATTGTCGCTGCAGTAATGGTACATCCACTTCATGACCTGATCGGCACGAAACGGCTTTTCGCCCATCTCTTTAAAGAACTCGCGCATCTGCTGACGGTTCAGATCCAGCAGGTTGATTTTTCCATTTTTATTGGGAACCGCAGGAATGGCGACTTCGGAGGTATTCACTAATTCAGACATAATATTTACCGGCCTCGTTGTTACACGTTATGGCCCATGGAGGGTTGAATAGAAACGCCCCGGAAAGCGGTCTGCTCGTCCGGGGCGTTGCATTGTACAAAGTCTGGCGCAGGGATGCCACGTCTGGACGCGGCATTTACGAAAATAATGTGTAAACGAAACCGTTAAATTAACGGGTACGTGGACACACTTCGCCTTCAGCGAAGAAGAAAGCGATTTCGCGTGCAGCAGATTCAACAGAGTCAGAACCGTGGGTACCGTTCTCGGTGAAGCTATCTGCATAATCAGCGCGCAGAGTACCAGCCAGCGCGTTGTCCGGGTTGGTTGCGCCCAGCAGATCACGGTGACGCTGCACTGCGTTTTCGCCTTCCAGCACGGAGACCACGATTGGACCGGAGGTCATGAACTCAACCAGGCCGTCAAAGAATGGGCGACCTTCGTGCTCAGCGTAGAAGCCGCGAGCCTGCTCAACGGTCAGGTGCAGCATTTTGGTGCCAACAATTTTGAACCCTGCAGATTCAAAGCGAGCGAAGATGCTGCCAATAACGTTTTTTGCCACCGCGTTTGGTTTGATGATGGAAAAAGTACGTTCAATAGCCATGATAACCTCTGTCAATGTTCTGTTGTTTTGCATACCTGAGTATGGTGTGGCGCGGATTATAATGAGCAATGGCGCCATTGCCTATGGATTCAGGTAACATTTTTTTAAAATAAGACGAGTTTTAGCAACAGCTCACATCAGAAAGCTTTTTTCAGGTCACTGCAGCGTAAAATTCACCGTCGCGACCTGCCCGGTCTCATCCATAACGAGTAACTGATAATCGCCCGGTTTATCAAGCTGTAATGTGTAAACTCTTCCCTTCACATTCAGCGGTTCACCGTTCAAAAACCACCAGCGCTCACCGCTATTGCCGGTCGCCTGAAGCGGCAGCGAAACGCGGGGTTCCCCCGGCAGACGTTTGATGACGGCCCCTTCGCGCACGCCTGTCAGAATGAGTGGCGCAGGTGCGTCCTGCGACAGCGGAGGACAGGTTGTTGATGAAGGAGGGACCCGTACCGCACGACGCTCGGTTGCGGGTAGCCACGGCTCCAGCGGCAGTGGCCAGACATCCAGGACTTTCTCTGTAGCATCCGGGCAATCTGCCGCCACGCGTTTACCTGATTTATCCAGCCAGACCGGGAAACGGATCCCGCGTATGCCTTCCTGTTCGGGCAAGAGCAGTGTGGGCGGTTCACTCCCATCCAGCAGCCAGGTCGACAGGCGACGTCGACAGTTTTCACTGCCTTCCGGCAGCGACTGGCCGCCCGGCCAGCAGATTACGCCCCTCCCGACGCTCTCCGGACGCGGATCGCGCGGCAGGCGGGCTTCGTCTACCGTTGAGCGCGACTGAAGCAGGTTATTGACCTGGTTTAATAGCGGCACCGCGCTGGCAAACCCAAACTGTCCCGCCACGGGCGTACCGTCCGGTCGCCCGGTCCAGATGCCTATCACGTAACGGGCATTCAGACCGATGGCCCAGGCATCACGGTAGCCGTAGCTGGTGCCGGTTTTCCACGCCAGCGGCGCAACCTGCGGTAGCGCATTATCCGGCAACGGCTGCGCTTCATTGGCCAGAATACGGCGAATAATCCACGCCGAGCCTGGCGATAATAAAGGGCGTTCAGTGAGCGGATCGCCCGGCTGCAGGCGCAGCCTTCCCGCCTTACCGTGTCGGGCAAAGGCGCTGTAGGCAGCGGTGATATCTGCCAGCCGCGCGCCTGCCCCGCCGAGGATCAGAGACAGATTTGGCTGCGCCCCCGCTGGCAGGATCAGCGGCAAGCCTGCATTGCTCAGCATCCCGGCAAACCGTTTTGGTCCGTAGGCTTCCAGCACCTGTACGGCCGGCAGGTTGAGAGAGCGCACCAGCGCTTCACTCATGCTGACCGGTCCGTGGAAACCGCTGTCAAAATTTCCCGGGCGATAATCACCGGTTTTTCTTGGAACGTCCTGAAGCAGCGAGGCGGGATGGATCAGTCCTTCATCCAGCGCCATGCCGTAGATAAAGGGCTTTAACACCGATCCCGGCGATCGGATCGCATTGACCATATCCACGTGGCTGAAACGCGTGTCATCGTTGATATCCACCGACCCCACCCAGCCGCGCACTTTCATATCGGTATGATCGACCACGATCATCGCCAGCGAGCTGCGTGCCGGCAGGCGGGATTTCCAGTTCATTGCCAGCTCTTCCAGCTGCCGCTGCAGTCCGG
This sequence comes from Enterobacter sp. 148H3, assembly GCF_034107425.1. Taxonomy (NCBI): domain Bacteria; kingdom Pseudomonadati; phylum Pseudomonadota; class Gammaproteobacteria; order Enterobacterales; family Enterobacteriaceae; genus Enterobacter; species Enterobacter sp. 148H3. Next base: position 66,648 of record NZ_JAWNEI010000001.1, on the reverse strand, counting down.
CATCCAGCGTGGTGACAATTTTCGTGTCGCGACTTTTGCCGAGCATCATCCGTGCAAAGAGCGGCGCCAGCTGCGGCATCTGCCGGGGTGCCAGCCATACTGATTCTTCACGGGATTCTTTGACCTGCTTTGCGGACCAGACGCCCTGCGTCGCCATGCGGTCGAGCACTTTGTTGCGCGCCGCTTCGGCCCGTTCAGGCCAGCGGTCCGGGCGTAAACGACTCGGTGCCTGCGGCAGCACCGCCAGCAGCGCCGCGTCGGAATAGCTGAGCTGCGACGGCGGCTTGCCCAGATACGTCCAGCTTGCAGCCCCCACGCCCTGCAGCGTACCGCCAAACGGGGCGCGGTTGAGATAGAGCGTGAGGATCTCACGCTTGGAAAGATGCCACTCCAGCTGCATGGCACGCCAGAGCTGGCGAATTTTGCCGCCAACGGTGCGCGGATGCGGGTCCAGCAGTCGCGCGACCTGCATGGTGAGCGTGCTGCCGCCAGAAACCACTCTTCCGGAAGTGAGATCCTGCCAGGCAGCGCGCAGAACAGAAAGCGGGTTTACGCCGGGGTGATCCCAGAACCAGCGATCTTCATACTGAATCAGCGCCTCAAGATAACGGGGAGATACCTCTTCGATCGTCACCGGATAGCGCCAGATCCCATCGCTATCGGCAAAACGCCAGAGCGGCGTGCCCTTCTCATCCACCACCACCCGGGCAGGGTTAACCTCTTTCAGAGGCAACGGCCACAGGCGGTCGGCGGCGACAATTAGCCCCCATAAAACGAGAAGCGCTCCCGCCAGCCAGAGCCAGCGGGAGCGTGTCAAACGTGCCATTCGCATATTACGGAACAACAATCAGCGGGCCACTGGCCGCCCCCGTTGCCCGCCACTGCGGCACATACATGGACTCGACCATCGGAACCGGCACCTGGTAGGTTCCCGGCGTCACGGCGCGCGCCAGATAGACCAGCGTGACCGGCTGACCTTCATTTACCGGCACGGCGGCCACAAAGCGGTCGTCGCGGAATTCCATATGCTGAATGTCCGCCTGCTGCATCTGGCTGAGCAGGTTCTGTACTTCACTACCGCTGTCCTGCAGGCTGGCGCTGCTGCTTGCCAGGTTCTGGTTTTCCAGCTCCAGACCCGCAGGGAGGAGATCCACCACCAGCGCATCCGGCACGTTCTGGCTGGCTTTAACTTCCAGCCACACCAGCACCAGCTCACCGCTCTTCAGGGAAGAGAGTGATTTAGTACTGCCGTCGGTTGCCAGGATATGACGTTCAACCTGCAGCACGTTCGCGCTCGGCTGAGGGGCGTATTCCGGATAGCCGGTGCTGTCCAGACGCACCCACAGCGGAGTCGTGCCGGTATTGGTCACCTGCAGCGCGCCAAGCTGGTCGCCGCTCACGTTTTGTACCAGTGACTTATCGCCGCCTGATGCGGTCTCAGACAGAGAGGTTTTCGCCTGCCATGTACCGGACAAGGTTTGCAGCGAACGTCCGGCCAGGAACAGCGCGTTGCTCTCCTGCGTTGACAGCCAGCGCTGGCTGAAGGCCTGTTCAGACAGAGCATTCAGCAGCGTATTCTGCGCATCCGGCAGCAGCTTGTACTCCTCCAGCAGGGAGAGCATCAGCGCGTTATCGCGAAGCTGGCTGCCGTAATCGGCCATCCAGGTTTTGCTGTCGTTACGCGGTGTTTTGAGCGCCAGATCCAGCGCCTGCTGGCTGCGCGGCGCATCGCCCATCAGCTTGAGCGCCATGCCCAGCTGCATCAGCGGTAGCCCGGACGCCGCCTGAGCGTGACGTTCCCAGATTTCACGCAGAGCTCCCAGCGGTGCTTTTTGCTGACGTGCCAGCACCAGAGCGGCATAGGCCTGCACGGCAAATTTACTGGCCTGAGTATCGTCGCTGTAGCGAATGGACATCATGCCCGGATCCTGCAGGTAGCGCAGCAGGCGGCTATTGGCGTTATTCACCGCATCGGCAGGTACGCTGTAACCCTGCTCGCCCGCGCGCACCAGGAAGTCGGTCACGTAGGCCGTCAGCCAGTACTCTTCCGGACCGTTTTTATCCCACAGCGCGAACCCGCCGTCTTCACGCTGCATCTGCAGCAGACGGGAAATACCGATATCAATGGCGGCACGGCGTTTATCGTCCTTATCACCTTTGATGCCAAGCGCCGTAAGCTGCGCCGCGTTAGTGTAGAGCGACGGGAACAGGCCGCTTGCGGTCTGCTCCAGGCAGCCATACGGATAGGCCTGCAGCTCACGAATGTAGCGCGCCAGGTTGAGCGGTGGTTTTCCGCTCAGCAGCAGTTGCCCCTGCAGGGTGGCAGGAGAGAAACCGTTACTGTGCTGCGCCGGTGCGGTCCAGGATTCGCCAGGGTTCAGCATGGCACCGGTATTGACCGTCTGCGCCGGGGACGCCGGACGCACGCCGATTTTCCAGCTCTTCTGCTGTGGCGCAAAGGTCTCGCCCGGAAGCTGCAGGCCGGTAACCTGTGCTGTCACCTCACCGTCACCATAGCCTTCCAGCGCACGCACCGGAATAAAGAGGGTGGTTCGTGCCCCCGGAGGCAGTTGCACCGGCTGCGGCTGCCCGCCTTCCAGCGATAATTTGCCTGTTGCGGTCAGGGCAACGTTCAGCGTTTGCGGCTGGTCGGTCAGGTTGGTTAGATCCAGCGTCAGGCGTGAGGTGTCCCCACTTGCCAGGAAGCGTGGGGTATTAAGCTCGGTAATAACCGGCGCGGCCACAATAATCTTGCTTTCACTGCTACCGAAATCGTCCTCCGTCCAGGCCTGCGCCATCAGACGCAGCTCACCGTTAAAGTCTCCAATCGGCAGCGTAATCGTGCCTTCCCCGTTGGCATCCAGCGTGACCGGCTGTGCCTGCTGGGCAATGATGGTGACGTGGTTCACCGGCGGTTTGCCGCCGCGCTTCAGTTCATCCCCATCGCCACCGAAGCGCAGCGCGGCCAGGCGGCCCTGCCCTTCAATGACCTGGCCATAAATGTCGTAGATATCCGCGCCGTAGCGCTTCTGACCAAAGAAAGCCTGCCAGGGATCAGGCGTCACGTAATCGGTAATGTTCAGCACGCCGCTGTCCACCGCCGATACCAGGACGTTCACCTTCTGCGGCACGGCCCCCTCTTTCACGCTGGCTTTCACCTTCACCGAGAGCGTCTGGTTTGGACGCATTTTCTGTGGGGTATCGAGCGCAATATTCAGGCGACGGTTTTCGTCGCCCATCGGCAGATGCAGCAGGCCGACCGCGCGTTTCGGCGTAGCGGATTTGGATTTATCCCCAGGACGTACCACCAGCGTACTCAGATAAAGATCGTGACGTCTCCAGGCTTTGTCGACCGGGATAGCGAGATCAAGCCCGTTTGCCGGTACGTCGATCTCCTTCCACCACAGCGGCCCTTCGCTGGATTCGATCATCGCATAGCCCTTGCCTGCGGCCGGCGCTGCAATGTGCAGATTAATGGTGTCGCCTGGCTGATAGGCTGGCTTATCCAGCTTCAGCGTCACGCGATCAGGGCGCGCTGCCCCAGTGCCGTCGCTGTTATCCTGCCAGCTATACCCCGCCCAAAAACGCACGCTGCTGACCATCTCATCAGGCGCTTTCACCTCCAGACGATAAGAACCCCACTCCACCGGGAAGGTGACTTTACCCGTCTCATCGGCCTTGAGAGTCAGCTCCTGCTCGCCTTCGACCAGGTCTTTCTGATCGAACTGAGACTGCCAGCCTTCGCTCTCAGACCAGTTCCAGAAGTAGTCGCGGCGCTCGCGGATCAGGCGAACCTGTAACCCGGAAACCGCTTTTTTCGCTCCGCTGGCATTGGCATACACGATGTCGAAGCTGGCGTTGCCGTTCTCGTCAACAATCGGTTGGTTGACGGTGGTATCGGTGCGGTAGTCATAAACGGCTTTACTGGCGAACTGAGGGCGAATCCCCGGCAACTCAGCCGCCGGCCAGATAGCCTGCTCAGCACGACGCGTTACCGGACGGCCACCGGACTCCAGCAGGCTGGCCTGCAATATCAGCTGCAGCGGAGAATGCACCTCTTTCCACTGGCTTTCGGTAGAAACCTGCCCACGCCCCTGCTCATCAAGCGTAAGCTGCACTTCATCAAGACTGCGGCTCAGGTTCTCTTCGGCGATATCGCCAAACTGGAAGCCCGGCAGCGCAGACACCGCGTCTCGCAGCGGACGCAGGAAAAGCTGGCCCTGCAGAGAATTACCGTTGGCCGGTGCGCCATAAAGGTAATAGCCCACCACGTTAAAGTCGACGTTATCCTGCGGTGATACCGGCGTTTTTTGTCCGCTCAGGTTGAGCGCCATGCGCTCTGGCATGAAGTCTTCGACATGGAAGTCCCACAGACGCTGCAGGTTATCGCCCGTGTTGGCGCGTATATGCCACATGCCGGTCTGCGCTCCGCTGTCCAGCGTATAGTTAAAGCGATAGAGCCCGTTCTCTGGCTTGACGACAATGGTACGCGCGACCTGTCCATCCGGACGCAGCACGTCAAGCTTCACGGGCTGATCCGGAAGTGGCTTACCGTCACTGTCGCGCAGCAGGCCGTTGAGGATCACCGTTTCACCCGGGCGGTAGAGATCGCGCGGGCCAAACATAAAGAACTGCTTGCTGTAGCCGGGGCTACCGGCAATATCGAACTCCGCCAGATCGAGCGCCGGCAGCTTGAGGTCAAGCAGCGTGGTCTGGCCGTCTTTGCTGGCCAGAATCAGCGCGGCCTCTTTGTCGGTTTCAAGCTTCGCATGGCCGTCGGCATCGCTGTTTGCTTCGGCAAGGGTCTGCCCTTTGTCATTCAGCAGGGTAACGGTAACCCCGGACTGCGCCGCCCCGTTTTCCAGGCTCTGGGTGAAGATGTCCAGGCGGTTATGATAACGGTGAGCGGACAGTCCAATATCGCTTAAGGTAAAGAGCGTCGCGGCGTTGCTGTAATTGTAGTGCCCGGCCTGGTTCATGACCGCGATATAAACGCCAGACTGCTGGAGCGGTTTAATATCCTTCAGAGGCAATAGCAATTTTTCGCGCGTGTTGCGCGCCGGATTAAGATCGAATCGACCGGTGTAAACCAGTTCCGCCATCTTCAGCAGGTTGTCGGATTCCCAGTTGGTCAGCGAGTTACGGTACTCCCACTGGCTAACAAGGGAGGCCAACGATTCAGGCTTCACGCGGTAAAAGTTGACATCGACATTGTTGACGTTGAGCGCCATCACCGGCAGACCTTCCACCACTTTACCCGGCAGCAGCGAGCCGCGGCTGGCAAAACCGACGGTGGGCTCAATGTCCCGGGTGGTCAGGGCTTTCTCATAATTAGTACCAAACGTCGCTTTGTTCAGCGCCTGCAGGCCTGGTTCAACGGTGACGACCAGGTTGCGGTTAGGCTCCAGATGGCGCAGGCGAAGCTCTTTCAGGTTAGGCGCAAGTTCCCACGCCCCGTCAACCTTGCCGCTTTTCTTATCCACGACATGCACTGTTTTCGCGAAATCCTGTTCAGGATTCAGCGGAACAGAAAAGGTCAGCACCAGCGTGGCAGCACCGTCTAGCTGGACTTCAGAGGCATCCAGCAAGGTCAGCGCTTTTCCCTGACTCTGGGCGGCCAGTTTAGCCAGCGTTTCAGCATTGGGCTTTTCCGCGGCTTTTGGTGTGGATGCGGTGGATGCCGCGGGAGCCGCAGCCTGAGATTTATCGTCGCTGTTATCACAGCCGACAAGCGTAAACGTGGTAAGCAGCGCAAGAGAGAGCGCGGCTAAGCGAAACGGTTTCATCCTTTGTCCCTGGCCCGGGGGGCCTGTTGGTCGTCGTCCGGATAAGTATTATCCGCAAGTTTCATTAATTCAAAAAGTCCAATTTTAGAGTCTGGAAAGCGCCTCGCAGAATGGCATCACGCCGCTACGCCGTGATGGAACCGCGATCACAAGACATAACGTCACATGTTACTTTCCAAGTCATTTGTTTTTAAAACAATAAGATAGCTGGATAAACGTGCCTGAAGACTGCTAGTTTTATGACCATGACGCACCCCGAGTGCGCGGTTCAATAAGAGAGAAAGCCATGAAACGAGCCGTGAACGCCCTACAAAATTTCGGAAAATCATTGTACGGACCGGTACTTATCTTACCGATCGTCGGTCTGTTTATCGCCTTTGGTAACGTGCTGGGTAACGGTAATCTCGCGGAGTACCTGCCGTTTCTCGGACATCCTCTGATTCAGCATACTGGTCAGCTTATCGCGAAATCTGCCGTGTCGGTGCTGGTTAACCTGGCGCTGGTGTTTGCCGTCGGTATTCCGATTGGTCTGGCGACGCGTGATAAAGGCTATGCCGCACTGATTGGCCTTGTCACCTTTATCGTGTTCATCAACGCCATGAACGTCACGCTGCAGCTGCAGGGCGCGCTGGCACCAGCAGCTCAGATGAGAGCGGCCGGACAGACTATGGTGCTGGGCGTGCAGGTGCTGGAGATGGGGGTCTTTGCCGGGATCCTGACCGGGGCGCTCTCCGGATATCTGTACAATAAATACTCCGGCGTACAGTTTAACGGCGCGATGGCGATTTACTCCGGCCACTGTTTTGTCGCCATCGTCATGCTCCCCGTCTCCATGCTGCTCGGCGTGGTGATGAGTGAACTGTGGCCCTTTGCCCAGCACGGCATCAGCGCCCTGGCGCTTGCCATCAAAGGCTCCGGACCGTTTGGCGTGGCCATCTACGGCTTCCTGGAACGCATTCTGGTTCCCACTGGCCTGCACCATCTGGTTTATACGCCGTTTCTCTATACCGAGCTGGGCGGTACGCAGGAGGTGTGCGGCGCAACCTATCAGGGCGCGCGCAATATCTACTTCGCCGAGATGGCTTGCCCGGACGTGAAGCAGCTCAGCAGCACGGTGGTGTGGGACGCGCGCGGCATCAGCAAAATGTTCGGCCTGCCTGCCGCCGCGCTGGCGATGTATATGACCGCAAAGCCGGAGCGTAAAGTCATTGCGAAAGCCATTCTTATCCCCGCGGCGCTGACCTCGCTGCTGGTCGGCGTGACCGAGCCGATTGAGTTTTCATTCCTCTTCGTCGCCCCGCTGCTGTTCGTGGTGCACGCGGTGCTGACCGGCATCGGCATGATGCTGTTCTCGCTGCTGGGCGTTCACGCCATCGGCGCCAACGGGATTATCGACTTCATCCTTTACAACCTGCCGCTCGGCACGGAGAAGTCCAACTGGCCGATGTACATCGTGGTGGGGCTGATCGTGTTTGCCCTCTACTTCGTGGTGTTCCGCTTCCTGATCCTGCACTTCAACATGAAAACGCCGGGCCGTGAGGATGACGACAAGGAAACGCGCCTTTACAGCAAGCAGGAATACCAGGCGAAGGGGAATAACGACGGGCTGGGCGAATCCATCGTGGTAGGTCTCGGAGGCCGGGAAAATATTCAGGTCGTGGATAACTGCTACACCCGCTTACGCGTCACGGTGAAGGACGTCGCCATTATCGACGAGCCGCGGCTGAAGGCGACCGGCGCGAAAGGGATTATCAAACAAGGTAACAACGTTCAGGTGGTCTACGGGCTGCACGTCAAAAAATGCGAGAAGCCGTTGAGACGTTTCTCTGAAAGGAGCTAAAGATGTTTACACCCCCATTCATTCTGTCGATTGCCGGCGGCGGCAGCACCTACACGCCGGGTATTGTGAAAAGCCTGATGGTGCGCCTGCAGGATTTCCCTCTGGCCGAAATCCGCCTTTATGACATCGACGAGGCGCGTCAAAGCACCATTGCGCCCGTCGTCGAGAAGGTGATTCGCGACCACAGTCAGAGCATCAAATTTACCGTCACCAGCGATCCGGAAGTGGCCTTCAGCGGCGCGCATTTCGTCTTCGCCCAGATGCGCGTTGGCCAGTATAAAATGCGCGAGCAGGATGAGAAGATCCCGCTGCGTCACGGCGTGGTGGGCCAGGAAACGTGCGGACCCGGCGGGCTTGCCTACGGCCTGCGCACGATCCTGCCGATGGTGGAGCTTATCGATCTGGTCGATCGCTACGCGCATGAAAAAGCCTGGATCGTGAACTATTCCAACCCGGCGGCGATCGTCGCGGAGGGCGTGCGGCGTCTGCGCCCGAACGCGAGGGTGCTGAATATCTGCGATATGCCGGTGGCCGCGATGCGCAATATGGGGGCAATTCTGGGTGTCGATCGCCACAAGCTGGAGGTCGACTACTTCGGACTGAACCACTTCGGCTGGTTTACCCGCGTGCTGGTGGACGGCGAAGACAAGCTGCCCGAGCTGCGTAAGCATATCGCAAAGTTTGGCCTGCTGACGGAAGACGCGGCTAAAACCGATCCGCAGCATTCCGATCCTTCATGGGTGAAGACCTGGCGCAATATCAAGCCGATCATGGACAACTTCCCGGAGTATCTGCCGAACCCGTATCTGCAGTACTACCTGATGCCGAACCAGATTGTGGAGCATCAGAACCCGGACTATACCCGCGCCAATGAAGTGATGGACGGGCGTGAGAAAAAGCTGTTCGCCGCTGCCGAAGAATATAAGCGAACCGGGATCCTACCGGATGCCTTCCACGTGGGCGTCCACGGCGAGTTTATTGTTGATGTCGCCTGCTCGCTGGCCTTTAACCTGCGCAGCCGACATCTGGTAATGGTGGAAAACCGTGGGGCGATCGCCAACCTGCCGTATGATGCCGTGGTCGAAGTGCCCGCTTATATCACCGCCGAAGGCCCGGAACCGATTTGCCTCGGTCAGGTGCCGCTGTTCCATCAGACCCTGCTGCAACAGCAGCTCGCCTCGGAACAGCTTCTGGTGGAGGCGACCATCGAGGGCAGCTATGAGAAAGCCCTGCAGGCGTTCACCCTCAACCGCACCGTGCCGACCATGGAACATGCGAAAGTGATTCTTGATGAGATGATCGAGGCCAACCGCGACTACTGGCCTGCGCTGCAAAAAGCCTGGCAGGACGGCGAACCGGTGAAAAAATAGGGGCTTGCTCGCGAGTTGAACGTGGTTTGCTTGTCGGTGTCAGAAAAAACACCGACAATCCTTTTTTACGGAAAAGAATGGAGGCAACCCATGTCCACCTCATATTTTGTCGCTGCCGACTGGCTGATTGAGCACGGCGACGATCCGGAAGTTCAGATTATTGACGCGCGTATGGCCCCTCCGGGACAAGAGCATCGTGACGTGCCCGGTGAATACCGTGCCGGGCATCTGCCTGGCGCGGTATTTTTTGATATCGAAGCCCTTTCCGATCACAACTCTCCCCTGCCGCACATGCTGCCGCGCCCGGAAGCGTTTTCCGTGGCGATGCGCGAGCTGGGCATCAGCAAAGATAAGCACCTCGTTGTGTATGATGAAGGTAACCTCTTCTCCGCACCGCGCGCGTGGTGGATGCTGAAAAACTTCGGCGTAGAAAAAGTCTCGATTCTGGCGGGCGGGCTGGCGGGCTGGAAGCGCGACGAACTGCCCCTTCAGCAGGGTGGCGTAACGCTGCCGGAAGGCGAATTCGACGCGACCTTTGACACCCACGTGGTGAAACGCCTGACCGACGTGCTGGTCGTGAGCCATGAAAAAACGGCGCAAATCGTTGATGCCCGCCCTGCTCCGCGCTTCAATGCCCAAGCGGATGAACCGCGTCCGGGGCTGAAGCGCGGACATATTCCGGGCGCACTGAACGTGCCGTGGGGCGATCTGGTGTTTGAGGGCGAGCTGAAAACCACCGACGAGCTGCGCGCTATTTTTGACCAGGCAGGGGTTGATTTACATCGTCCGATTATTGCCAGCTGCGGTTCCGGCGTAACGGCCTGCGTAGTGATTCTGGCGCTCGCCACGCTCGGCGTAAGCGACGTCACGCTCTACGACGGCGCCTGGAGCGAATGGGGTGCGCGAGACGATCTGCCTGTCGAACCCGCGAAATAATGAATAACCGCCTGGCCACGCTGTTAACGCGCGGGACGTCTCTGACCCGCGCGGAGTATCGCGTCCTCGCCCACCTCACGGAGCATCCGCTGCTGGTAGGCAACATCACGGTTCGCGAGCTGGCGCAGGCGACGTTCGTTTCTACCGCCACCATTATGCGGCTGTGCCAGAAGCTGGGGTTCAGCGGCTTTAGCGAGTTTATCTGGCACTGCAAGCAGCTGCTCTCCGACACGCCGCATATTGCCGCTCAGGCGCAGTCGCGTCCTGAACTCCCGGTGCTGTTTAATCAGTTTATAGCCAACTATCAGCATACCTTTCAGTGGGTTACCCAGGTGAAACGCCAGCAGTTTGCTAACCTGCTGCACCAGAAAGAGAGTTTCTTTCTCTACGGCGCCGGGTTTTCTTATCTGTTTGCGGAGTACCTGACCAAGAAGCTGCAGGTACTGGGCAAAACGGCGTTTATTTCCGGGCCGGGAGACAGCCGGAATATTTTCCTCAGCAACGCCGCCCGCTATCAGGTGTTTATTGCCGTCTCGCGCAGCGGCGAAACGGAACAGGTGCTGGATAAAGCGCGGATAGCCAAAAACGTCGGTATGACGATCGTCGCGTTTACCCGCGCCTCCGCCAATACGCTGGCGGGAATGGCTGACGTGCATTTTGCGCTCTATGACGAAGCGGTACACTTCGCCGCCGAAGCGGCAGGGGTGACGTCGTTTGAGTCGAATCTGGTGCTGCTGATGGATTTACTGCTGCTGGAAGCAACGGGGTGATATTCACCCCGCCGTAATCAGATGATGCGGTTGGTTTTGAGATCGCGCAGGAAGCCGCCCCAGCGACGCTCGTAGAACGGGGTGATGTGCTCGGTAATAAAGTGGCTGATGCCCTTCTCGCCGTTCTTCACCTGGCAGATATCAATCGGCTCGTCGCCCGGCAGCGTGTCGGTCGCCACGCTTCCCGCCGCCTGAATGATGTCGTCGATATCGCCGTCCGCCTCAATACCAATCAGCAGAACCGGCTGTTCGTCCGCACGCTCTTTAATGGAGCAGAGAAACGCGCGTCTAACCGGTTTCAGGGTTTTGAATAGCGTCGTCAGGGAATCAATCATCTGCGCGGGCGGCTCGGCCACCTCAGAGAGCAGCAGCGTTTCGCCCCCTTCCAGCACTTCCTGCGTGCTGAGCGGGTTGCCCTCTTCGCCAATCAGGTGGCTGATTTCACGCGGCGTAAACTCTTTCCCGGTCGGCAGCTTCGCGTTGAGGAATAGCGTCTGGCCTAGCGTCATTTCAAACAGAGTACGCACCGGCATCACCACGAACGCCTGTTCATCTTCTACCGCTTTCTGAAGCGCTTCCAGCGAGGTGAAGAACGGGATCACCGACGTGCCGTCGTCTTTCTCCCAGTGCAGCAGATCCAGCGCGCTGTCTTCTACGACCTGCTCACCTTCCGCGGCGGTACCCGGCACCCAGACGGTCGATTCCAGCAGGGTGCGGAAAAATGCCGGACGGTGGGCGGGCTCGGTCGCCGCCTGCTCCAGCAGGGTTTCTAATTCGTTTTTGGTTTCGGACATAGCAATTCCAGATGATGCATTTCCCCCCCGGCCCTCTCCCCGTGGGAGAGGGTTAGGGTGAGGGCAATGAAGATTACTCAGCCGTCAGCAGGTTCGCCACAGTACGCACGCCCAGACCGGTCGCGCCCGCGGACCACTGCTCCACCGCCGCTTTACGGTACGTCGCGGAGCAGTCGATGTGCAGCCAGCCTTCGTGATAATTCTCAACGAAGTGGGACAGGAAGCCTGCCGCGGTGCTTGCACCCGCCGGGTACGCCGCGCTGGCGGTATTGTTCAGCTCGGCAAAGTTGGACGGCAGCTGGCTGCGGTGGAACTCGGCCAGCGGCAGACGCCAGAACGGTTCGTTTTCCGCAGCGGCGCTTGCCAGCAGGCGAGCGGCCAGCTTGTCGTCGAAGCTGAACAGCGCATGGTAATCGTTGCCCAGGGCGGTTTTCGCCGCGCCGGTCAGGGTCGCCATGTCGATGATCAGCTCAGGCTTCTGGGCAGACGCGTCGATCAGGCCATCGGCAAGCACCAGACGGCCTTCGGCGTCGGTGTTCATCACCTCAACGTTTTTACCGTTGCGGTAGCGAATGATGTCGCCCAGCTTGAAGGCGTTACCGCTCACCATGTTGTCCGCGCAGCACAGATACAGCTTCACGCGCTTTTTCAGACCGCGGGTGATGGCAAACGCCAGCGCGCCGGTGATGGTTGCCGCACCGCCCATGTCGGACTTCATGGAGTCCATGAACGCGCTCTGCTTCAGGCTGTAGCCGCCGGTGTCGAAGGTGATGCCTTTACCTACCAGGCAGGCAAAGACTGGCGCTGCTTTATCGCCGGTTGGGTTGTAGTCCAGCGCCAGCAGCACCGGTGGACGCTCGGAGCCGCGGCCCACGGTGTGGATACCCATGTAGTTCTGCTCGCGCAGGTCTTCACCCTTGGTGATGCGGTAGGACATTTTGTCGCCCGCCACGCCGCACAGCAGGTCAACCGCGCGCTGCGCCAGTTGCTCAGGGCCTAACTCTTCCGCCGGAGCGTTAATGGTGTCGCGCACCCAGTCGATGATTTGCAGGCGGCTTTCCAGCTCTTTTTGACCGGCTTCGTCGAGGTTCGCCCACTCAATTTTGCGGCTGCCTTTCGGCCCTTTGTAACCCGCCCAGAATGCCCAGCTGCGGTCGGTGTCCCAGCCTTCACCTTCCAGCGAGACATGCTTAATGCCCAGACCGTCGATTTTGCGGGCAGCACGCTGGATCAGACCCAAATCGTCGTTGCCCGTCAGGTGCAGGGTAATACCGTCGTTGTTGATGCTGTAGCTGGCTTTCTCGCCCCAGCGCGCGTCGGCGGGCTGCGTAGAGAGCGTAATCTTCATCGCTTCGGTCATTTTATTTTTCCTTATTAGCAACTAGCAAACGGGCCGCCTGAAGGCAGCCCGTTTTGTTATTTATTCTGCTTCATCTAACCAGACTAACAGAATCGCCTCCAGAATTTTTTCATTGGATGCGTTTGGATCGTCGTCGAAATCCTCTAAATCGCAGATCCACTGATGCATATCGGTGAATCGTACGGTCTTCGGATCGAGATCCGGGTTCGCGTCGTAGAGCGCTTCGCCGATTTCACGGCTGTCTGTCCACTTCAGTCCCATATTAATGCTCGCGTGCGTGGTTGATGGTGTAGCGTGGGAATTCCACGACCAGATCTTCATCGGTCACCGCGGCCTGGCAGCTCAAGCGGCTGTCTGGCTCCAGACCCCATGCTTTATCCAGCATGTCGTCTTCATCTTCGGTGCTCTCGGCGAGAGAGTCAAAACCTTCACGCACGATGCAGTGGCAGGTGGTGCAGGCACAGGATTTTTCACAGGCGTGTTCCACTTCGATACCTGCACGCAGGGCTACATCGAGAATGGTTTCACCGGTCTTCGCTTCCAGAACAGCGCCATCCGGACAGAGGTCCGCATGAGGCAAAATAACAATCTTTGGCATATTAAACCTCGTCCACGGACTGGCCTTTCAGCGCGACGCGGACAGATTTGTCCATGCGGCGAGCAGCGAAGTCCTGGGTTTGTTTATCAACGTTTTTAATGGCTTCTTCTATTGCGTCAGCGTCATTGCCTTCGGCCACGGCGCTTAAGCGCGCGGCAGCGTCGTCAATCACCTGGCGCTCAGCGGCGCTGAGCAGCGCGGCGTCGGCAGCGAGCGCGCCGTTCAGGCTCTCCAGCACGCGTGCGGCTTCCACTTTTTGTTCCGCCAGCATACGCGCCTTCACATCCTGCTCGGCGTAGCTCATTGAGTCCTGAATCATGGAGGCGATTTCGCCATCGGTCAGGCCGTAGGACGGCTTCACCTGAATGGACGATTCCACGCCGGTGGATTTTTCCATCGCCGTGACGCTCAGCAGGCCGTCCGCATCCACCTGGAAGGTAACGCGAATATGCGCCCCGCCCGCAGGCAGCGCTGGAATTCCGCGCAGCGCAAAGCGCGCCAGAGAGCGGCAGTCCTGCACCAGCTCGCGCTCACCCTGCATCACGTGGATGGACATCGCGGTCTGGCCGTCTTTAAAGGTGGTGAACTCCTGCGCGCGCGCCACCGGAATGGTGGTGTTACGCGGGATCACTTTCTCCACCAGGCCGCCCATGGTTTCTAAGCCCAGCGACAGCGGGATGACGTCCAGCAGCAGCATTTCGCTGTCCGGCTTGTTGCCAACCAGAATATCGGCCTGGATCGCGGCGCCCACGGCAACCACTTTGTCCGGGTCGATGGAGGTCAGCGGCGTGCGGCCAAAGAATTCGCCCACGCGCTCGCGCACCAGCGGCACGCGGGTCGAACCGCCCACCATGACCACTTCCAGCACCTCGTTCGCCTCAACGCCCGCATCTTTCAATGCGCGACGGCAGGCCAGCAGGGTGCGTTTAACTAAAGGCGCAATCAGTTCGTTGAACTGGTCGCGGGTGATCTCTCCCTGCCAGCCCGCAACGTTCACACTTACGGACTGCGCATCGCTCAGGGCGATTTTGGCGTCAATGGCCGCATCAAGCAGTTCACGCTGTACGCGCGCATCGCTGCGATCGCTGATGCCCGCCTGCTCGCGGATGTAGTCCGCCAGCAGGTGGTCGAAGTCATCACCGCCCAGCGCGGAATCCCCGCCGGTCGCCAGCACTTCAAACACCCCGCGGCTCAGGCGCAGGATAGAGATATCAAACGTCCCGCCGCCGAGATCGTAAACCGCGATCACCCCTTCCTGACCGGAATCGAGGCCGTAGGCAATCGCAGCCGCCGTCGGTTCGTTCAGCAAACGCAGCACGTGCAGGCCCGCCAGACGCGCGGCGTCTTTGGTGCCCTGGCGCTGTGCATCGTCAAAATAGGCCGGAACGGTAATGACTACGCCGTCCAGATCGCCGCCGAGCGTCGCCGTAGCGCGCTCAGCCAGCGCTTTGAGGATGTCGGAGGAAACGCGAATCGGGTTCAGCAGACCGGCCGCGGTCGCAATCATCGGCAGGCCGTTTTCACTGGCCTGCAGCTGATACGGCAGATGCGGGTAGCGGGTCTGAATATCGGCCAGCGAGCGGCCCATCATGCGCTTGACGGAGCTGATGGTGTTGGCCGGATCGCGCGCGGCGTTAGCGCGGGCGTCATAGCCTACCGCGTGACCCTGCTGCTGGTAGTGGACCACGGAAGGCAGCAGATGGCGCCCCTGCTCGTCGGCCAGCGTTTCCGCCTGGCCGCTGCGCACGGTCGCCACGAGGGAATTGGTGGTGCCCAGATCGATACCCACCGCCAGACGACGCTGGTGCGGTGCGGCACTTAAGCCAGGCTCACTAATTTGTAATAAGGCCATAATTGCTTCCGAAATTAAAAATCGAGCAGCTTTTCTTCGAGTTGTTCAGCACTGCTTCGCAGTTTATCGAGAAAACGGAGTTTGCGCACAGTGTCTGCCGCCACGTCCCAGGTCTCGTTGTTCAGTTGCTCCACCATCTGCTGATGGCGGGTATCGAACATGCCCTTCACGCGCGTGATAAAGCTTTCCAGACGCGCTTCGTCTTTGGCCTGTTCAATTTCATCGAGCTCTTCGCGAAGCTCCAGCTGCTCCATCAGAAACGCCGTGTCGCGCACGGTGTGCTGTTCGCTCGCCAGATCAAAACCGTTGAGCGAGAGCAGATATTCAGCGCGCGCCAGCGGGTGACGCAGCGTCTGCCAGGCCTGGTTGATGGTGGCAGAGTGGGAAACCGCAGCCAGCTGCTCTGCCTGAGTACCGCTCGCGAATTTGTCCGGATGGTACTGACGCTGCAGATCCTGAAAGCGGATCGTCAACGCCTGGAGATCGATCGGGTATTGAGCGGGTAGTCCGAAGAGAGTGAAGTAATCCATAACAATCTCAGGGGTAGCCTGTTAGAACAAACCCCACGCGCAGCGGGTACGCCACGGTGGGGTTTCGGATGACGCGCGGTTAAACGTGGAAGCTTTCGCCGCAACCACACTCGTCTTTGACGTTCGGGTTCGTGAATTTAAACCCTTCGTTCAGGCCTTCTTTAACGAAGTCCAGCTGAGTGCCGTTGAGGAATTGCAGGCTTTTGCCATCGACCACCACCTTCACGCCCTTGTCTTCAAACACGGTGTCGTCAGACGCCGGTTCGTCAACAAACTCCAGTACGTAAGCCATACCAGAACAGCCGGAGGTACGTACGCCCAGTCGCAGGCCAAAGCCTTTACCACGGTTCGCCAGAAAAGAGCTTACTCGCGCGGCAGCGCTGTCGCTAAGGGTAATCGACATACTCAAACCTCAATTATTTTGCTTCACGTTTGCTTTTGTAATCCGCAATGGCGGCTTTGATCGCGTCTTCTGCCAGAATTGAACAGTGAATTTTCACCGGTGGCAGTTCGAGTTCTTCAGCAATATCCGTGTTCTTAATTGCCTGTGCTTCGTCCAGAGACTTGCCCTTAACCCATTCGGTAACCAGGGAGCTGGACGCAATTGCAGAACCGCAGCCGTAGGTCTTGAAGCGCGCGTCTTCAATGATACCTTCATTGTTGACTTTAATCTGCAACTTCATCACGTCGCCACACGCTGGCGCACCGACCATGCCGCTTCCAACAGATTCGTCGCTGTTGTCAAAAGAGCCAACGTTGCGTGGGTTTTCGTAATGATCGATGACTTTTTCGCTGTATGCCATGATTGAATTCTCCTTATGTACCGATTAGTGATGTGACCATTCAATGCTGTTCAGATCCACGCCCTGCTTGAACATTTCCCACAGTGGAGAAAGGTCGCGCAGACGGCCAATGGAGTTGCGAACCAGCTTGATGGTGTAGTCAATCTCTTCTTCGGTAGTGAAACGACCTAAAGAGAAACGGATAGAACTGTGTGCCAGCTCGTCAGTCATACCCAGCGCACGCAGCACGTAGGATGGCTCAAGGCTTGCAGAGGTACAGGCAGAACCGGAAGAAACCGCCAGGTCTTTAAGCGCCATGATCAGCGATTCGCCTTCAACATAGTTGAAGCTGACGTTGAGGATGTTCGGTGCGCCCTGCTCGAGATCGCCGTTCAGATACACTTCTTCCATATCTTTCACGCCATCCCACAGACGGTTACGCAGCGTGCGCAGGCGTGCCATCTCGGTTTCCATCTCTTCTTTTGCAATGCGGTAGGCTTCGCCCATGCCCACGATCTGATGAACAGGCAGCGTACCGGAACGCATGCCGCGCTCGTGACCGCCGCCGTGCATCTGTGCTTCGATGCGGATACGTGGTTTACGACGAACGTACAGCGCGCCGATCCCTTTCGGACCATAGATTTTGTGGCCGGAGAAGGACATCAGGTCCACTTTCAGCTGGCTCAGGTCGATAGGCAGTTTGCCCACGCTCTGAGTCGCGTCCACATGATAGATGATACCGCGCGCGCGGCACATTTCGCCGATGGTCGCGATGTCCTGCACGACGCCGATTTCGTTGTTAACGTGCATGATGGAGACCAGAATGGTGTCATCACGCATGGCCGCTTCGAGCTCTTTCAGATCGATAATGCCGTTGCTCTGTGGCGCCAGATAGGTGACTTCGTACCCTTCACGCTCCAGCTGACGGCAGGTGTCCAGCACGGCTTTGTGTTCGGTTTTGCTGGTGATGATGTGCTTGCCTTTTTTCTGATAAAAGTTGGCTGCACCTTTGATCGCCAGGTTGTCGGATTCGGTCGCGCCGGAGGTGAAAACAATTTCACGCGGGTCGGCACCGACCAGGTCAGCAATCTGATTACGGGCGATATCAACCGCCTCTTCAGCATGCCAGCCAAAACGGTGTGAACGGGAAGCTGGGTTACCAAAGTTTCCGTCCAGGGTCAGACACTGCATCATTTTCTCGGCAACACGCGGGTCCACCGGCGTGGTTGCGGAGTAGTCGAGATAAATCGGTAATTTCATTGCTCTATAAACTCCGTACATCGCTTCAATGCAAGGAATCAGGCAACCGGCTGGATGTACGACCGAGTACACGGGGCGAGTCTTCGCCCCGGCCTGATTCTGAAATACTTATCGTTTTATTACGCGCGCAGTTTGACGTCGATAGCGTCCTGCGCGCGGGTGCTGCGTTGGGAATCATGGCCGTGCTGACGGCCCGATACGTCCAGAACTTCCTGGTTATTCACCAGCTCACCGAGGGTGATGTTGTTGAGGAAGCCGGTCAAACGGTCGCTCAGATCGCGCCACAGCGCGTGGGTCAGGCACTTATCGCCGCCCTGGCAGCCGCCTTTACCCTGGCAACGGGTCGCGTCAACGGATTCGTCAACTGCGCTGATCACTTCGCCAACTGCAATACTGCCCGCGTCTTTACCCAGCAGATAACCGCCGCCTGGGCCACGAACGCTGGAAACCAGTCCATTTTTACGCAGTCTGGAGAACAGCTGTTCCAGGTAAGAGAGGGAGATCCCTTGTCGTTCAGAAATATCAGCCAACGGAACCGGGCCCGCTTCGGAGTTGAGCGCAACGTCCAGCATCGCGGTCACGGCATAACGCCCTTTAGATGTCAGTCTCATGTCTTACTTAACCTCAAACTCGCCCCTGCCCGGGGTTTTTTATTGTAAAATGGGGGTATTGCATAGCAGGGCCAAGTCTGACATTCCTGACTAAAATGGTCAACTATTTACTTGACTGTTTTAGTCAGGTATTTAACCTTCTGTGCCTTCATAACCCAGGTGCGGGCTGATGCCCTCACCCCGCCCTTCTCCCACAGGGAGAGGAGGAAATCGACACTACTCTTTATTCTTCTGCTCAATCGACGCAAGAATCCCGCGCAGGATGTTCAGCTCCTGACTTTCCGGACGCGCGCGGGTAAACAGACGGCGCAGCTTGTTCATCACCTGCCCCGGGTGGCCTTCGCGAATAAAGCCGGTTGAGAGCAGCGTCTGCTCCAGATGACCGTAGAAGCGCTCAAGGTCATCCACCAGCGGGTAAGCCGTCTCTTCTTTTGGCTCGACCTCTTTCTCCTGCGTCGCCAGCCACGCCATTCGTACTTCGTAAGCGATAACCTGCACCGCCATCGCCAGGTTTAGCGAGCTGTACTCCGGGTTTGCCGCAATCGCGACGTGATAATGACACTTCTGCAGCTCGTCGTTAGTCAAGCCTACGCGCTCGCGGCCAAACACCAGCGCAACCGGTGCCTGTGCTGCTTCCGAGACACTTTTCAGGCCGCATTCACGCGGATCGAGCATTGGCCACGGCAGCGTGCGTGAACGCGCGCTGGTACCGACAACGAGGCTGCAGCCGGCCAGCGCTTCGTCAAGGGTATCGACGATCTGGGCATTGCCGATTACGTCGCTGGCACCGGCCGCCAGAGCAATCGCCTGAGAGTCAGGCTTCACCAGCGGGTTAACCAGCCACAGGTTCGTTAAGCCCATGGTTTTCATAGCGCGGGCAACGGAGCCCATGTTGCCGGTATGCGATGTTTCGACCAGCACAATTCGAATGTTTTGCAGCATAATTTTTAATGTCTGAATTCAGTGTCTGAAGAATATTCGGGCATATTATCATAAACGGGAGACATAATCCGATCCCGCTGCTATACTCTGCGCCGATTTTCCTGTTCTTTAACATCCAGTGAGAGAGACCGATGCATCCGATGCTGACCATCGCCGTGCGCGCAGCGCGCAAGGCGGGTAATGTAATTGCCAAACACTACGAAACGCCAGACTCCGTAGAAACCAGCCAGAAAGGCAGCAATGATTTCGTGACTAACGTCGATAAAGCCGCAGAAGCGATTATTATCGAAACGATCCGCAAATCTTACCCACAGCACACCATCATCACCGAAGAAAGCGGTGAACATGAAGGTACCGATCAGGATGTTCAATGGGTTATCGATCCACTGGATGGCACCACCAACTTCGTTAAACGCCTGCCACACTTCTCTGTGTCTATCGCAGTACGCATTAAAGGCCGTACTGAAGTCGCCGTTGTGTATGATCCAATGCGTAACGAACTGTTCACCGCGACCCGCGGTCAGGGCGCACAGCTGAACGGCTACCGTCTGCGCTGCAGCAACGCACGCGATCTGGACGGCACCATTCTGGCGACCGGTTTCCCGTTCAAGGCGAAACAGCACGCGACCACCTACATGAATATCCTGGGCAAACTGTTCACCGAATGCGCGGACTTCCGTCGCACCGGTTCTGCTGCGCTGGATCTGGCCTACGTGGCAACCGGCCGCGTTGACGGTTACTTCGAACTCTCACTGAAGCCATGGGATTTTGCAGCGGGCGAGCTGATCGCACGTGAAGCAGGCGCCATCGTGTGTGACTTCACCGGCGGCCATAACTATATGTCTACCGGCAACATCGTTGCGGGTAACCCACGCGTTGTTAAAGCCATGCTGGCAAACATGCGTGATGAACTGAGCGATGCGCTGAAGCGTTAATCCCGGTAATCCCCTCTCCCTGTGGGAGAGGGGATCCCAACTAAAACGGCCGTAATCCCCTTCCCACCGGCACCGCACTCATCCACATGGTTACCGCCGCCACCAACAGAATGACCCCGCCCGCCAGCGCAAGCGTGGTCCACCCTACCTGTCGCCACAGCACCGGCGTTTTATTGCCGCTGAGTTTGACCGCCAGCTGACGGAAGCTGTGTACCAACAGCGCTAAAGACGAAATAGTGAGAGAGGTTCCTGCCGCCATCGCCAGCGCGGACAGCATGCCCCAGCCGAACACGCCAATCACCTTACTGAACAGCAGCACCATGATGGCACCCGAGCACGGACGCATGCCCATCGAGAGAACAATCATCAGCCGCGCACGCCAGTCGTCGCCGTTCTGCAACTGTTCCTGCGTGGGCAAATGCTGATGCCCGCAACCGCAGTTTTCATCATGAACGTGGTGCGGCGTAAAGGATTTGAACGTTGGCTTTCGCAGCAGCGCACGCAGCTTTTTCAGCGCCCGCCAGCACAGGATCAGCCCCAGCACGCCCACCAGCGCGTAGCTCCCCTTCTCAAGCCAGAAACTGCTCATGTGCAGCTGGCGCGCGGGAAGCTGTAACAGCGAAAGGACGACCACGACTAGCGCTATCGCCACGCCGCCCTGAAGCAGCGAGGAGGCCAGCGTCAGGCCGATACTTGATTTCAGCTTTGACGGATGCGTGGCGAGCCAGGTTGTGATGACAATTTTGCCGTGCCCCGGCCCCAGCGCGTGCAGCACGCCATAGATAAAGCTGAACGCCAGCAGGGAACCGCCCGCCTTTGTCGGATTCTCCGCCACCGCCTTCAGCAGACCGCTCATCTGCTGGTTGACCTCACGCTGCCAGATAATGCTTTTCATCATGACCTGCGGCCAGGCCTGCCACAGCCACATCGCGCCGCAAACGGCGAACAGCAAAAAGATCGCCAGCGGCCAGAGGTGCAGCCAGCGGCGCTGTTTTCGAACCGGAGAAGAGATCACTGACATTGTAACGTCACCTCCTGCGCGAACTGTTTACCCAATTCCATGTCCTCAGGCGGGGCATCTTCCTTGTCGAGAGAGACCGCAAAGTTCAGCGTCTTTTCGCTGGGCTTCGGGGTATGAACGCCGATTTTGCAGCTTTTTTGCAGCGCGTCCGGCAGCCGCACGTCGCTGTCTTTGTCATAGCGCATGTCGACATAATAGGTAGGGTCAAAGGTGGAAAAGCGATACGTTTGCCCCGCCAGCGGCTGAGGGTGCGCCAGCGGGAGCACGAACGTCAGCACCGCCTGGTGCCCGTCGCGCGTCATCCCGTATTCCGTGGGTCGGTTCAGAAATTTGACCTTTTGCCCGTTATGCCAGAACTCGGTGAAATAGTGCTGGCCGAGCACGTTAGCCATCACTTCTGCCGCCAGCTTTTTCCAGATTTCGTCACAGGGCTTCGCGTTTCCCGCATCATAGAGCAGATCGGCCGAGGTGATTTCATCCATCGTCCAGCGCATTTTCAGGCCGCTGAGCTGCGTGCCGTCGGTGACCAGCTCGGTCTGGAGGTCAATAAAACTGTGAGGGTGTGCGCTGGCGGTGAAGCTGATAACCGCCAAAAATAACGCCATCGCACTTTGTTTAACTGTTTGCATCAATTCCTCACGTCAAAAATTCTGTGATGTTCCCCAGCAATCCTGAATGAAAGGCCTGCCGGCGCGCTTTTCAGCGTTCATCCTTTAGCTATTCTTATCAAACATTCACACTGGATACCCGACAGATGATGACGACGCTTGAAATTCCATCTGTGCTTTCCAGTTCGCAGCGCCGCTGCCAGGTGCTTTTGATGCTTTACCTGCCCGATGCTGCCGTCACCGCACAGAGCATAATTGCTGCCAACGGCGTGGACGACGCGATGGCACGGCAAGATATAGCCGAGACGCGCGATGAAATCCAGCGCTATCACCGGCTGGATATCGTCACGCACCACGACGGCAGCTACCGGATTGAAGGCACAGCCCTGAATCAGCGTTTATGCCTGCTGCACTGGCTGCGCCGTGCGCTGCGGCTTTGCCCGCAGTTTGTCTCGCACCAGTTTACCCCCGCATTAAAAACCGCGCTTAAACAACACGGCATCGCGCGTCCGCTTTACGACGATGCGAACCTGCGGGCGCTGATCGGCTTCTGCTCTCGCAAGCTGCAGCGCCAGTTTGAATGCCGCGACGTCCAGTTTTTACAGCTCTATCTGCAATACTGCCTTATTCAGCACCAGCTCGGGAATACGCCGCAGTTTTCTCACGTTCAGCGCAGCTGGACCCAGTCAAGAGGGGAGTATTTTACAGCGCAGGAGATCGTGCGCCACTGGAGACGGCGCGTCCCGCAGGGTGCCCACGGGGATGAACAGCTGTTTCTGGCGCTGCTGTTTATGATGCTCCGCACGCCCGACCCGGTGCTCGATAAACACCAGCAGGATCAGCGTTTGCGCCGGGCCATCGTACGCATGGTCGCCCGCTTTCGCTCGCAGACCGGGATGAACTTCAGCGATGAGCAAGGGCTCACCGATCAGCTGTATATCCACCTTGCTCAGGCGCTGGACCGCTCGCTGTTTGAGATCGGCATCGACAATAACCTGCCGGAGGAGATCCACCGTCTCTATCCCCGGCTGTTACGCACCACGAAGGAAGCGCTGTTTGAGCTGGAAGCGGAGTTTGGGCTGCGTTTTTCCGATGAAGAGATGAGTCTGGTGGCTGTGATTTTCGGTGCCTGGCTGATGCAGGAGACCGATCTGCACGAAAAACAGGTGATCCTGCTGACGGGAGACGATAAAGCCAGTGAGGACCTGATTGAACAGCAGCTTCGCGAGCTGACGCTGCTGCCGCTCAACATTCGCTATCTGACGCTGCAGGCCTTTCAGAAAGAGGGGGCGCCGCGTGAAGCCGCGCTGGTTATCACCCCCTACCCCACGGCCCTGCCGCTGTTCTCGCCACCGCTGATCCATGCCGTTGAGACACTGAACGCGCAGCAGCAAGAACATATTCGCGCCATGCTGGAATCGTAGTTACGCGCGTGCGGCCACTTTCGGTCGAACAAACATTGCCGGTAGCGCCACCAGCGCCATTACCCAGAACACGCCATGCCCCAGGTGCTGGTAAAGGAACCCCGCAAAGACCGTCATGATCGCGATACTGCCCCCCATGGCTACCGCAGAATAGACGGCCTGCAGACGAATAACGTCTCCGCCCTCGCGCGCTGCGATATAGCGCATGGCCGCCAGATGGCACACGGTAAAGGTACCGCAGTGAAGAATTTGCGCCACAATCAGCCACGGCAGATCGGTTGTCCAGCCCATAATCCCCCAGCGCGCCACGCCGCACACGGCGGAAAGCAGCAGCAGGTCACGTGCGCCAAAGCGTCGAAACAGCTTCTTGCTCAGGGCGAAAATAATGACTTCGGCCACCACGCCCAGCGACCAAAGATAGCCCACTGCAGAAGCAGAATATCCCGCTCCCTGCCAGTAGATGGCGCTGAAGCCATAGTACGCCGCATGTGCCCCCTGAAGCAGACAGACACACGCCAGAAAACGCCAGCTCTGTGCAACCAGGCTCCGCCACGCGGGCCAGCCCGCGCTCTCCTGATGGCGACTTTCCCCTTGCGGCATCACCGACGGTCGCAGCAGCATGCCCAGCAGCATCGAGGCAATACCGATACTCAGCAGGGCAAGAATGGCGCGGTAATCGTAAAGGCTGACCAGTTTCCCCACCAGCGCAGAGCCAATCACAAAGGCGATAGAGCCCCACAGGCGCACGCGTCCATAGTCCATGGTGATCTGCTTTTGCCAGGTGTTCGCCAGGGCATCCGTCAGCGGTACCAGCGGCGAGAAGAACAGGTTAAAGCCGACCATCACCACCATCAGCCAGGCAAACTGGTGGCTAACCCAGAAGCAGGCAACAAAGACCAGCGTCAGCAGAGCAAGAATGCGCACGGCCTTGATCAGTAAGGAGGGATCGCTGACGCGCGGGGCAATCAGCAGGCTGCCGAGGAAACGCGCCACCAGCCCTGCCCCGAGCAGGACGCCGATGGTCTCGGGCGTCAGGCCGATACCCTTAAGCCAGACGCTCCAGAAAGGCAGAAAAATGCCGTAGCTAAAGAAATAGGTGAAATAACTGAGCGCCAGCCAGCGCGTGGAATGCAAGACCATGAATCCCTCCCGAAATCGAGGCCATAGTCTGGCGAGAATATAAAAATTAAGCAAGTAGATAGCCTGCTATAAATTAACGAAAATTTAACATCTTGTGCAATCGTCTGGCTTATGGCAGGGAATGAAAATATGTATTACGTTTAAATTACTCCACTTGCAGAGGTTTTTCTGCCATGAACTCACTACGTTATCTCGATTTCGGCCAGTCACGTCACCTGCTGCTGCTCATTGGCCGCATCGCGCTTGTCGTGCTGTTTATTATCTTTGGTTATCCAAAACTGACGGGGTTTAGCGGCACCGTACAATACATGACCTCGCTGGGAACGCCGATGCCCATGCTGGCGGCCATTATTGCGGTAGTGATGGAAGTGCCTGCCGCCATTCTGATCGTACTGGGCTTTTTCACCCGTCCTCTCGCGGTAATGTTTGTGTTCTATACCCTGGGCACGGCGATTATCGGTCACCATTACTGGGATATGACCGGTGATGCGGTCGTGCCGAATATGATTAACTTCTATAAGAACGTCAGTATTGCTGGCGCCTTTATTTTGCTGGCCATTGTTGGGCCGGGGGCTATTTCCCTGGACCGGCGTTAAGCCATAAAAAAAGGCCGCAAGCGCGGCCTTTTTTATTTCTGCAGGGCAGAGGAATTATGCGTAGACCGGGAAGCGTGCGCAGATATCCAGAACTTTACCTTTGACGCGCTCGATAACCGCTTCGTCATTGATGTTGTCCAGAACGTCACACATCCAGCCTGCCAGCTCTTTCACTTCCGCTTCTTTAAAGCCGCGGCGAGTTACGGCCGGAGAACCGATACGGATACCGGAGGTCACAAACGGGCTCTTCGGATCGTTTGGCACGCTGTTTTTGTTCACGGTAATGTTGGCGCGGCCCAGGGCAGCGTCAGCTTCTTTACCGGTCAGGTTCTTATCAACCAGATC
Source organism: Enterobacter sp. 148H3 (assembly GCF_034107425.1). NCBI lineage: Bacteria > Pseudomonadati > Pseudomonadota > Gammaproteobacteria > Enterobacterales > Enterobacteriaceae > Enterobacter > Enterobacter sp. 148H3. Next base: position 41,148 of record NZ_JAWNEI010000001.1, on the reverse strand, counting down.
CAGCAGGAACAGGTGGTTTTCAGTACCGCCGGATACCACTTTGTAGCCACGGTTAAGGAACACTTCCACCATCGCTTTGGCGTTCTTAGCAACCTGCTGCTGGTAAACCTTGAACTCTGGCTCCATCGCTTCTTTCAGCGCGACCGCTTTTGCCGCGATAACGTGCATCAGTGGGCCACCCTGCGCGCTTGGGAACACCGCGGAGTTCAGTTTTTTGTACAGCTCTTCGTCACCGCCTTTCGCCAGGATCAGGCCACCGCGTGGACCCGCCAGGGTTTTGTGGGTGGTGGTGGTCACAACGTGAGCGTGTGGAACCGGGTTCGGGTAAACGCCTGCAGCGATCAGACCCGCAACGTGCGCCATGTCAACGAACAGGTAAGCACCGATGCTGTCTGCGATTTCACGCATTTTTGCCCAGTCAACGATACCGGAGTAAGCAGAGAAGCCACCGATGATCATCTTCGGCTTGTGCTCTTTAGCCTGCTTCGCCATGTCTTCGTAGTCAATTTTACCGGACTCATCAATACCGTAAGGGATGATGTTGTACAGTTTGCCGGAGAAGTTAACCGGGGAGCCGTGAGTCAGGTGGCCGCCCTGCGCCAGGTTCATACCCAGAACGGTATCGCCCGGCTGCAGCAGCGCGGTGTAGACCGCGAAGTTAGCCTGAGAGCCAGAGTGCGGCTGCACGTTTGCATAGTCAGCGCCAAAAAGTTCTTTCGCACGATCGATAGCCAGCTGCTCAACGATATCAACGTACTCGCAACCGCCGTAATAGCGTTTGCCCGGGTAACCTTCAGCGTATTTATTGGTCAGCTGAGAACCCTGCGCCTGCATAACGCGCGGGCTGGTGTAGTTTTCGGAGGCGATCAGTTCGATGTGCTCTTCCTGACGTACTTTTTCCTGCTCCATAGCCTGCCACAGTTCGGCATCATAATCGGCAATGTTCATTTCACGCTTTAACATCCGCATCTCCTGACTCAGCTAACAAGTAAATTTTGGCCTGAAAAGGCAGTCCTGTTGGACGACGGGCAACAGTATAACTGATTAGTTCTGTGATAACAGGTCTTGACAAACGATTTTACGCAAACGTTTTCCTACCCGCCACGCAAGGGTTTGAGGAATAAAGCTCTCGCCCTTTCCAGCGGATTTCTTTTCAGGTTTGTGATGCATATTTTTCATCTTGCAAAGAACCATTTACAACGCAGGGGTATTTTTTATAAGATGCATTTAAAATACATCATTAAAGTCACATCGGAAGGAAGCAGCTATGCTCGACGCTCAAACCATCGCTACCGTAAAGGCCACCATTCCCCTGCTGGTGGAAACTGGCCCTAAACTCACCGCCCATTTCTACGATCGCATGTTCACGCACAACCCGGAGCTCAAAGAAATTTTCAACATGAGCAACCAGCGTAACGGCGATCAGGGTGAAGCGCTGTTCAACGCCATCGCGGCCTACGCCAGCAATATTGAAAACCTGCCAGCATTGCTGCCTGCGGTGGAAAAAATCGCGCAGAAACATACCAGCTTCCAGATCCAACCTGAACAGTACAACATCGTGGGCGGACACCTGCTGGCAACCCTGGACGAGATGTTCAGCCCGGGTCAGGAGGTGCTGGACGCGTGGGGTAAAGCCTACGGGGTACTGGCAAACGTGTTTATCAACCGTGAAGCGCAGATCTACAGCGAAAACGCCAGCAAGAACGGCGGCTGGAAAGGCACGCGAGCGTTCCGCATCGTTGAGAAAACGCCGCGCAGCGCATTAATCACCAGCTTCGAATTTGAGCCGGTGGACGGTCAACCGGTGGCCGATTACCAGCCAGGGCAGTATCTGGGCGTGTGGCTGAAGCCTGAAGGATTCCCGCATCAGGAGATCCGCCAGTATTCCCTTACCCGCAAGCCAAACGGCAAAGGCTACCGCATTGCGGTGAAGCGTGAGGACGGCGGTCAGGTTTCCAGCTGGCTGCACAACGAAGCTAACGTGGGCGACGTGGTCCATCTGGCCGCGCCGGCGGGCGATTTCTTTATGGCCGTTGACACCAATACGCCGGTCACGCTGATCTCTGCGGGCGTCGGCCAAACGCCGATGCTGGCGATGCTCGATACGCTGGCAAGATCACACCACGGGGCGCAGGTAAACTGGTTCCATGCAGCCGAAAACGGCGACGTGCACGCTTTTGCGGATGAGGTGAAAACGCTCAGGGCCTCCCTGCCGCGCTTCACCGCGCACACCTGGTATCGCCTGCCGACGGAAGCTGACCGCGCAGCTGCCCGCTTTGACAGCGAAGGTCTGATGAATCTTAGCCAGCACGAAGGCCTATTCAGCGCACCGGAGATGCAGTTCTACGTCTGTGGACCGGTGGCGTTTATGCAGTATGCCGCGAAGCAGCTGGTTGAGCTGGGCGTGAACAAGGACAACATTCATTACGAATGCTTCGGGCCGCATAAGGTGCTGTAAAGCAAAAAGCCCCTCGTTTGAGGGGCTTTTTTTCGTCGGATGGCGGCGGTGCCTTACCCGGCCTGGAAAATATTTAAATCGCCGCGTCGTCTTCTTCGCCGGTACGGATACGGATCACGCGCGCCACGTCGAAGACGAAGATTTTACCGTCGCCAATCTTGCCGGTCTGCGCCGTGCGGATAATGGTGTCCACACAGGTATCGACGATATCGTCGCTGACCACGATTTCAATTTTTACTTTCGGCAGAAAGTCGACCATGTACTCTGCGCCACGGTAAAGCTCGGTGTGGCCCTTCTGACGACCAAAACCTTTCACTTCCGTCACGGTCATCCCGGTGATGCCGACTTCCGCCAGCGCTTCACGCACATCATCCAGTTTGAAAGGTTTAATAATCGCATCAATCTTTTTCATGGTGGGTCCTTAAACTCTTGCCTGTAAGCTGCCTCGTAATCGATTGCTCACAGTATCATATTCAAGCGAATTTTGCGGTACTACTCTTTAAAATCGTTCGCTTCAAGCTCATGACGTGACAGCAGCTTGTAGAATTCGGTACGGTTGCGTCCGGCCATGCGCGCCGCGTGGGTCACGTTGCCTTTAGTGATCTGCAATAGCTTGCGCAGATAGTTCAGTTCGAACTGATTGCGCGCTTCTGCAAACGTCGGCAGAGCCGTGTTTTCCCCTTCCAGCGCCTGCTCCACCAGCGCGTCGCTGATCACCGGTGACGAGGTCAGCGCCACGCACTGCTCAATCACGTTCACCAGTTGACGCACGTTACCCGGCCAGCTTGCGGCCATCAGCCGCTTCATCGCATCGGTGGAAAACGCGCGCACGAACGGTTTATGGCGGTCGGCCGCCTGGCGCAAAAGATGGTTCGCCAGCAGCGGAATGTCTTCCGCACGTTCCGCAAGCGCAGGGATCTTCAGGTTAACCACGTTCAGACGGTAGTAGAGATCTTCGCGAAACTCGTTGCGGGCCATCACTTTTGGCAGATCGCGGTGGGTCGCCGAAATAATTCGCACGTTAATATCGATATCGCGGTTGCTGCCCAGCGGGCGCACTTTGCGCTCCTGCAGCACGCGCAGCAGCTTGACCTGCAGCGGCGCGGGCATGTCACCAATCTCGTCCAGGAACAGCGTGCCGCCTTCCGCGGCCTGGAATAGCCCTTCCCGGCTGCTTACCGCCCCGGTGAATGCGCCTCGGGCGTGACCAAACAGTTCCGATTCAAGCAGCTGCTCCGGGAGCGCGCCACAGTTAATCGCAATAAAAGCGTTCTTGCTGCGCGGGCTGGCGTTATGGATCGCCTGCGCCAGGATCTCTTTCCCGGTTCCGCTCTGGCCGTTGATGAGCACGCTGACGTCAGACTGCGCCACCATCCTCGCCTGCTCTAGCAGGCGCAGCATCACGGGGCTGCGGGTGACGATAGACTCCCGCCACGCTTCATCCCCCGCCGGGGCGGCATGTTCCAGCGCGCTGTCGATAGCCTTATAAAGCGCGTCTTTGTCCACCGGCTTGGTCAGGAAGCTGAATACTCCCTGCTGCGTCGCGGCAACCGCATCCGGGATCGACCCGTGCGCGGTCAGGATAATCACGGGCATACCCGGCTGCTGCTTCTGGATCTCCGCGAACAGCTGCAGGCCATCCATTTCATCCATCCGCAGGTCGCTTATCACCAGATCGATTTTCTCGCGGCTGAGAATTTTCAGCCCCTCCAGCCCGCTTTCCGCAGTCACGACGCTGTAGCCCTCACTCACCAGACGCATCCCCAGCAGCTTTAATAGCCCGGGATCGTCATCCACCAGTAAGAGATGGGCTGGTTTACGGCTCGTCATGCTTCACGTCCTCTTGTTTCGGCGTATCGCTGTCCGGCGCAGCGGATGAACTCCCCGGCTGATATTTACGCGAAGAGAGCTGTCTTTCGATATCGGTCAGGTTCTCCAGCTTACGCGTCGTGGTATCCAGCTGGGTTCGTAAATGTTGCTGCTGCTGACGCAGCGTATCAAGCTCGCTGTCGGTTGACTGTTGCAGCTTGCTGTAGCGGGAGCGCTCTTCAGAAAGCTGAAGCTGTAGCGTCTGGCCATCGCGCCAGAGCTGGTATACCGGACGTACCTGTACGGGTAGATTGACCACAAACGTGTCCAGTCGGGTTACATTGACGCGGCGTTCGACGGGGGTGATTTTGGCATCAGCCAGCAAAATGCCGCGCTTGAAAGCGTCCTGCCAGGTTTCGTCATCCAGCATCGCCGCCTTCGAGCGGGCGTCTACCGGCGCCAGACGCTGGGCGCAATCTATTCCACGCAGCCAGAACAGCGGGTTGCTTTCGACGTCATGCCCTGACAGGTTCCAGATGTCTTCGCAGCGGGTCGAGAGGAAATCGGCCAGCTGGTTATCGGGCCATTTATCTTCTTGTTTATCAGTAATGGCACTTTGCGGCACATGGGAAACACACCCTGCCAGAAATAAACAGGGCAGGCTCAGGCGAAGCGTGCGGCGGGAAAACACCGCGCGTACGGCGCGGGAAAAAACGTGTGACATACTCACCAGACATAGATTCATTTTATTGATTTTTCCGGCTCAGGGGCAGTTCAATACGGAAGCAAACATCCGAACGTTCGTCCGTGGCAATGTTTAGCTCACCCTGCATGCGTCGTATGCAGTCCCGGGCAATGCTCAAGCCCAGACCGCTTCCTTTCACCGCACCTTTCCGCTGATGACTCCCCTGGAAAAAGGGCTCGAAGATCATGGATTTTTCGTCATCGGGGATCGGGGTGCCGGTGTTAGCGACGTCGATAAACACCCGGGAACTCTTCGTATAGCTTCGGATATAAATGTTACCGGATTCAGTACCATAGTGCACCGCATTGGAATAAAGATTATCCAGTACGCTCATTAGCAGCATGGGTTCAGCCAGACAGGTCGGCGCATTCAGCTCTACACCGGTATGCATCATTTTAGCTCTTGCTGGCAAGCTATGGGCGGATATCACCATATCCACCAGCGGTTCAATTTCGACGTTTTCCAGTACGACCGCCCCGTCTGCCAGCTTGCGGTTGTAATCCAGCAGTTGCTCAATCAGCTTCTGTAGATTCCGGCTGCTGTTATCCAGGATCTCGACAATTTCTTTCTGTTCGGGCGTAAGCGGCCCAGCCACTTCGTCCGCCAGCAGTTCCGTCCCTTCGCGCATGCTGGCCAGCGGCGTTTTAAGCTCATGGGAGATATGACGCAGGAACTGATGACGCTGTGATTCAAGCCACGCCAGGCGCTCGGACAGCCAGATAATGCGCTGGCCTACGGATCGCAGCTCGCGAGGACCTTTAAAGGCGACCGTATCCCCGAGCGATTTCCCCTCCCCCAGGCGGTTGATCATCCGCTGGATCCCCTTCACCGGGCCGATGATCATGCGGGTAAAGAGCAGAACCAGCCCGAGGCTCACCAGGAACAGCACCAGCGCCTGCCAGCCGAAGAACTGGCCGCGCTCGGCAATCTCCTGCTGAAGCTGCTGACCGCGGGAGAAAATCACCGTACGCGTTGACTGCACCATCTCGGTGTTGGCACTGGCAAAAGCTTCGAGGCGTGCGGCGGCGGCCGCATCCGGGCCGCTGTTACTGCATTGCAGTTGCGCGAGATCGTTCAGATCCTGACGTAACGCCTGATACAGCCTGTCGTCAGGCAAAACCCCCGCATGAGCGTCCAGCATTTCGCTGTAGCGTTTGCGCTGACTCTGATAAACCTTTTCCAGCGTTCGATCGTCAAGCACGCAATACTGACGATAGCTACGCTCCATCTCCAGTGCGGCGTTGGTCATCGCTTCACTGCGTCTGGCGTCGATGAGCGTCGTGCGGTTGGTCAATGCCGCCTGCGCGCTCAGCGCGTTCAGACTTTGCCACGCCTGCCAGGCAAGGATCAGCAGCGGCAGCAGAATCAGCAGGAAGGCCATCATGACGAGCTGCCGCAAGGAGCGGGGGAAAACGGGCCAGCGTTTCAACGCATTACTCTCTTAATGGGGGTTTACGCAGAGCGTAACTGAGTCTGCCCTTCAGATACAACAAAGCCGGGTAAAAACCCGGCTTTGTCATGGAATGAGGCGGTGCCTAACTCGACGTTTCGCCCTGGCCTGATAAAGCATCGCTATGATCAGTAGTTGGACGGCAGGCACCTTTTTGTGCGTCATTCGAAGTTTATGTAGCGCTTCCCGAAGGGGCTGACATAAGAAGGTGAATGAGCCACTGGTTAATATTATGCAACACCCGTGCCAGAATGCAAAACAAAATATTAACATATTGAAATATAAAGTTTTTACTCGTTAAGCTTGTTAATTATCGGTTGAATGATTTTCAGGCTAAGTGTCGCTATTAAGCAACACCTTAACGGAAACCTTTCCTGCCACATATAAATCAATAACTTAAATGTCTCTTTTTGGAGACACTTAAGTTGCCGGTCTGTCGCAATTATGCGACACAAATAAAAAAAAGCCCGGTTGAGCTTTCGCTTACCGGGCCTGGAAGGATGTGGGACTAAAACTTAACCCAATTGCTTACGCGCATTGCGGAAGATACGCATCCATGGGCTGTCCTCGCCCCAGTTTTCCGGGTGCCAGGAGTTGCTCACGGTGCGGAACACGCGTTCCGGGTGCGGCATCATGATGGTCGCGCGACCGCTTTCGCTGGTTACCGCCGTAATACCGTTGGCGGAGCCGTTCGGGTTAGCCGGGTAGCTTTCCGTGACTTTGCCGAAGTTATCGACAAAGCGCAGTGCCACCAGGCCTTTGCTCTCCAGCTGAGCCAGATGCGCAGCATCACGCACTTCTACCTGACCTTCGCCATGGGAAACGGCGATTGGCATCTGTGAACCGACCATTCCCTGCAGCAGCAGAGACGGGCTCTGGGTCACTTCCACCAGGCTAAAGCGCGCTTCGAAGCGGTCAGACTGGTTACGCACAAAGCGCGGCCAGGCTTCGCTGCCCGGGATCAGCTCACGCAGGTTAGACATCATCTGGCAGCCGTTACACACGCCCAGCGCCAGGGTCTGCGGACGGTGGAAGAAGGTTTCGAACTCGTCGCGCACGCGGCTGTTGAACAGAATGGATTTCGCCCAGCCTTCGCCTGCGCCCAGCACGTCGCCGTAGGAGAAGCCGCCGCACGCCACCAGCGCCTGGAAATCTTCCAGACCGGTACGTCCGGCCAGCAGGTCGCTCATGTGGACGTCGATAGCGTCAAAGCCCGCGCGGTGGAAGGCCGCAGCCATCTCAACGTGGGAGTTAACGCCCTGCTCGCGCAGCACCGCCACTTTTGGACGCGCGCCGGTCGCAATGTACGGCGCAGCGATGTCTTCGTTAATGTCGAAGGAGAGCTTCACGTTCAGGCCTGGATCCTGGTCATTGGCCTTCGCGTTGTGCTCCTGATCGGCACATTCAGGGTTATCACGCAGGCGCTGCATCTGCCAGGTGGTTTCCGCCCACCACATGCGCAGCGTGGTTCGGCTTTCGCTGAACACCGCATGGCCGTCTGCTTCAATGACGAAGCGGTCGCCCTGAACGGCTTTACCCAGATAGTGGACGCAGTCTGCCAGACCGTGCTTCGCCAGAATCGCTTCAACCGCATCGCGATCCGCTGCACGCACCTGAATCACGGCGCCCAGCTCTTCGTTGAACAGCGCAGCCAGACGGTCTTCGCCAAGCGTAGCGATGTTGGCTTCCACGCCACAGTGGCCGGTGAAGGCCATCTCTGCCAGGGTCACCAGCAGGCCGCCGTCGGAACGGTCATGGTAGGCCAGCAGCTTACGCTGCGCCACCAGCGCCTGAATCGCGTCGTAGAAGCCTTTCAGCTGCGCCACGTCGCGCACGTCGGCTGGCTTATCGCCAAGCTGACGGTAAACCTGCGCCAGCGCGGTGGCGCCCAGCGCGTTGTGGCCTTTACCCAGGTCAATCAGCAGCAGGGCGTTATCTTCAGTCGCCAGCTGCGGCGTAACGGTGTGACGCACGTCTTCCACGCGGGCAAACGCGGTGATCACTAGCGACAGTGGAGAGGTCATCTCGCGCTGCTCGTTACCTTCCTGCCAGCGGGTTTTCATCGACATGGAGTCTTTACCCACCGGAATGGTCAGGCCGAGTGCTGGACACAGCTCCTCACCCACCGCCTTCACGGCTTCATACAGGCCAGCATCTTCGCCCGGGTGGCCGGCTGCGGCCATCCAGTTTGCGGAGAGCTTGATACGTTTGATATCGCCAATCTGCGTCGCGGCGATGTTGGTCAGCGCTTCACCGACCGCCAGACGGGCAGAGGCGGCGAAGTCCAGCAGCGCCACCGGGGTGCGTTCGCCCAGCGCCATCGCTTCGCCGTAGTAGCTGTCGAGGCTCGCAGTGGTCACGGCGCAGTTCGCCACCGGGATCTGCCAAGGGCCGACCATCTGGTCGCGGGATACCATACCGGTCACGGTACGGTCGCCGATGGTCACCAGGAAGGTTTTCTCTGCCACAGCAGGCAGGTGCAGCACGCGGTTAACCGCTTCTGCCACGGTGATGCCCTGGCGATCCAGCGCTTTTCCCGCAGCCTTGCGGGTCTGCACGTCGCGGGTCATCTTCGGCGTTTTACCGAGCAGGACGTCGAGCGGCAGATCGATCGGCTGGTTGTCGAAATGTGTATCGCTCAAGGAGAGATGCTGCTCTTCGGTCGCTTCACCGATGACGGCATACGGCGCGCGCTCGCGGCGGCACAGCTCGTCAAACAGCGGCAGCTGGTCCGCCGCAACGGCCAGCACGTAGCGCTCCTGGGATTCGTTACACCAAATTTCCAGCGGGCTCATGCCCGGTTCATCGCTCAGGATGTCGCGCAGGTTGAAGCGACCGCCGCGGCCGCCGTCGCTCACCAGCTCCGGCATGGCGTTGGACAAGCCGCCCGCGCCCACGTCGTGGATGAAGAGGATTGGGTTGGCATCACCCAGCTGCCAGCAGCGGTCGATCACTTCCTGGCAGCGGCGCTCCATCTCAGGGTTGTCACGCTGCACGGACGCGAAGTCGAGATCCGCATCAGACTGGCCGGAGGCCATCGAAGAGGCCGCACCGCCGCCCAGACCGATGTTCATCGCCGGGCCGCCGAGTACGATCAGCTTCGCGCCGACGACGATCTCGCCTTTCTGCACGTGATCGGCACGGATGTTGCCGATCCCGCCTGCCAGCATGATCGGTTTGTGGTAGCCGCGCAGCTCTTCGCCGTTGTGGCTGTCCACTTTCTCTTCATAGGTACGGAAGTAACCGTTCAGCGCCGGACGGCCAAACTCGTTGTTAAACGCCGCGCCGCCCAGCGGACCTTCGGTCATGATATCCAGGGCGGTTACAATGCGCTCTGGCTTGCCGAAATCTTCTTCCCACGGCTGTTCAAAGCCCGGGATACGCAGGTTGGAGACGGAGAAACCGACCAGACCCGCTTTTGGTTTTGCACCACGACCAGTCGCCCCTTCGTCACGGATTTCACCGCCGGAGCCGGTAGCCGCACCCGGCCACGGGGAGATCGCCGTCGGGTGGTTGTGGGTTTCAACCTTCATCAGGATATGCGCGGGCTCCTGATGGAAGTCATAGCGCCCTGCTTCGCGATCGGCGAAGAAGCGGCCCACCTCGGAGCCTTCCATCACCGCGGCATTGTCTTTATAGGCAGACAGCACGTGGTCAGGGGTTTGCTCCATGGTGTTTTTGATCATTTTGAACAGCGACTTCGGCTGCTGTTCGCCGTCAATAATCCAGTCGGCGTTGAAAATCTTATGGCGGCAGTGCTCAGAGTTAGCCTGCGCGAACATGTAAAGTTCGATGTCGTTCGGGTTACGGTTGAGCTTAACGAACGCATCCTGCAGGTAGTCGATTTCGTCTTCTGCCAGCGCCAGGCCGAGACGCAGGTTGGCGTCGATCAGTGCCTGACGGCCCTGCCCCAGCAGGTCCACGCTCTGTACTGGCGCAGGCTGATGGTGGGAGAAAAGCTTCTGTGCGTCATCGAGAGAGGCAAATACGCTCTCCATCATGCGGTCGTGCAGCTCAGCCGCAACCGCCTGCCACTGCGCGTCGCTCAGGGTTGAGGCTTCCACGTAGTACGCCACGCCGCGCTCCAGACGGTTAATCTGGCTCAGGCCACAGTTGTGGGCGATGTCGGTGGCTTTGGAAGACCAGGGGGAGATGGTGCCCGGACGCGGCGTCGCAAGGATCAGTTTGCCGGTTGGCGTATGGCTGCTGAGGCTTGGGCCATACTTGAGCAGGCGTTCCAGCTGTACGCGCTCCTCTGCATTCAGGGGGGCATTCAGGTCAGCAAAATGGACATACTCAGCGTAAATATTGCTTACCGGAAGGTCGGCCGCCTGAAAACGTGCCAGCAGTTTAGTGATACGGAAGGCAGACAGTGCAGGCGAACCACGCAGAATTTCCATCATAAGTCTCTCGTCTTCGAAGCGCCGGGGCGCTTACAGTGTGCGCAAGGGGGGAAAACGGGCGTCATTATAGAGAATCCTGAGCGCCGACGAAACCGTTTGCGTCGAAATAAAATTTGCCCAGAGGTTTAACAATAGATGTGACCTGTCTCTCTAATTGGTTGCCAAGTGGCGCAAGTTTACGCAAAATGCCGCTCATTCAATGGCAAACCTTATTATTAACATGGCTACAGCAAACTGAGGCAACCGGCGTCGCAGAGAATTAACTAATTGAAAAAATTAAAGATTAATTATCTGCTCATCGGCATTGTAACGTTGCTGTTGGCAGTGGCCCTCTGGCCTTCTATCCCCTGGTTCGGCAAAGCCGAAAACCGTATCGCCGCCATTCAGGAGCGGGGGGAATTGCGCGTCAGTACCCTCAACTCCCCGCTCATTTACAGCGACATCAACGGCAAAATCATTGGTCTGGATTATGAGCTGGCACAACAGTTCGCCGATTATCTTGGCGTGAAGCTTAAAATCACCGTCCGCCAGAATATAAATCAGCTTTTTGACGACCTCGATAACGACGATGCCGACATGCTTGCCGCCGGACTGGTGTATAACAGCGAGCGCAGCAAGAACTACCAGCCGGGCCCGACCTACTATTCCGTTTCGCAGCAGCTAGTTTACCGCGTCGGGAGCCTGCGCCCGCGCTCGCTGGCTTCGATTAACGATCGGCAGCTGACGATTGCGCCCGGCCACGTGGTGATTGACGACCTGCGTGAGCTCAAAGAGAAAAAATATCCCGACCTGAGCTGGACGGTGGATCCGAAACTCGGCACGACGGAGCTGCTTGAGCAGGTAAAAGACCAGAAAGTGCCCTACACCATTGCCGATTCGGTCGCAATCAGCCTGTTCCAGCGCGTGCACCCTGAAATCGCCGTGGCGCTGGACGTTACCGACGAGCAGCCCGTGACCTGGTTTAGCCAGCTTGATGACGATCAGACCTTCTCTGCCGCGATGCTTGATTTTTTCAACACCATCAATGAAGACGGTACCCTGGCGCGTCTGGAGGAGAAGTACCTCGGGCACGGCGATGACTTTGACTACGTTGACACCCGCAGCTTCCTGCGCGCGGTAGACAGCGTCCTGCCGGACCTGCAGCCGCTGTTCGAAAAATACGCCCAGGAAATTGACTGGAAACTGCTGGCGGCTATTTCGTATCAGGAATCCCACTGGGATACCCAGGCCACGTCCCCGACTGGCGTGCGTGGTTTGATGATGTTAACCAAAAATACCGCGCTGAGCCTGGGCGTGAATGACCGTACCGATGCCGAACAAAGCATCAGCGGCGGCGCGCGTTATCTGCAGGATATGATGGCCAAAGTACCGGAAACGGTGCCGGAAGAGGAGCGGATCTGGTTCGCGCTGGCGGCCTACAATATGGGCTATGCGCATATGCTGGATGCGCGAGCATTAACGGCCAAAACGAAAGGCAACCCGGACAGCTGGTCAGACGTAAAGCAGCGCCTGCCGCTGCTGAGCCAGAAGCCATGGTATAACAAACTGACATACGGCTACGCGCGCGGGCATGAAGCCTACGCCTACGTGGAAAATATCCGTAAATATCAGATTAGCCTGGTCGGGTATCTGCTGGAGAAAGAGAAAGAGGCGACAGAGGCCAAACGGCTGGCTCAAAGCTACCCTGTCGTGGCGCCGGACGAACTTAATCGCCCAACAGCTTCAATTCTGCCTTTTGCTGCTTTTTCTGCTGACGGCGCATTCGAAAGAAATCACTTAATAGCCCCGAACACTCTGGTGCGAGCACCCCGCCGATAGTCTTCACCTGGTGGTTCATTCCGGGGTGCCCCAACACGTCCATCAGTGAGCCGGCCGCGCCGGTTTTTTCATCCCGCGCCCCGAAAACCAGAGTCCCGATCCGGCTGTGCACCATCGCCCCGGAACACATCACGCACGGCTCCAGCGTCACATACAGCGTGGTATCAAGCAGGCGATAGTTTTGCAGCACCAGACCGCCCTGACGAAGCGCCATAATTTCGGCGTGCGCGGTAGGGTCGTGGCGGCCAATCGGACGGTTCCACCCTTCGCCAATCACCTGGTTATTGTGGACCAGCACGGCGCCTACGGGCACTTCGCCCTCGTCCCAGGCACGCTGAGCGAGCGTTAGCGCGTGGCGCATCCAGTATTCATGATTGTATTCAGGGATGGACAACGGTTGATTCTCCAGTCGAAAAGCGGCGGCATTATACACACCCCTTATGGATAAGACTATTCGAGTTGCTGGAGTTCACCTGACGGCGTGACGCGCCAGCGATGCTGGCAAAAATAGAGCAGCGGGTTGTCCTGTTTGCTGTCGCTGTAGCCGCTGTACAGGCGCAGCGGCGTACCGATGCGTTTCTCCAGCTGGACCACTTTTTCATGCCCCAGACAGCGCAGGGTTAGCACCCAGCCGCCGTAACCGCGGGCAATTTGCGTGGCGATAAGATTCACGCGCGGAAGCCAGGGGGTATCAAAGTAGACCTGCTCCACAAGCGTCTGCGGGGAGCCTGTAATCAGCCAGATGTCGGCATCGTTCGCGTCGAGGTAGCTGGTCAGGCGCGCCTGTACAACAGGAAAGGCCGCAACGTGACCGCGAAACCAGTGCGCAAAATCCTTTTCGAGCTGTTTGAGCCGCGCTTCGCTGTGCCCAAAGGTACATCCCCACAGCAACAGACTCATCGGCCATCGCGCCGCACGGCCTTTCACCAGCAGCGCGATACCGATAACGGGTAAGAGCGGTAGCACGAGCAGCGCATTCAAAGGCTGACGCCGCAGCAGGTAACGCATAAACGTACCAAACATATCCTGCTGATGCAGCGTTCCATCCAGATCGAAAAAGACAACGCGACGCGCGTGATTTGCCAAACCTTACTCCTCTGGGTCGTTGAATCCTAATAGCCAGGTAAAAAGGAACCCGGCGATCACCGCTACTAAATAGCCTAACAGATAGAGCATCACTTTTCCGGTCACGATGGTTAATGCCAGCGGTAAACCGGAAAGCCCAAAGGTGATCACGGTGGCGACTTTCCAGTAGCTGATCAGCGCCCCGCCTACCGCGCCCCCCAGACAGGCCGCGAGGAAAGGTTTACCCAGCGGCAGCGTAACGCCGAAAATCAGCGGCTCGCCGATGCCGAGCAGGCCGACCGGGAGCGCGCCTTTAATCATTTTCTTCAGACGCGCGTTGCGGGTTTTCATCAGGACGGCAATCGCCGCGCCGACCTGCCCCACGCCCGCCATCGACAGGATAGGCAGCAGCGCGTTATAGCCGTGCGCCTGCACCAGCTCGACGTGGATCGGCACCAGCCCCTGGTGCAGGCCGGTCAGCACCAGCGGCAGGAAGGTACCGGAAAGCACAGCGCCAACCAGCAGCCCGCCGCGGTCAATCGCCAGAGACGCACCGTGAGCGATGGCTTCAGAGATCCACCCGCCTAACGGCTGGAGGGCCACAATCGCTACGCTACCGGTAATCAGCGTAGTCAGCAGCGGGTTGAGAATAAGCTCAATCGAGCCGGGCAAAACCGCGCGCAGCCTTTTCTCGATCCAGCACATCAGGATGACCACCAACAGCACCGCAATTACCCCGCCGCGGCCCGGCTGAAGCGCCTCACCAAACAGCGTAATCTGCGCCAGCTGCGGGCTGGACAAAATGCCCGCCATCACCCCGCCCATCGCCAGCGATCCGCCAAACACCTTCGCGGTATTGACCCCGACCAGAATGTTCATAATGGCGAACACCGCGCTGCCGAAGATCCCGAGAATCCCCAGCAGGTTCGGATACTGCGTGGCGAAATCCCCCACGATATCCGGTCGCTTGAGGATATTGATGATCCCGGTGATCAGGCCGGAGGCAATAAACGCCGGGATCAGCGGAATAAAGACGTTGGCCAGCTGTCGCAGCGCGTCGCTCATGGGGGCTTTGTATTTGGCTTTCGCCTGCGCTTTGGTGCGCTCAGTATCGTCAATCGATACGCTCGCGCTAACGCCCATCAGCGCGCGCATAGCATCGACAACCTGCGCCGCTTTCCCTGGGCCGACGATCAGCTGGTGCTGCTGGCCCTGCTTCACGTAACCGCTGACGCCGGATAGCTGCTTCAGACCCGGCACGTCAAGCTGGTCGTCGTTATGCACCTCGACGCGCACGCGCGTCATGCAGTTTTCGAGACGCTGAATATTTTTTTCCCCGCCGATCCCCCGCAGGATATCGCTGGCGAGCGCTGCTGTTTTGTCCATAGACGCCTCTGTTAGTTTTCTAATGCCGCCCGTAAGAAGCCGTTATGCGCATCGAGTTTTGCTCTCGCGGTCGCCGCATCCAGCCCGCTTAAAATCATCAGAATGGCAGGTTTAACATCATGATCGGTTTGTTTGAGTACCGCTTCGGCCTCTTCACGGCCTGCGCCCGTCGCCTCCATCACCATGCGGCAGGCTCTGTCCACCAGCTTGACGTTGGTGGCCTGCATATCCACCATCAGGTTCTGATACACCTTGCCGAACTTCACCATCGCGCCGGTGGAGATCATATTGAGCACCAGCTTTTGCGCGGTCCCGGACTTGAGGCGCGTGGAGCCGGTGAGCGCTTCCGGCCCGACCACCGGAGAGATAGCGATAGCGGCCACCTGCGCAATCGGGGAGCCCGGATTACAGGAGATGGCCACCGTCGTGCAGCCGGTCTGGTTGGCGTATTCCAGGCCGCCAATGACGTACGGCGTGCGCCCGGATGCCGCCAGACCGACCACCAGATCCTTCTCCGTCAGATTCAGCGCCTTCAGGTCATCCTCGCCCAGCTGTTTGTTATCTTCCGCCCCTTCAACGGCTTTCAGCAGCGCACCGGGACCACCGGCAATTAACCCAACGACCAGACCATGCGGCACCCCAAAGGTGGGCGGACATTCTGACGCATCCAGAACCCCAAGACGCCCGCTGGTCCCCGCCCCCATGTAGATAATGCGTCCGCCGGCCTTGAGGGCTTCCGCCGCCGCATCGACCGCTTTCGCCACCTCGGGTAATGTCTCTTTCACTGCCTGCGCGACCAGCGTATCCTGTTGATTAAAGCGGTTAACCAGCTCCAGGGTGGAGAGCGCATCCAGATCCATGGTTTGCGGGTTACGCGTTTCAGAAACAAGTGAGCCAAGATTCATTTTTGTACCTCAAGAATTTTTAATTCATAATAATCACACTATAATGGAATATAAAATTCATTCAGGCGAGCAAAATTCGTATTTGCGCAGATAATCACATTTTCGCCAGGAGACCGTATGAACTGTTTAATTCGCATTCGCCAGCGCTACGCAGGCTTTGCCCAAAGCGACAAGAAGCTGGCGGATTTTTTGCTTTCTCAACCCGATCGCGCGCGCCATCTCAGCTCGCAGCAGCTGGCAAGTGAAGCCGGCGTGAGCCAGTCCAGCGTGGTGAAATTTGCCCAGAAGATTGGCTTTAAGGGATTCCCTGCCCTCAAGCTGGCGATTAGCGAAGCACTGGTCAGCAACCCCAATCCGCAGTCCATGCCGGTGCATAATCAGATCCGCGGCGATGACCCGATGCGGCTGGTCGGCGAAAAGCTGATCAAAGAGAACGTGGCCGCCATGCATGCGACGCTCGATGTGAATACGGAAGAGAAGCTGCTGGAGAGCGTGGCGATGCTGCGTAGCGCGCGGCGGATCGTTCTGACCGGCATCGGCGCGTCCGGACTTGTGGCGCGTAACTTTGGCTGGAAGCTGACGAAAATTGGCCTTAACGCCATCGTCGAACAGGATATGCACGCCCTGCTGGCGACCGTACAGGCGATGGATCCTGACGATCTGCTGCTGGCCATCTCTTACTCCGGCGAGCGTCGTGAAATCAACATGGCAACTGATGAAGCGCTGCGCGTCGGCGGTAAAATTCTGGCAATCACCGGTTTTACGCCGAATGCTCTGCAGCAGCGGGCCACGCGCTGTTTATATACCATTGCCGAGGAGCAGGCCACGCGCAGCGCGGCTATCTCGTCCACCAGCGCACAAATGATGCTGACGGACCTGCTGTTTATGGCGCTGGTGCAGCAGGATCTGGAGCGAGCGCCAGAGCGCATTCGCCACAGCGAAGAACTGGTAAAGAAACTGGTTTGACGCGTATAATGCCCGCCCAGTTTGTGTTGTTTCTGAGAATTTCCTGATGGCGCTGTTAATTACCAAAAAATGCATTAATTGCGATATGTGCGAGCCCGAATGCCCGAACCAGGCCATTTCGATGGGCGACAGCATTTATGAGATTAACAGCGACCGCTGCACCGAATGCATCGGCCACTATGAAACGCCGACCTGTCAGAAAGTGTGCCCGATCCCGAATACCATTCTGAAGGATCCGGCGCGCGTCGAGAGCGAAGAGCAGCTGTGGGATAAGTTTGTCCTGATGCACCACGCGGACAAACTTTAACTTTCGATGATCACCGTCGCGCTGGCATAGTGGCGTTCATCCGCGATCGTCACGTGCATGTGATTCACGCCCAGCTTCTCTGCAAGCTTTTGCGCCTCGCCCCATAAACGCAGGCTTGGCTTACCCAGCTCATCGTTAAACACTTCAAACTGGTTGAACGCCAGACCGTTACGAATGCCGGTCCCGAAGGCTTTGGCGGCCGCCTCTTTTACCGCAAAACGCTTCGCCAGAAAACGCACCGGCTGCTGATGCGCTTCCCAGATGGCCCATTCGTTATCGCTCAGCACACGCCTTGCGAGGCGATCGCCGCTGCGGGCGATCACCGCTTCAATGCGGGCTATTTCAACGATATCGGTACCCAAGCCCAGAATGGCCATTACTGACGCGCTTCCAGCATCAGGCGTTTCATCTCGGCGACCGCCTCTTTCAGGCCGCTCATTACCGCGCGGCCAATGATCGCGTGACCGATGTTCAGCTCGTGCATTTCCGGAATGGCGGCAATGGCCTTCACGTTATGGTAGGTCAGGCCGTGACCGGCATTGACCTTCAGGCCCAGGCTTGAGGCATACGTGGCCGCTTTTGCAATACGCTCCAGCTCTTTCGCCTGCTCGGCATCGTTTTTGGCATCAGCATAGCAGCCCGTGTGGATTTCGATATACGGTGCGCCCACGTCGGCCGCCGCTTTAATCTGGGCGAAATCAGCGTCAATAAACAGAGAAACCAGGATACCGGCATCCGCCAGGCGCTTGCAGGCATCGCGTATTTTGTCGAGCTGGCCGGCCACGTCCAGACCGCCTTCGGTGGTCACTTCCTGGCGTTTTTCCGGCACCAGGCAGCAGAAGTGCGGCTGGGTCTCGCAGGCAATGGCGAGCATCTCTTCGGTGACCGCCATCTCCAGATTCATACGGGTGTCCAGCGTCTGGCGCAGAATGCGAACGTCGCGGTCAGTGATATGGCGACGGTCTTCACGCAGGTGAACGGTAATGCCGTCGGCGCCAGCCTGTTCAGCGATAAACGCCGCCTGAACCGGATCGGGATACGCCGTGCCGCGCGCATTACGCAGCGTGGCGATATGATCGATGTTGACGCCTAACAGTAATTCAGCCATGACAATCCTCGGTTTTCTTTTCGATTCTGTGGTCTAACGTTTCGGCACAAACTGCCTGAATAATTCGCGGCTCTTTAAGGGCTTGCCGCCAAGATACGGCTTGAGGGCAATCCGGGTAAAGCGTTTTGCTGCGCGCAGGGTCTCCTGATCGGGAAACTCGCGCTCATACAGCGCCCGGAGCTGGCGCCCGGTAAAGGTGCTGTTGTCGATCACGACGCTGGCAATAAAGCCTTTTTCTTCGCGGTAGCGGTAGGTCATGGTGTCTTCCACTTCGTCACCGCTGCCCGCACAGTGCAGAAAATCGACCCCGTACCCAAGATGGCCCAGCAGCGCCAGTTCAAAACGCCGCAGCGCAGGCTCGGGCGTGCCGGTTGCGCCAGCCAGCGCCTGGATACAGTGCAAATAATCAAAGAAAAGTTCAGAGAAGCGAGTCTCATGTTCAAGAACGCGTGAAATGAGTTCATTGACATACAGACCGCTGTAGAGCGTGATGCCAGAGAGAGGAAGCGCCAGGGAGACGGCTTCGGCGCTGCGCAGGGTTTTAACTTCCCCTCGCCCACCAAAGCGAACCAGCAGCGGTGTGAAAGGCTGTAGGGCGCCTTTCAGGTTAGAACGTTTGGAACGTGCGCCTTTGGCAACAAGACGCACGCGGCCCGACTCTTCCGTGAAGACGTCCAGCATCAGGCTGGTTTCGCTCCAGGGACGACTATGCAGAACGAAGGCGCGCTGCCATCCTTCCATCATACTCGTCGTCTTGAGTTACTGGTCTTCGCCGTAACCGAGGCTGCGCAGAGCACGCTCATCATCGGCCCAGCCAGATTTCACTTTCACCCACAGTTCGAGGTGAACCGGCGCTTCGAACATCTCCATCATGTCCTTACGGGCTTCAATGCCGATGGTTTTGATCTTGGCACCTTTATTGCCGATCACCATCTTCTTCTGCCCTTCACGTTCAACGAGGATCAGGCCGTTGATGTCGTAGCCGCCACGCTCGTTGCTCTGGAAACGCTCGATCTCCACCGTCACAGAATACGGCAGTTCAGCGCCCAGGAAACGCATCAGCTTTTCACGAATGATTTCAGACGCCATAAAGCGCTGAGAGCGATCGGTGATGTAGTCTTCCGGGAAGTGATGAATCGCTTCCGGCAGATGTTTACGCACGATGCCCGCGATGGTGTCCACGTTCAGACCCGTCTCCGCAGACAGCGGAACGATGTCGAGGAAGTTCATCTGGCTACCCAGCCACTGCAGATGCGGCAGCAGATCGGCTTTTTCCTGCACGTTGTCCACTTTGTTGACCGCGAGGATGACCGGCGTTTTGCCGTCACGCAGCTTGTTCAGCACCATCTCGTCGTCCGGCGTCCAGCGGGTGCCTTCCACAACGAAGATCACCAGCTCCACGTCGCCAATCGAGCTGCTCGCCGCCTTGTTCATCAGACGGTTGATGGCACGCTTCTCTTCCATGTGCAGGCCCGGGGTATCGACGTAGATCGCCTGATACGCGCCTTCAGTATGGATACCGACGATGCGGTGACGCGTGGTCTGCGCCTTACGCGAGGTGATAGAAATCTTCTGCCCAAGCAGATTATTCAGCAGAGTGGATTTGCCAACGTTCGGACGTCCGACGATGGCAATAAATCCGCAATAGGTCTTTTCTTCGCTCATTCCAGCTCCAGCATTTTTAACGCCTGTTCGGCGGCAGCCTGTTCAGCCTTACGACGGCTTGAACCTGTGCCCACCACCGGTTCACTCAGGCCACTGACCTGGCAATGGATGGTAAATTCCTGATCGTGCGCTTCGCCACGAACCTGCACCACCAGATAAGACGGCAGCGGCAGATGACGACCCTGCAAATATTCCTGCAGACGCGTTTTCGGATCTTTTTGTTTATCGCCCGGGCTGATTTCGTCCAGACGGGTCTGATACCAGTTAAGGATCAGCTTTTCTACGGTCTGGATATCGCTGTCCAGGAACACACCACCAATTAATGCTTCGACCGTATCGGCAAGAATAGATTCACGACGGAAGCCGCCGCTTTTCAGTTCACCCGGCCCAAGACGCAGACATTCGCCCAGTTCAAATTCGCGCGCGATTTCCGCAAGGGTATTACCCCGAACCAGCGTGGCGCGCATGCGGCTCATATCCCCTTCATCCACACGCGGGAAACGATGATAAAGCGCATTCGCAATCACGAAACTTAAAATAGAGTCGCCTAAAAACTCGAGACGCTCATTATGTTTGCTGCTGGCACTGCGGTGGGTTAATGCCTGTTGCAACAACTCCTGATGATGAAAAGTGTAGCCCAGCTTCCGTTGAAGCCGATTAATTACGATGGGGTTCATGCGATACCAATAAATGAATGCGTCAAAAATGCAGCACACGAAACCGACCTGAGAAAACCAACGCGGTTTCGTGTGCCGTGGCACCCTTGCAGGGCCAACCTTAAACTTCGGGGGAATATTCTATACACAACGACAGGGGATGTCGTTAGTTCGAAGAGATTTATCGTGGAAATAATTCACGTAGCCGCTAATTAAAGCGGCTACGCGTTCATTTATTGAGAATTAATGGATTCCGCCGATACGATTCAGGCGTACACCGGTCGGCCATTCGCCTTCCTGCTTCTCAAAACTCATCCAGATGGCGGTAGCTTTACCGACCAGATTCGCTTCCGGCACAAAGCCCCAGTAACGGCTGTCCGCTGAGTTATCGCGGTTGTCACCCATCATGAAGTAATGCCCTGGCGGTACAATCCAGCTCGCGAGCTGCTGGCCCGGCTGACGATAGTACATACCCAGCTGATCCTGCGCGATCGGCACGGTGAGGATTCGGTGCGTCACATCGCCCAGCGTCTCTTTACGCTCAACCAGACGAATGCCGTCCTCTTTGGTTTCACCTTTCGGTACCTGGAAGAATCCGCTGGTCGCTTCGCCGCCGTTACGACGAGCAAAGGTCTGCACAAAATCACTTGGCTCAACGTTTGAGTAGGTGATTGGCAGCGCGTTTTCGCATGCGGTACCGGAGCTGCAGCCCGGCTGAACGGTGACTTCTTTCGCAACCGGATCGTAAGTCACTTTATCACCCGGAAGACCTACCGCGCGCTTGATGTAGTCCAGGCGCGGATCTTCCGGATATTTGAACACCACGATGTCGCCGCGTTTCGGATGACCGGTTTCGATCAGCGTTTTCTGGTAGATAGGATCTTTAATGCCGTAGGCAAACTTCTCTACCAGAATAAAATCACCGATTAGCAGCGTTGGCATCATTGAACCTGATGGGATTTGGAACGGCTCGTAAATAAACGAACGTACCACCAGCACAATCGCCAGCACCGGAAATACCGAGGCGCCCGTTTCCAGCCAGCCCGGTTTCGGGCCGACTTTCTTCAGGGTTTTCGCGTCAATCCCATCGCCAGTGGCTGCCTGTGCGGCAGCCTGACGTTCGCGACGTTTTGGGGCGAAGATAAACTTATCCAGACACCACAGCAGACCTGTCACCAGGGTAGCAATGACCAGGATCAGGGCAAACATGTTCGCCATGCCAACTCCTTAGGGTTATTTGCCGTCTTTACCAACATGAAGGATGGCAAGGAATGCTTCCTGCGGCAGCTCGACGTTACCGACCTGCTTCATACGCTTCTTACCTTCTTTCTGCTTCTGCAGCAGCTT
Organism: Enterobacter sp. 148H3; assembly: GCF_034107425.1. Lineage (NCBI taxonomy): Bacteria > Pseudomonadati > Pseudomonadota > Gammaproteobacteria > Enterobacterales > Enterobacteriaceae > Enterobacter > Enterobacter sp. 148H3. The sequence continues at coordinate 19,060 of NZ_JAWNEI010000001.1, read as the reverse complement.
TTTCTTACGGCTGACGTCACCGCCATAGCACTTCGCCAGAACGTTTTTACGCAGCTGTTTCACGGTTGAACGCGCGATAATATGGTTGCCAATGGCCGCCTGAATCGCGATATCGAACTGCTGACGCGGGATCAGATCTTTCATCTTCTCAACCAGCTCGCGGCCACGGTATGGCGCATTGTCGTTGTGGGTGATCAGCGCCAGCGCATCCACACGCTCGCCGTTGATCAGCACGTCCACACGCACCATGTTGGAGGCCTGGAAGCGTTTGAAGTTGTAATCCAGTGATGCATAGCCACGGGAGGTCGACTTCAGACGGTCGAAGAAGTCGAGCACCACTTCCGCCATCGGGATTTCGTAGGTCAGCGCGACCTGGTTACCGTGGTAAACCATGTTGGTCTGCACGCCGCGCTTCTCAATACACAGCGTAATGACGTTGCCCAGGAACTCCTGCGGCAGCAGCATGTGACATTCGGCAATCGGCTCACGCAGCTCGTGAATATTGTTCAACGGCGGCAGCTTGGATGGGCTGTCGACGTAGATCACTTCTTTCGAGGTGGTTTCAACTTCATATACTACCGTCGGCGCGGTGGTGATCAGGTCCAGATCGTATTCACGCTCCAGACGCTCCTGAATGATCTCCATGTGCAGCAGACCAAGGAAGCCGCAGCGGAAGCCGAAGCCCAGCGCCGTTGAGCTTTCTGGCTCATAGAACAGGGAGGCATCGTTCAGGCTCAGCTTGCCAAGCGCATCACGGAAGTTTTCGTAGTCGTCAGAGCTGACCGGGAACAGGCCCGCGTAAACCTGCGGTTTCACCTTTTTAAAGCCTGGCAGCGCTTTATCTGCCGGGTTGCGCGCACCCGTCAGGGTATCACCCACCGGCGCGCCGAGGATGTCTTTGATGGCGCAGACCAGCCAGCCAACCTCGCCGCATGTCAGCTCGGTGCGGTCAACCTGTTTTGGCGTGAAGATACCCAGACGGTCGGCGTTGTAGACCTGTCCGGTACTCATTACCTTGATTTTGTCGCCTTTGCGCATGGTGCCGTTTTTAATACGCACCAGGGAGACAACGCCCAGATAGTTATCGAACCAGGAGTCGATAATCAGCGCCTGCAGCGGGGCATCCGGATCGCCTTCCGGGGCCGGAATATCACGCACCAGACGTTCCAGCACGTCGGTGACGCCGACACCGGTTTTCGCGGAGCAGCGCACGGCATCGGTCGCGTCAATGCCGACAATATCTTCAATCTCTTCCGCTACGCGCTCAGGATCGGCGGCTGGCAGGTCGATCTTGTTCAGAACCGGCACAACTTCGAGATCCATTTCCATCGCGGTGTAGCAGTTTGCCAGGGTCTGGGCTTCAACGCCCTGCCCGGCATCCACCACCAGCAGCGCGCCTTCACAGGCAGCGAGCGAGCGTGATACTTCATAGGAGAAGTCAACGTGGCCTGGGGTGTCGATAAAGTTCAGTTGATAGGTTTCACCATCAGCCGCTTTGTAATCAAGCGTAACGCTCTGCGCTTTAATGGTGATACCGCGTTCGCGTTCCAGGTCCATGGAGTCCAGAACCTGGGCTTCCATTTCACGATCAGACAGGCCACCGCAAATCTGGATAATACGGTCAGACAGCGTCGACTTACCGTGGTCAATGTGAGCAATGATCGAAAAGTTACGTATGTTCTTCATATAGTTAAATAATTATGCCTTACGAATTCCTGGAGGCCGCTGTTCTTAGCCTGACGTTTTTCAGTGCGAAAACGCAGCATTCTACACTACATCCTCGCTACCTGGAAATGCACTTAGAGACTGGTATAGCGTGAAGAAAGGACGTTTTCTGTTTTAGGGTGTAAAAAAAGATAAAGCCCGATGGATCACCGGGCCTCAGAAGAGAGCGTTTCAACACGAAGCTGGTCTGGCGCCAGCCCAACGCTGAGAATGACAGGCTGCCACTCCTCGCGCGCGGCGAGTGTTGGGGAGAGACCTTTGGCAAGCCAGAATCCCCCTACGCCACCCAATGCGGCACCGCACATAGCGGCCACATCGGTACCAAACAGCATCTGAAACAGACCACCCATGATAAACAGGCCGACCAGCGGAGAGAGATACACCAGCATAGCGGAGCTGAGCAGGCTGCCTTCCGCGATGCCCAGTTCCACCTTCTGCCCGGCCATCAGCGGCTGTTCGCTTGGCACTGAAATCGTGTGCGATGTTTGTGGCCCGAGCTTGTTCAGCACGCGGCTGCCACAGCCAGCGCGGGATGCACAGCTATTACATGAGGCTTTAACATCGCAGCTCACCAGCGCAATGCCGTTCTGCCATGAGACAACTGTCGCCCACTCTTTGATCATTGTGCAGCCCTGAATTTAATGCTGTCGGAAATACGTTTCGCCGTTTGCGGAGGGAGTTCTCCCACAATGGTGATTTCTGCATTATCGCGTACCGTTGTACTCACCGTACGGCGCCCGGTACGCAGCATTTGTTCAGCGCTGTTTGCCGTTGCGCGATTGATATTCACCGAGAAGCTGAACAGACCATCCGAATAGAGACGCGATTCCACCGGCGTTTCAATCGTTGGCAGCTGACGACGGCTGCTGGACACTTCGCTAAACCCTTGTGGGATCCAGGCAGGTACCCAGTTGAAATTAACGGAATCCCCGGCAGGAACAGAAAGCAGCGGCGGCAGGCTGGCCTTAGCCAGATTCTGCATGCTGTTGCCAACCTGATTGTTCACGCTGAAGGAGATAACGCGGAACTGTTCCAGCGTTTCACCGTCACGGTCAAGCAGGTCTACACGCATCGGGAGTTTAGTTTCAGCGTCGATCCAGACAATATAGCTGTAACGCGTTCCATCCCGGGCGACAACGCGGATCACCTCGCACAGTCTGTCCGCAATACGCGTACGCCCTACCGAAATAAAATCGTAGTAAGGGGCAAGCCGTTTGAAGTCGGTGTAAATGAGTGACGGCAGGGAATCAACGATATAGTCGCCATTCAGCGTGAAAGGTTCCAGGCCGGGCTCGAAATAGCTGATTTCGTTACCACGCTGGACAACTTCCCGACGCGGACCATCCATCTGTAAAAGCTGGGCGAGCGGCTGGTTATCAAGACGGGCATGGCGATAGCGTAACGACTCGACGCCCTGCTTATTGATGCTGATAAATGCCAACTCGTAATTGAGTGACTGGCTGGCCAGATTCATTTGCTGCAACAACGCCCCGGATGATACATCAGCCGAGGCGTTGGCAGAGAAGAACAGGCTACCCGCCATCAGAGACATGGCGAACCAAAGTTGCTTCATTACTGCGATTGCGTTCCTAAAGTTTGGTTTCCGGGCACCTGCACAGCAGCTTGCTGTGTCTGCGCCTGCTCAAACTGAAGCTGTTCAGAGTGCAGACGACGCTGCAACTCATAATCCTGCAACATCGCATTAATGCGACGGCGCTGCTCCTGAACCTGCTGTTGCTGGCCGCCGCTGGCGGAAGCATCAGCCGGTACGCCCAAGCTTACCGGGCTGGCTTTGCCCATCATCGGCAGTGTGTTAAACACTGGCGCTTCTGGCTGCTGATTAGTTTCAGACTGAGTATTATAGTGCTGGACGCCAACAATAACTGCAAGCGATACGCATGCAGCCACACCCATTTGGGTAAGCTGGCTGGCCCACGGGCGCACCTTTTGCCAGAATGGCATTTTCTGCCACTGGTGAGGTGCGGGTTGAGCTTCAGGAATCAGCGGAGTGGTCTGATGAACAGGCTCATTCTCAATCGCCGCCATGACGCGGGCTGAGATATCGAAATGGAGAACCTCGCCGGTGTCACCGCGAAGGGTGTCACGGATGAGATGGTAACTCTCCCAGGTCTCTTGCATTTCGGGAGAATGAGACAGCTCGTTGAGCAGCTCACTATCTACCGTTTCACCATCCATTAAAGCGGAAAGTTTTTCTTTCTGCATGCCTAATACCTTTTCCAGTATCCCGCTATCGTCAACGCCTGATAAGCGGTTGAACTTTATTATCAATAGCTTCTCGCGCACGGAAAATTCGTGAACGTACCGTGCCGACCGGACAATCCATGATAGCGGCTATCTCTTCATAGCTCAGACCATCAAGCTCCCGTAACGTAATTGCCATGCGTAAATCTTCCGGGAGCGACTCGATCGTGCGAAAAACGATTTGTCTCAGTTCTTCTGACAACATTAAGTTCTCAGGGTTCGAAATTTCTTTCAATGCGCCGCCACTTTCGAAGTTTTCGGCGTCGATTGCGTCCACATCACTAGAAGGCGGACGACGGCCCTGAGCGACCAGATAATTCTTTGCCGTATTGACCGCAATACGGTACAGCCAGGTATAAAAAGCACTATCTCCCCGGAAAGAATCCAGCGCGCGATAGGCCTTAATAAAAGACTCTTGCACCACATCAGGCACATCGCCTGACGGTACATAGCGGGAAACCAGGCTCGCCACCTTATGCTGGTAGCGCACCACCAGTAAGTTAAAGGCTTTCTGATCTCCCTTCTGGACCCGTTCAACCAGGACCTGGTCCGTTAACTGCTCGCTCATCCGAGGTAATGTCTCCCCAAACCTAAATTCCACGCGTTATTCGAAACGCCACTCTAAAAATACCGCACTTTGAGCAAGCACAAATTAGAGTGTCTGATCTTCAATAAGTTCCGTAACGCCTTTGTTTTTGTTCATCGCGCCGCAGACTGTTCATTTTCTCTCATTATAAGTCTGTTCACGATACGCACCAGTTTCTGACAAGAAACATCTTTTTCCCGCCAGAAGAGTAACGCAACACAGGCTTTATTTCACCACAAAATCTGACGCTAACGATCTGCTTCGCAAAATAATTTCACTCATTTACCCTCCGTTTACCTCAACTTAAGAGTTTAGCCATTGCAACAGTCGCTAAAAAAATACGTGCGATATATCGCATTCGAGTGCTATTCTGACTCAACACTGTTTAGTAAATTAAACAACAATCATGAACACAACACCTGAACTCCATTGTGATGTACTGATCATCGGCAGCGGCGCTGCCGGTCTCTCTCTGGCGCTGCGCCTGGCCGAGCATCAAAACGTTATCGTTCTGAGTAAAGGGCCGATAAGCGAGGGTTCCACGTTTTATGCCCAGGGTGGCATTGCCGCGGTGTTTGATGAGACAGACAGCATTGCATCCCACGTTGAAGATACGCTGATTGCCGGGGCCGGGATCGTGGATGCACACGCCGCAGAGTTTGTCGCCAGCAATGCCCGTCATTGCGTGCAGTGGCTCATCGACCAGGGCGTCTTGTTCGATACGCAGGTTCAACCCAACGGTGAAGAGAGCTACCACCTGACGCGCGAAGGCGGCCATAGCCACCGCCGCATCCTGCACGCAGCAGATGCTACCGGAAAAGAAGTGGAAACCACGCTGGTCGGCAAAGCGCTGAAGCATCCTAATATTCGGGTTCTTGAGCGGAGTAATGCCGTTGACCTGATTATCTCTGACAAGATTGGCCTGCCCGGCACGCGTCGCGTGGTGGGCGCCTGGGTCTGGAACCGTAATAAAGAGAAGGTGGAAACCTGTCAGGCAAAGGCTGTAGTACTGGCTACGGGCGGCGCCTCAAAAGTGTATCAGTACACCACGAACCCGGACATTGCCTCCGGAGACGGTATCGCTATGGCCTGGCGCGCCGGCTGCCGGGTGGCGAATCTTGAGTTCAATCAGTTTCACCCAACCGCCCTGTTCCACCCTCAGGCGCGCAACTTCCTGTTGACGGAAGCCCTGCGCGGCGAAGGGGCCTATCTGAAACGCCCTGACGGCACCCGCTTTATGCCGGACTTTGACGCCCGTGGCGAACTGGCCCCCCGCGATATCGTTGCTCGCGCCATCGATCATGAAATGAAGCGCCTTGGCGTGGACTGCATGTATCTTGATATCAGCCATAAGCCAGCAGCGTTTATTCGCCAGCATTTTCCAATGATTTATGAAAAGCTGCTCAATCTTGGCATTGATTTAACGCGCGATCCGGTGCCGATTGTGCCAGCCGCCCACTATACCTGCGGTGGCGTAATGGTTGACGATCATGGGCGTACCGATGTGGACGGACTTTATGCTATCGGTGAGGTCAGCTATACCGGGCTTCACGGCGCGAACCGTATGGCTTCTAACTCGCTGCTTGAATGTCTGGTGTACGGCTGGTCGGCCGCAGAAGACATCACGAAGCGCATGCCCTACGCCCGTGAGACTGAGCACCTGCCAGCCTGGGATGAAAGCCGCGTGGATAACCCGGACGAGCTGGTCGTGATCCAGCATAACTGGCATGAGCTGCGGCTGTTTATGTGGGACTACGTCGGAATTGTGCGCACCACGAAACGTCTTGAACGCGCATTGCGCCGCATCACCATGCTGCAGCAGGAAATTGATGAGTATTATGCCAATTTCCGCGTATCCAATAATCTGCTGGAGCTGCGCAATCTGGTGCAGGTTGCCGAGCTGATCGTTCGCTGCGCGATGATGCGTAAAGAGAGCCGCGGGCTGCACTACACCCTGGACTACCCGAATCAGCTTGCTGAGTCCGGCCCGTCGATACTCGCCCCGCAGGTTTACATAAACAGATAAAACGCCTGGGTCAGGGCAGTGTAATCTTCGGAATAACGCTGGTCTGGCCCACGGATCACCATTCGATCGTTAAAGCATTCCCCCTCTTTCGGCGAGAGCGCCAGCAGCACGCGGTGCGGCAGTCGGCCTTCCGTATCCGAAATATCGGTACGCAGGCGTAACGTCCAGCCAATCTCCTGCGCGATACCAATGAACGTGTTGCCGGTACTCTCAGGCAGGACCACGCAGAAAAAACCTTCTTCGGAGATAAGCTCGGCCGCACTGGTGAGCAGGGCCTTGTGATCGAGGGAACCGGTATAACGCGCCTGCTCACGCTCGGGGGTACCGCACTCAACGCCGGGCTCGTAGTAAGGAGGGTTGCTGACGATCAGATCGTAACGCGCGGTTTGTTCAGGCGCCCAGGCGAGCACATCTGCGCATTCCACTTTCATGCGGGCAGCCCAGGGGGATTCGGCTACATTTTCATTCGCCTGCTCTGCCGCCTGCGCATCCAGCTCGACGGCATCGATGGTGACATGCTCTTCCGTGCGCTGCGCCAGCATTAACGCCACCAGCCCGCTGCCGGTACCGATATCAAGAATACGCTTAACACCTGCGACAGGCGCCCACGCTCCCAGTAAAATGCCGTCTGTACCGACCTTCATGGCACAGCGATCGTGAGCGACAAAAAATTGTTTGAACGTAAAACCATCGCGGCGCAGCTGCGCTTTGAGTTGAGACATGTCGGGGCAACCTTCTAAGTGAAACTGGAGTAGCATAGGGGAAAGCGAAGTGGCCGAAAAGCGATATCCATACAAACAGATGAAGATTACAGCCGTAACGTCTATAATCAGCGCCCCACACAGAGGTAGAACATGACTGTAACGACTTTTTCCGAACTTGAACTCGATGAAAGCCTGCTCAATGCACTTGAGAGCAAAGGCTTTACACGCCCGACCGCCATTCAGGCAGCGGCCATTCCGCCTGCGCTTGAGGGCCGCGATGTGCTCGGTTCTGCGCCAACCGGCACGGGGAAGACAGCAGCCTATTTGCTGCCTGTGTTGCAGCATCTGCTCGACTTTCCGCGTAAAAAATCTGGCCCGCCGCGTATTTTAATCCTGACGCCGACGCGCGAACTGGCCATGCAGGTGGCCGATCACGCGCGTGAACTCGCGGCAAATACCCATCTGGATATCGCTACCATCACCGGCGGCGTTGCGTATATGAACCACGCCGAAGTGTTCAGCGAAAACCAGGACATCGTCGTTGCGACGACGGGCCGCCTGCTGCAGTACATTAAAGAAGAGAACTTCGACTGCCGCGCGGTTGAAACGCTGATCCTCGACGAAGCCGACCGCATGCTGGACATGGGTTTTGCACAGGATATCGAGCACATTGCAGGGGAAACACGCTGGCGTAACCAGACGATGCTGTTCTCTGCCACCCTCGAAGGGGAAGCGATTAAAGACTTCGCAGAGCGTCTGCTGGAAGATCCGGTAGAAGTGTCGGCGACGCCGTCCACCCGTGAGCGTAAGAAGATCCACCAGTGGTACTACCGCGCGGACAACCTTGAGCACAAGGTCGAATTGCTCAAACACCTGCTGAAGCAGGAAGATGCGCTGCGCACAATCGTGTTTGTGCGTAAGCGCGAGCGCGTGCACGAGCTGGCAGAAATGCTGCGTAACGCCGGGATCAACAACTGCTATCTTGAAGGCGAGATGGCGCAGATCAAGCGTACCGAAGGCATTAAGCGCCTGACCGATGGCCGCGTTAACGTGCTGGTTGCCACAGACGTTGCCGCTCGCGGGATCGACATCCCTGACGTCAGCCACGTCATTAACTTCGATATGCCGCGCAGCGGCGATACCTATCTGCACCGTATTGGCCGTACCGGCCGCGCGGGCCGCAAAGGGATTGCTATCTCACTGGTCGAAGCGCATGACTACCTGCTGTTGCAGAAAATTGGCCGCTATGTTGACGAGCCGCTGAAAGCGCGCGTTATTGACGGCTTGCGCCCAACCACACGTGCGCCGAGTGAAAAAATGACGGGTAAACCGTCCAAGAAAGCGCTCGCGAAACGTGCTGAGAGAAAAGAGAAAGAAAAAGAGAAACCGCGCGTGAAGCAGCGCCACCGCGATACCAAGAATATTGGTAAGCGACGTAAGCCAAGCTCTGCCGCACCAGAGACGAAAACTGAAGAGTAATAAAAAAGCCGGGGAAATCCCCGGCTTTTTTATTCCCCCCTGCTGAAGCCGTTACAGGCTTTCAGTAAAGGTACGGGCGATGACGTCGCGCTGCTGTTCTGGAGTCAGTGAGTTAAAGCGGACCGCATAGCCGGACACGCGAATGGTCAGCTGTGGATATTTTTCTGGGTGCTCAACCGCGTCCATCAGCGTTTCGCGACGCAGTACGTTTACGTTCAGGTGCTGACCACCTTCCACACGCACTTCCGGTTTTACTTCCATTGGAATTTCACGGTATTCGATTTCGCCCAGTTTGCTCACCGGCACGATTTCATCTTCAGCAAAACCCGCTTTCGCAACGACACAGCGCGCTTCGTTTTTCTCGCTGTCCAGCAGCCAGAAAGAGTTGAGCAGATCGTCATTTGCAGCTTTAGTAATCTGGATACCTGTAATCATGTGTTGCCTCCCTTAGGCTACATTAGCTGATGTCGGCCTCTCGCGGCCAATTGGTAAAACCATTGTTTCTTGTGTGTATATATATCATTCACACCACGGTGATTTATTGATTTAAATCAACAAAAACACCAACCACATAAAGAGTGTGGTTTGAATTTATTGCTTTAGATCAATTTCACGACCTTACCAATTCAATTTTACCTGCACATTTTCAACATAAATTTAGCCACTTAGCGCGCATTTCAGCGTGTAATTTTGCTCACCGGGCTTTAGAAGGTAAGCTAGTAAGAGATTGAGATTCGCAGGAGAGCGAGATGACAACACCTTTAACCTGGCATGACGTGCTGGCAGAAGAAAAGCAGCAGCCATATTTTATCAATACGCTCAGCACCGTTGCCGCTGAGCGTCAGTCCGGACAGACGATTTACCCGCCGCAGAAAGATGTTTTCAACGCCTTTCGCTACACCGAACTGAGCGATGTGAAAGTGGTCATTCTGGGCCAGGATCCCTATCACGGCCCGGGCCAGGCGCATGGGCTGGCGTTTTCCGTACGTCCCGGCGTGGCGATCCCCCCTTCTCTGCTCAACATGTATAAAGAGCTTGAGGGAACTGTGCCCGGTTTTACCCGGCCAAACCACGGCTATCTGGAAAGCTGGGCGCGCCAGGGCGTGCTGTTACTGAATACGGTGCTTACCGTACGGGCGGGCCAGGCGCACTCGCACGCCAGCCTTGGGTGGGAGACCTTTACCGATAAAGTCATCAGCCTTATCAACGAGCATCGTGAAGGGGTCGTGTTTTTACTGTGGGGTTCTCACGCGCAGAAGAAAGGGGCGATTATCGATCGTCAGCGTCATCACGTGTTGAAAGCACCGCACCCGTCACCGCTGTCTGCGCATCGCGGTTTCTTTGGCTGTAATCATTTTGTTCTGGCGAATGAATGGCTGGAAAAACGTGGCGAAACGCCAATTGACTGGATGCCCGTGCTACCGGCTGAGAGCGAGTAATAATTGAATGTGCCGGGTATGACCCGGCACATGAAGAGGCTTATGCCTTATTCTGACGCCACCACTCGGCCAGCAATACGCCGGTCGCAACGGATACGTTCAGACTTTCCACATTGCCTGTCCCATCAATAGAGACGCTCAGATCCGCACTGGAGAGCGCCGCGTCAGACAGACCATCACGTTCCTGACCTAATACCAGCACCATTTTACGCGGCAGCGTCGCTTTAAACAGCGGCGTACCGGCATGGCTTGAAGTAGTTACGATGGAATAGCCCGCTTTACGGAACTGCTCAAGAGCATCCAGCACGCTGTCGCCGGTGATCGGCTGCACGTGCTCGGCTCCGCCTTCCGCAGTACGGATCGCGGCACCGGATTCCAGCAGTGCAGCATCCTGCAACAGCACGCCTTTCACGCCAAAGTGCGCGCAGCTGCGCATCATTGCGCCCAGGTTATGCGGGTTGCCCACATCTTCCAGCGCCAGCACGCAGTCATCGGCATCCGCCTGGCTGACCCACTGCTGCACGGTCGTGCCGTTACGTTTTTTGATCAGGAAGCAAACGCCGCCGTGGTGTTCAGTACCGGAGGCTTTGGTCAGCTCAGCATCATCAACCACGTGGTAAGCTTTACGGTTCGCGGCCATCCAGCGCAGGGCTTCTTTGAAGCGCGGGGTTACGCTCTGGATAAACCAGGCGCGGACGATACACTCAGGACGGCTCTGGAATAGCGCCTGGCAGGCGTTCTCACCATACACGCGGGTCTCTTCCGCACGCTGGCGGCGCAGCACTTCCGGGTCGATAAAGCTTTTACCGCTGATACCGCCGTGATCGGCTTTTTCCGGCGTCTCATCGCCAGGGGCGCGAGAAACGGTACGCCACGGGGAGGCATTATCACGTGAGAAGTCTTCCCGCGGACGGTCATCGCGTTTGCGATCGTCACGTTTGCGGTCATCTCCGCGGTTATTTCTGTCATCGCGGGCGGGGCGACGGCCACCGTCAGCACGAGAAGAAGACGCCGGACGCCCGCCACCTTTTCCGGTACGCGGATTTTGGGTGCGTTTATCAGAGTCATCATCACTGCGGACATACATCACTTTGACCTTGCCGCTTTTGTTTTTCATTTCGTCGTTCATGCTTTTCTCCACCAGCGCTGCGCGAAGCGCGCAGATTACCCGATGTGCCAGCGCATAGCCATAATTTCGTACAAAAGCCTGTGACTATTGTTCTCATTGAATAAAACGCATTGTTGTTTCAAACAGGCTCATTGATAATATGTAACATATTAGAAACATTATCGGCGTTCCGCCGCTGTCCCACGGCTCTATCAGAGGTTAGTTATGAATACCGTATGTGCCAACTGTCAGGCTCTTAACCGCATTCCGGACGATCGGATGGAAGATGGTGCGAAATGCGGACGTTGCGGCCATGAATTGTTTGATGGCGACGTCATTAACGCAACGGGTGCTACGCTGGACAAACTCCTCAAGGACGATCTTCCTGTCGTGGTCGATTTCTGGGCGCCATGGTGCGGCCCTTGCCGTAGCTTCGCGCCTATCTTCGAAGATGTGGCCGAAGAGCGAAACGGAAAAATGCGGTTCGTTAAGGTCAACACTGAAGCTGAGCCCGAACTAAGCGCCCGTTTTCGCATCCGCAGCATCCCGACCATTATGATTTTTAAAAATGGTGAGGTGATCGATATGCTCAATGGTGCAGTTCCAAAAGCACCTTTTGAAAGCTGGTTAAACGAGTCGCTGTAACATTCACGGGGCACATCTTGTGCCCCGCTCCTGCCTCTGCGAAAATAGGGTTTTTCCTGCATTTCGCCCATGACTGATAACGCTGTTCTTAAACTACGCGCAGAACGCCTTGCGCGCGCCACTCGACCGTTCCTCGCCCGAGGCAACCGTATTCGCCGCTGCCAGCGCTGCCTGCTGCCGCTGAAGGTTTGCCTGTGCGAGACGCTGACCCCGAGTACGGCACAGAGCCGTTTTTGTCTGGTCATGTTCGATACCGAGCCGATGAAACCCAGCAATACGGGACGCCTTATCGCCGATATTCTCCCGGATACTGCGGCTTTTCAGTGGTCCCGAACGGAGCCACCTCAGGCCCTGCTCGACTTAGTGGCTAGTCCGGACTATCAGCCGATGGTCGTTTTCCCCGCCTCTTATGCAGGCGTGGATCGCCAGGTGCTTTCGACGCCGCCATCCGGTAAACCGCCGCTATTTATTATGCTGGACGGCACCTGGACCGAAGCGCGAAAAATGTTTCGCAAAAGCCCGTATCTCGACGCACTTCCGGTGATTTCTGTCGATCTTTCCCGCGTCTCCGCCTACCGCCTGCGTGAAGCGCATGCTGACGGACAATACTGCACCGCCGAAGTGGCCATTGCGCTTCTGGATCTGGCGGGTGATACCGCTGCGGCTGGCGCCCTGGGCAACCATTTCTCCTGTTTCCGGGAACGCTATCTGGCGGGAAAAACCGTTCATAAGGGCAGCGTCACAGCAGCCGAGACGGAAAGCGTTTAAAATTATCAGGTCGCTTGCATTCACAGGAGGCCTGCATGAGCCAGCGAGGGTTAGAAGCGCTACTTCGTCCTAAATCCATTGCCGTCATCGGCGCATCAATGAAACCGGATCGTGCTGGCTATCTGATGATGCGCAACCTACTGGCCGGGGGATTTAATGGTCCCGTTATGCCCGTCACGCCCGCGTATAAGGCGGTTCAGGGAGTGCTTGCATGGCCTGATGTACAGAGTCTGCCTTTCGTACCCGATCTGGCCGTACTTTGTACAAACGCAAAGCGTAACCCGGAGCTGCTGGAATCACTCGGCAAGAAGGGATGTAAAACCTGCATTATTCTCTCGTCTCCGCCTGAACAGAAAGCCGAGCTTCTGGCCTGCGCCAGCCGCTATCAAATGCGCATTCTTGGGCCAAACAGTCTCGGCCTGCTCGCCCCCTGGCAGGGCTTAAATGCCAGCTTCTCTCCGGTTCCGATCCGCAAAGGCAAGCTCGCGTTTATCTCGCAATCGGCTGCGGTATCGAACACTATCCTCGACTGGGCGCAGCAGCGTGAAATGGGATTCTCCTACTTCATTGCCCTGGGCGACAGCCTGGATATCGACGTTGATGAGCTACTGGATTTTCTGGCACGTGACGGCAAAACCAGTGCAATCCTGCTTTATCTTGAGCACCTCAGCGACGCGCGTCGTTTTGTCTCGGCTTCTCGAAGCGCTTCGCGCAATAAGCCGATCCTGGTGATCAAAAGCGGGCGAAGCCCTGCGGCACAGCGCCTGCTGCATTCGCATTCCGGCATGGATCCCGCCTGGGACGCCGCCATTCAGCGCGCGGGGTTGCTGCGGGTGCAGGATACGCACGAGCTTTTTTCCGCCGTTGAGACGTTAAGCCATATGCGCCCGTTGCGCGGCGAGAAGCTAATGATCGTCAGTAACGGTGCCGCCCCTGCCGCGCTCGCTCTGGATGAGCTATGGCGGCGCTTCGGCAAGCTGGCAACGCTGAGTGAAGAGACGCTGCAGCGCCTGAAAGAAGCACTTCCGACCAGCGTGACGCCCGGCAATCCGCTTGATTTGCGCGATGACGCCAGCAGCGACCGCTATATCAGGGCGATCTCCATTTTGCTGGATAGCCAGGATTTCGATGCGCTGATGATTATCCACTCACCCAGCGCGGTCGCGCCGGGCAGTGAAAGCGCGCGCGCGCTCATTGAGGCCGTACGCAACCATCCGCGAGGCAAATATGTCACCCTGCTCACCAACTGGTGCGGTGAGTTTTCTTCTCAGGAGGCGCGGCGCTTGTTCAGCGAGGCCGGGTTGCCAACCTACCGCACGCCGGAAGGCACCATCACCGCGTTTATGCATATGGTGGAATATCGCCGTAACCAGAAACAGCTCCGCGAGACGCCGGCGTTGCCCGGGAATTTGACGGCCAATACCGTTGACGTTCACAGGCTGTTGCAGCAGGCCATTGAAGAAGGCGCAACGTCGCTGGATACACATGAGGTCCAGCCGATTCTGGGCAGTTACGGGATGCAAACCCTGCCGACCTGGATCGCCAGCGACAGCGCTGAGGCCGTGCATATTGCCGAGCAGATTGGCTATCCGGTTGCCCTGAAGCTGCGCTCCCCGGATATCCCGCATAAGTCGGATGTGCAGGGGGTCATGTTGTACCTGCGCACGGCAACGGAGGTGCAGCAGGCAGCTGATGCCATTTTCGATCGTGTGAAAATGGCCTGGCCGCAGGCAAGAATCCACGGATTGCTGGTGCAAAGCATGGCCAACCGCGCTGGTGCTCAGGAATTACGGGTGGTGGTTGAACACGATCCCGTCTTCGGTCCGCTCATCATGCTGGGAGAAGGCGGCGTGGAGTGGCGCCCGGAAGAGCAGGCCGTGGTGGCGTTGCCGCCTCTTAACATGAATCTGGCGCGTTATCTGATCATTCAGGCGATTAAAAGTAAAAAGATCCGCGGCCGGAGCGCGCTGCGTCCGCTCGATATTGCCGGGCTAAGTCAGTTCCTGGTGCAGGTCTCTAACCTGATTGTAGATTGTGCAGAGATCCAGCGGCTGGACATTCATCCGCTGCTCGCCTCCGGCAATGAGTTTACGGCGCTGGACGTGACTCTGGATATCGCACCATTCGAAGGAGACAGAGAGAGTCGCCTGGCAATCCGCCCGTATCCCCTGCAGCTGGAGGAGTGGGTTGAGATGAAAAATGGTGAACGCGCCTTGTTCCGCCCTATTCTGCCGGAAGATGAGCCCCAGCTGCGAGCCTTTATCTCTCAGGTCACGAAAGAGGATCTTTATTATCGCTATTTTAGCGAAATCAACGAATTTACCCACGATGATTTAGCCAATATGACCCAGATCGACTACGATCGAGAAATGGCGTTTGTTGCCGTTCGTCGCTCCGATAAGGGTGATGAGATCCTCGGCGTCACGCGTGCGATTTCTGACCCGGATAACGTCGATGCGGAGTTTGCGGTGCTGGTGCGCTCCGATCTTAAAGGCCTGGGTCTGGGAAGACGGTTGCTGGAAAAACTCATCAGTTATACGCGAGATCACGGATTGTTACGCCTTAATGGCATTACTATGCCTAACAATCGCGGTATGGTGACCCTGGCGCGAAAACTTGGGTTTGACGTTGATATTCAGCTTGACGAAGGTATTGTTGCCTTGTCCCTTAGTCTGACATCAGCAAGCAAACGCGAGTAAGCTACTGGAAATGTTACCCACTTTGGACGGGACTGGTGGTATCATTGTCCGCTTATGTTGTTTGCATAGTACAGACAACCCTTCAATGAACAGAGAAGATACGCACTGTGATGTTGTCAAAATTTAAGCGTAATAAACATCAACAACACCTTGCTCAACTACCGAAGATTTCTCAGTCAGTTGATGATGTAGAGTTCTTTTACGCTCCCGCTCATTTTCGGGAGACGCTTCTGGAAAAGATTGCCAGCGCCACACGACGCATTTGCATTGTGGCACTGTATCTTGAACAGGATGAAGGCGGGCGCGCGATCCTGAACGCGCTCTATGATGCCAAACGTCAGCGCCCGGAACTTGATGTTCGCGTGCTGGTAGACTGGCATCGAGCTCAGCGTGGCCGTATTGGCGCTGCCGCGTCTAATACCAATGCTGACTGGTATTGCCGTACGGCGCAGGAAAATCCTGGCGTCGATGTGCCTGTTTATGGTGTCCCGGTTAATACCCGTGAAGCGCTCGGCGTCCTTCATTTCAAGGGATTCATCATTGATGACAGCGTGCTGTACAGCGGCGCCAGCCTCAATGATGTCTACCTTCATCAGCTCGATAAATATCGCTACGACCGCTATCATCTGATCCGTAATCCGCAGATGGCCGATATCATGTTTAACTGGGTTGATAAAAATCTGGTCCACGGCCGTGGTGTTAACCGTCTTGACGATCCCGAGCGCCCTAAAAGCCCGGAAATTAAAAACGATGTTCGCGCCTTCCGCCAGGAGCTGCGTGATGCGGTCTATCATTTCCAGGGCGATGCGAACAACGAAGAGTTATCCGTTACCCCGCTGGTAGGACTCGGCAAATCAAGCCAGCTGAACAAAACGATCTTCCATCTGATGCCGTGTGCGGAGCAGAAACTCACCATCTGTACGCCGTACTTTAACCTTCCTGCCGTGCTGGTGCGTAATATCATTCAGCTGCTGCGCGACGGTAAAAAAGTGGAAATTATCGTTGGTGATAAAACGGCAAACGACTTCTTCATTCCTGAAGATCAGCCGTTCAAAATCATCGGTGCGCTGCCTTATCTCTATGAGATTAACCTTCGCCGTTTCCTGAGCCGCTTACAGTATTACGTCAACACTGACCAACTGGTTGTGCGTCTCTGGAAAGATGAAGACAATAGTTACCATCTGAAAGGCATGTGGGTCGACGATGAGTGGATGTTGCTGACCGGTAACAACCTGAACCCGCGCGCGTGGCGACTGGATCTGGAAAACGCTATCCTGATCCATGACCCGCAGCATGAGTTAGCCGCAAAACGTGAACGCGAGCTGGAGCTGATTCGCACACATACCACTGTGGTTAATCATTACCGCGAATTGCAGAGCATTGCCGATTATCCGGTGAAAGTCCGCAAGCTTATCCGCCGCTTACGTCGTATCCGTATCGACCGACTTATCAGCCGTATTCTGTAATGTCCAGGCCCTGCCACCCGCAGGGCTTTTTTATGGAGCCCGTTGATGCGTATTCCTCTGTTACTGAGCGTCCTTTTCCTGAGTGGCTGTAGCCATATGGCCAACGATAGCTGGTCCGGACAGGATAAAGCACAGCATTTCCTCGCTTCCGCGATGTTGTCCGCAGCCGGTAATGAATATGCCCAGCATCAGGGATACAGCCGGGACCGTAGCGCGGCGATCGGGCTTATGTTCTCAGTAGGTCTTGGGGCATCAAAAGAACTATGGGATAGCCGCCCCGCAGGGAGCGGCTGGAGCTGGAAAGATTTCGCCTGGGATGTTGCCGGCGCAACAACCGGCTACGCCGTTTGGCAGATGGCGCGCTATTAAAGTCGGATACCTTTCCCTTTGCGATGCAGCATCAGGGAAACAATAAAAGCCAGAGCCCCCATACCCGTTACGTACCAGAAGAATGTCGTTTCGCTTCCCCATGACTTAAGCGACAACGCAACGTACTCCGCCGATCCGCCAAACACCGCGTTGGCGACCGCATAAGAGAGCCCTACCCCTAACGCACGGACCTGCGCCGGGAACATCTCGGCTTTCAGTATCCCGCTGATTGAGGTATAGAAACTGACAATCACCATCGCCACCATCACCAGCGCAAATGCGGCATACGGTGAAGAGACATGCTGAAGCGCAGTCAGAATAGGAACCGTACATAATGCAGATAATCCGCCAAAAATGAGCATTGAGGTACGTCGGCCAATTTTATCCGAGAGCGCACCGATAATGGGTTGTATGAGCATAAAGACAAACAGCGCCACGGTCATGACCACGCTGGCGACGTTGGCGTGCATGCCTGTAGTGTTCACCAGGTACTTCTGCATATAGGTGGTGAACGTGTAAAAACTGAGAGAACCGCCCGCGGTGAAGCCCAGCACCATCAGGAAAGCTTTGCGGTTACGCCACAACCCTTTGAATGTTCCCGCCTCCTTCAGCATCCGGACCTCTTTCTGAGAGGTTTCATCTAGCTGACGACGTAGCCAAAGTGCAACGACCGCCAGTACTGCGCCCATTGCGAAAGGGATCCGCCATCCCCAGGCATGAAGCTGTTCGTCCGTCAGAATTTGCTGCAGGATCACCACCACAAGAATGGCCAGCAGCTGACCGCCAATCAGCGTGACGTACTGGAATGACGCGTAAAAACCTTTACGGCCTTCCAGTGCAATTTCACTCATGTAGGTTGCACTGGTACCGTATTCACCGCCCACCGATAATCCCTGGAATAAGCGGGCCAGCAAAAGTAGCGCCGGTGCCCAGGTACCAATCGATGCATATCCCGGTAAGCAGGCGATCACCAGCGAGCCAAAGCACATCATGCACACCGAGATCAGCATAGAGGCCTTACGCCCGCGACGATCCGCAATGCGGCCAAACAGCCAGCCCCCGATGGGTCGCATCAAGAATCCTGCGGCAAACACCCCTGCCGTTTGAAGCAGCTGCGTTGTGGTGTTGCCGGAGGGGAAGAAGATATGTGCGAAGTAGAGTGAACAGAATGAGTAGACGTAAAAGTCGAACCATTCAACCAGATTCCCTGAAGAGGCGCTGACGATTGCCCATACCCTTCTTCGGGTATCACTGTGACCCAGCGTCCCGTTTGATGTCATGCTTTCTGTCATTGTGATTATGCTCCTGCCATAAACTGCGGCGTATTGAGCCAGGAGACTCAATAAGCTCGTAAATGAAATGTTATAATTTTGTTATAAATCACATTGAGACAGAGATCACACATTCCATTAGCAGGATAAGGGATTAAGAGAAAGGCCAGAGTGGGAAAACAAAAGCAAAAAACCCCGCACCTTTCGGTACGGGGTTCTTCTATTTTGATGCCTGGCAGTTCCCTACTCTCACATGGGGAGACCCCACACTACCATCGGCGCTACGGCGTTTCACTTCTGAGTTCGGCATGGGGTCAGGTGGGACCACCGCGCTAAAGCCGCCAGGCAAATTCTGTTAAATCTGTATCAGGCTGAAAATATCGTGTCTCTTCGCCAAAACACCTTCGGCGTTGTAAGGTTAAGCCTCACGGTTCATTAGTATCGGTTAGCTCAACGCATCGCTGCGCTTACACACCCGACCTATCAACGTCGTCGTCTTCAACGTTCCTTCAG